>JBGPDI010000118.1:0-15229 GCA_041482215.1 Candidatus Acidiferrum sp. | reverse complement strand
GCACTTTTAGGTACGACAGGATCGTGAAGCCGTCCTTGTGCTCCCCGGTGCGCTGCACCTCGATGGTGCTGTTCGGCTCTGGACGTGGGATTTCTGTGTCCGCGAATTCCGCCGCGGGAATCAACCCTTCCGTTTTTCCGCCCAGGTCTACGACAACGCCGTGCTCCGTGTAGGCGACGACCTTGACCTCGATGACTTCCTGCGATGCAGCTGCTTCCTGCTTCTCGTCGTATTCCTCGAGCAGCTTGCTCATTTCTTCCGAGCCGGCTGCTTCCTCGGCCGCGGCCGCGGCCTCCGCATCCACCGGGTGCGACTCGGCGACAGGCGCAGCCTGTTGCGATTCCGGCGCTGAGGGTGTTTCCTTTGAGGAATTTACGGCCTCGGCGTGCTCGGTTGCAGCGGGAGCAGTCTGTTCGGCTTTGCCTTCCACCGTGGTATTTGTCTCGGTGTGCGCGCTGTCCGGAGCGGATTCGGCTTCGGGTGCAGGCGCGGCGGCAGCCGCATTGGTCAGGTTGTCGTGGTCGGAAAACATGGTTGTTGGCCTCCGGAAGATTACTTCGCTTTAGGTAGCCGCTATGCGGCCCCCGCGTTCAATCGAAAATGGTCCTTGCTGCTTCCCAATCGGGGTTAATGCAAGGAAGTCAACCGCCCTGCGCTTGCCCGGCAATATGCCTCTCGGGGGTCACATCGCCAAGTCAGCGTGTCAGCGGCCGCTTAGGGACAGAGATGCTGCGGTCCTCGAAAACGCTGCAACATGAAAAGGATACTCGCCGCCTCAACCCCGTGTCAATGAAACACAACTTTCAATCCAGTGAAATACAAGTGAGCGGATTACCCATCAATCTCCAATATCTCAAGGAGTCTCTTTGCACGTTTCGGCTCGCCAGGAAGGTTTTCACCTCGCTCGGAGCAGCAGTTGAGGAACCGCTCGCAGATTAGATCCGGCTGGCCAAATTCAGCACGAATCGCTTGGATTTCCTCAGCCAAATCTCTCAGCCGATCAGCCTCCGTCCAAAGCAGAGCCCTAGCCGCTTCTGACTGGCGGTTCTGCTTAAACAAACCCCATCTGCCGTTCGCGCATTCCTTTAAACACGAAAGTAGAAGAGGCTTGAACTCTTCTTCCAGCGCTTCGAGCCGTTGCTCTTTTGACGATGTTCGCATTCTTACATCCTAAGCTCTTGCATGGCCGGCTTGGGTCTTCTCGCGACGGAAATCGGGAGCGGTGACTTCTATGGTGCGGCACATTTCGTACAATCGCGAGCGCATGCGACTACCGATGCGCTGTTCCAGGGCATCTTCGCGTACCGGTGGGATCAACTTGCCACCAAGTCGCGTCACTTCGCCTTCGGTCGCAGGATTGTCGAGGTAATTCGTGGTGATGATGGTCGTTAGGTTTTCGTTGTAGCGGGCGTTCAAGACGATGCCGACGATGTCGCGCACCCAGTCCGACGGCTTGCTGGCGCCAAGATCGTCTAGCACCAAAATCTCGACAGTTCGAATCGGCTCAAGAATTTTCATTTCCGTGGATTCGCTTGCCGGATTGTAGCTGGCCTGGATTTCTTTGAGGAGTTCGCGGTAATCACAAAATAGCCCTGCGTGTCCGCGGTGAATTAGATCTTTCAGTGCCGCAACCGCTAGATGTGTTTTTCCGACGCCCGAAGGTCCCATGAACAGTAAACCTTTTTCGGATGAGCCGGGATACTCGCGCACAAAGCCTTGCGTGAAGAGTTTTGCTTGTTTCAGGGAGTGTGCGTGTTGCTGTGTCCAGGTTTTTCCGTCGGTGAGGTCGGTGACGTAGCTTTCAAAGTCGCAATGTTCATAACGTTTTGGAATCCGTGCGCGCTCCATCACTCGAGAGGCACGCGACTCCATCCTGCAGTCGCACGCGACCGCCATGTTTCCGGCTGAGCCGTCTCCACGCGGCACCAGTTTCCATCCCGTCCCTCTACAGAGTGTGCAATTCTCCAGCGCCATGGTTTGTGTAGTGTCCGGTCTGAAGTCCGGCCAGTTGTTCTCCGCTTGGGACAGGATACGGTCGTCAACCGCGCACAGCAAGTCATCTGCGTTGGGAAAACTGTGGAAGGAACTACTGGTGCTTCTCTTTGAGACTCATCACCGATTGCTGCTGAGGAAAACTATCGGCCTAGCCGCGGCGCGGCCCGCACAATCGCGTGCCGTGGCGTTTTCTCGTTCAAATGCGACGCTGCGACACGCGACAATTCTTGCTGCACCACTTGCGCGAACTCGCCCATCTGCCGTTCCATCTCAATCATTTTCTCGCGCATGTTCAGGATGATTTCGATTCCAGCCAGGTTTACGCCCATGTCTCGCGCTAGCGTCAAGATCACGTCCAACCGTTCCAGGTCGGAATCTGTATAGAGTCGCGTGTTTCCTTGAGAACGCGATGGCTTCAGCAGGCCCACGCGTTCATAAAGCCGCAGCGTCTGAGGATGCAGTTTGTAAAGTTCTGCCACCGCGCTAATCATGTAGCCGGCTTTGGCTCTTTTTTTTGCTCGCGGTGGCATCGCTTCTCTTACACTCCCGCCTTCGTGAACAAATCTTTACGCGGATCTCCCGGCGCTACGGTCTCTAACTCTTTCATCAAAGTTCGCACGCGCTCGTCAGTAGGAGCCGGCACGACCACTTGAATTTCGACGTATTGGTCGCCTCGCGCACCATTGCGCGCGCTGGGCACGCCCTTTTCTTTCAATCGCAGCGTCTTGCCGCTGTTTGTCCCCGGCGGAATTCGTACGAGTGCGCGCCCATCGATGGTCGGCACTTCTATTTTTGCTCCAAGCGTCGCTTCGCTCACTGTTACCGGGATCTTGGTATATAGATCGTCGGCGCGCCGTTCAAAGAATTCATGCGGCTTTACGACCACGCGCAAATACAAATCTCCTGCCGGTGCGCCCATCGTTCCGGAATTGCCTTTGCCCGGGACACGAACACGCCCGCCGTTCGAAACACCAGCGGGGATGCGCACGTCAATCGATTCCGACCGCCGCACGCGCCCTTCACCGTTGCAGGTCTTGCATAGCGTGCGCAGCTTGCCTGTGCCTCCGCAGCGCGTGCAAGGCACATTGAAGCGCATTTTGCCTGCCGCCTGCTGAACCGTTCCTGTTCCAGCGCAGGCCGTGCAGGTCTGCGGCGATCCCACAGCGCCTGTGCCCTTGCACGTTTCGCAAGTGTCCAACCGCGTGATCGAAAGTTTTTTTACTGCGCCGCGCACCGCATCCCAGAAATCAATTTCGATCTGGTATTCCAGGTCGCCGCCGGCCTCGTGCTCCGGCTCCATCGCGGTGCCGCCGCGTCCACCACTGAAAAACTGGCTGAAAAGATCTCGAAAGCTAGACCCGCCTCCAGGTGCGCCGGAGTTGCCACCGAAATCGAATCCGCCAAAGTCAAAATTGACGTCGGAGTCCGCGCCGTAAGCCCCGGATGCACCAGCTCCACCCGTTGGGATATTGTCGCTGTAAAAGCCGTGCTGGTCGTAGACTTGCCGTTTCTTGGAATCGGACAGAACGTCGTAGGCTTCCTGGAGTTGTTTGAATTTTTCCTCGGCGGATTTGTCGCCGGGATTCAAATCCGGATGATATTTGCGAGCCAGTTTACGAAATGCCGCACGAATATCCTTGGCGCCGGCCTTCCGCGCCACTCCCAGCAGTTCGTAATAATCTTGTTTTGCAGTTGTTGGCATCTTTGCCCTAAAGAAAAAATCGCAGGGGCGCTTGCCTCAGCGGGCTGCGCCCCTGCGAATGCTACTGCAACTTAGTTCGGACGCTTCGACTCGTCCACGTCCACGTACTCGGCGTCGATCACATCGCCAGGTTTTTTCTCCTGCGCGCCGCTCGAGCCGGAAGTAGAACCACCTGCCGGTCCAGCGCCAGCGCTAGCCGCATCAGCCTGGCCCGCGCCACCCGCCGCTTGCGCCGTCTTGTACAGTTCTTCGGCGATCTTGTGTAGCGAACGCTCGAGGTTTTCCTTTGCCGAGCGCAGCCGCGCCACGCCACCTTCGTTGATGGCTTTCTTTGCATCTTCGATGGCTTCTTCAGCCTTCTTCACGTCCGCTTCCGCGATCTTCTCGCGGTTTTCACGGAGCATTTTCTCTGACTGATAGAGGATGCCGTCGAGGCTATTGCGCGCTTCGACTTCCTCCATGCGGCGGCGATCGTCCTCCGAATGCGATTCGGCCTCAGTGCGCATCTTTTCGGCCTCTTCCTTGCTCAAGCCGCTGGACGCGGTGATGGTGATCTTCTGTTCCTTGCTGGTGGCTTTGTCCTTCGCGGTCACATTCAGGATGCCGTTGGCATCGATGTCAAAAGTGACTTCGATCTGCGGCGTGCCTCGCGGGGCCGGAGGGAGCCCGTCCAGTTTGAACGTACCAAGTGAACGGTTGTCTTTCGCGAACTTGCGCTCGCCCTGCATGACGTGGATTTCCACGCCCGGCTGGTTGTCCGCCGCAGTCGAATAGGTTTCCACCTTGCGCGTCGGGATGGTCGTGTTGCGCGGGATTTGCACGGTCATCACACCGCCAAGCGTTTCAACGCCCAGAGAAAGCGGCGTCACGTCCAGCAGCAGGATGTCTTTTACGTCCCCGGCCAGCACTGCGCCCTGAATCGCGGCGCCTACGGCCACGACTTCGTCGGGGTTCACACCACGGTGCAATTCCTTTTCGCCGAAGAACGTCCGCACCAGTTGCTGTACCTTCGGGATGCGCGTCGAGCCGCCGACCATGACCACTTCCTGGATGTCGTTTGGCGACATTTTGGCGTCTTCGAGGGCTTGCTTCACCGGCTTCATCGAACGATCCAGCAAATCGCTCATCAACTGCTCGAGCCGTGTTCGTGTTAGCTTCAGTTGCATGTGGATCGGCCCGCTTGCGCCCGCGGTGATGAAGGGCAGATTGATTTCCGTCTCCATCATCTGAGAAAGCTCAATCTTGGCTTTTTCCGCGGCCTCCTTCAGCCGCTGCAGCGCCATGCGGTCCTTGCTGAGGTCGATGCTGTTTTCTTTTTTGAACTCGTCGATCAGCCAGTCCACGATGCGCTGGTCAACGTCGTCACCGCCAAGGTGCGTGTCGCCGTTGGTAGACTTCACTTCCACCACGCCCGCGCCGACTTCCAGCACGGAGATATCAAAGGTGCCGCCGCCGAGGTCGTACACTACGATCGTTTCGTCAGTTTTCTTATCCAAACCGTACGCCAGAGCCGCGGCAGTGGGTTCGTTGATGATGCGTACCACTTCCAAACCGGCAATTTCGCCTGCTTGCTTGGTAGCTTGGCGCTGGGCATCATTGAAGTACGCCGGGACCGTAATCACGGCTTTGGAGACTTTCTCGCCGAGGAAATCTTCCGCGGCCGTCTTCAACTTGCCCAGAATCATCGCGGAGATTTCCGGCGGGCTATAGGCCTTGCCCGAAATCTCAACGCGCGCATCCTGATGCGGTCCAGCAACTACTTTGTAGGGCACGCGGCGTGTTTCTTCGCCAACTTCGTCGTAGCGACGGCCCATGAAGCGTTTGATCGAATACACGGTGTTCTCGGGATTCGTCACCGCTTGGCGCTTAGCCACTTGGCCAACCAGGCGTTCGCCCGTTTTTGTGATTGCCACCACGGACGGGGTCGTTCGCGCGCCTTCTTGGTTGGGGATTACTACCGGTTCGCCGCCTTGCATCACGGCTACGACCGAGTTCGTTGTGCCCAGGTCAATTCCAATGATCTTGCTCATTGCAGCCATTCCTCCTGAAACTTTGTGCCTATCCCATTCGCCGCATCTCTTTGAAAGCAAGGCGAATCCGGCTCAGTTCTCGCGTTCCAAGCTCAGTTCGAGAAGGAGTATATAACTTGAGTGTGTGGTTGTCAAGTTTTATGATGATGTCCATAACTTACCTGTTTTCCTGAAGTTGCATGCTTCAGACCGCTTGGGTGGGAAGAAGAACGGGTCGGAGTGTCTGAGCCCAGGGCCGCACAACGTAAGCAGCTTGGAACCCAACCAGCCTTTAGGAGGGGGTGGTTGCAGAATATCTGTTTCGGAGCGCCAATTCGCTTATGCTCATGACTCTCCTTACATTTCGGCTAATTCGCGGTAGAATTGTGTTTTGGCAACTGCAGAACAAATCTATCGTGGTGTTTCGGAGGATCGCGTGAATCGTCGGCGCATTCTGGCGGGGATTATCAGCGTGGGCGTGCTCGGTTGCTGCGCCCTCTTTATACCCACTTGGCACAAGACTCCTGAGGCGACCCCGGCATCGGCGCAATCGGTGCCACCACCAGTTTCGGAACCCTTGAACTCTACCAAGAAATCCGAAGCTCCCCTAATTCCGGTGCCGTTCGTTGAAGCGAAGGCGACCTCTCGCCCCCCTGTACAGCAGTCATTGGTCGGCCTACCCGACGTTGATCCGCACAAAGCGTTCGGCTCGAAGAGTGCTCCCGTCACGATGGAGGTCTTCAGCGATTTTCAGTGCCCGGCATGCAAGACGCTTTTTACCACCACCAATCGCCGGCTAATGGACGACTACGTCAGCAGTGGGAAGGTGTACTTAATTCACCGTGATTTCCCTCTTCCGATGCATACGTACTCGCGAGTGGCCGCGCGCTACGCTCGCGCTGGCGCGCAGCTCGGGAAAGTTGAGGCCGTGGAACAAGCTCTCTTTCAGAATCAGGAAAAGTGGGAACAAACAGGTGATGTGGATGGCACCATCGCTGCCGTACTTTCCGCCGCGGAAATGGCCAAGGTTCGCGCGCTAGTGAAAGGTGGCACCCTCGAAACTTTGATTGACAAGGACTACGCACTCGGGCAGACCTACCGCGTCAATCAGACGCCCACCACGGTGTTTCATTGTAAGGGCCAAACGTATCCGTATTCCGGCGCGATGACCTACGACATTCTCAAAACGTTTCTCGATCAGCTGCTATCGCAGTGATGATGCGTTGAAGAAGAACTGAAAGCTGATTAAGCCAAGAGAGATGATGCAATCCAGCCCACTCAATATGCGACGCGCGATTATTTGGATCGGGCGGCTCGTCCTTGGCGGAATTTTTGTGTATGCCGGCTTCTCAAAACTTCTGTTACCCAACACGCACCTATGGCCGATGTTCGTACTGAAATTTTCGATTTCGATGAATATCTCGAGCTTCGCGCAGCAAGTCGAATCGTACAAAATGATCTCGCCCGAAGCCTCGCGATTGGTCGCGCATACTTTGCCGCTGTTGGAAATCGTTCTTGGCTTGCTGCTGCTGATTGGCTGGCGGCTACGCATTTGGGCCGCCGCCATCTCGGTGATCATGGTGGGATTCCTGGCGGTCGTCACTCGCGCTTATCTCCTGCATATGGACATTAATTGCGGCTGCTTCGGCACACCGGAGAAGCTTACCGGCATGACCGTCGTTCGCGACGCCGCCTTCACTGCGCTTGCGCTGGTGATGACTGTCTTCGCGTTCCTCGAGGCCAGCGGGCCGCATCCGTGGACCGCCCCGGAGAAGGCTTGAGCAGCGACTGTTCCGATGAAAACCCTTTTTGAATATCTCGATCTCGCCGCAATTGCGCATGGGCATCTCTGCGCGGGGCAAGTTCTTGGCGTGCGCCTGGCGATGCTCGGTTTGCACGAACTAGGGATTGATGATCCCATCGCTGAGCGCAAGCGTATCGTTACGTATGTCGAGATAGATCGATGCATGACCGACGCCGTTGCGCTCGTTGCCAACTGCCGGCTGGGCAAGCGCGCTTTGAAGTTCCGTGACTGGGGCAAAGTCGCTGCCACTTTCGTGGATCTGCAAACCGGCCGCGCCGTGCGCATTGCCGCGAAAGAATCGTCCAAACCGGCCGCGCGCGAAATATTTCCCGAACTCGGCAAAGATGCCGGCCAGCAAAAGGCTTACGCGCAGCTCTCCGACGAGATTCTTTTCGATAAGCAATGGGTCAAAGTCGAAGTCCAGCCTGAAGACTTGCCCGGCTTCAAAGGTCCTCGCGTCGTCTGCGCTCAGTGTGGCGAAGGTATCAATTTCAAGCGCGAAGTCATAAGGGACGGCCGCACCCTCTGCCGCTCCTGCGCCGGAGAACGGTACTATGAAAGTTTGGTCAAGACATGAACTCGCCTTCGGGGAGGGGATACTGAGGTTCTAAGTGAAAAAGATTCTTTGGTCCATTACAACGTTCCTTTTTCTGGCGAATTGCACCATTTGCGCTCAGAAGGCTTTGCCAAAGCAAGAGCAAGATAAGTTCGAGGACGAGATACTTGCCGCCGTTTTGCGATATGCAACGCTTTCTCAAAAGGGAATTGTTTTCCTCAAGGTCAATGGACGCGATCCTTCTCCCGCGACTTTACGTCTGCTCTCTGTGTGGTACGTCAGGGCCCTTCCAGCCTCGCGGGCAGTCTTTGTTCCAGTTCCGAAGTTAGCTGGGGCGTGGAAGGATGCGAAGACCGGTGAGCTAGGTAGCTACTTCGAAACCGAGAATGTAAAACGGATCAGCGACACTCGTGTTGAGGTAGTCGGAGGTTGGTGGCAGCCCTGCGGCAAATACACTCTTGTCTTTCAGCACGGCGTTTGGTCCGTCGAGAGTTACAAGGCGTTTGAGATATGCTTCTGAGTCTCGGCTCAATACGCGGTCGGAATAGGAAACTTCGCGCGTTATCCCTGATGGTCACCAAAGGCATCCGCGTTAAAATCTTTTGTTCATGCTGAGCCTGCCACCTATTACTTTACGCTTGCGCGGCTGGAAACTGATTGACCGCGTCGCGCTCGCGTTTCTAGTGCTTTGCGCCATTGCGCTTGGTGCGGGCTGCGGGTTGCTTTTTGTTTACGCCAGCGACCTGCCGGAGATTCGCGCTCTGGAAACTTATCGCCCTGACGTGGTCACGGAAGTTTACGCAGATGACGGGCAGATGGCAGGCAGCTTCGCACTGCAGCGCCGCATTCTGATGACTTACGAGCAATGCCCCAAGATCCTGTACAGCGCGGTCACCGCCATCGAGGACCAGCATTTCCAAGAACATTGGGGGATCGATTTCCCGCGGATGGCCAGTGCCGCGGCTCGAAATCTCGTCAAGCGCCGCATCACCGGCGGGGCCAGCACTATCACCATGCAACTGGCCGGAAATCTATTTCTCGACCGCAGCGATCGCAGCTTCCGGCGCAAAATGCAGGAAATTCTTCTGGCGCTACAGATTGAGCGGCGCTACACCAAGCCCCAAATCTTTACGATGTATTCGAACCAGGTGTATCTGGCACATGGGAATTACGGATTCGCCGCCGCTTCGCAATTTTATTTCGGCAAGCCGGTCACCGATCTGAAGCTTCAGGAAGCTGCGCTTCTCGCCGGCATGGTCAACGGCCCGAAATTCTCTCCTCTCACGAATCCGGAACTCGCCCTCAACCGCCGCAATCTGGTGCTACACCGCATGGAAGAAGAAGGGAAGATCACGCCCACGGAAGAAGCCACTGCCAGAAAATCGCCGATCGGCCTCCACATCCAATATCCGCGCAACGACCTCGCGCCTTACTTCTTTGAAGAAATTCGCAAGTATCTTGAATCCACGTACGGCACCGAAGCGGTTCACGAGCGCGGGCTGCGCGTTTACACCACTCTGAACATTAATATGCAGCGGGTCGCTAATCAGTCCCTGCGAGATGGGCTACATAGCTACGAGCGCCGCCATGGCTGGAAAGGCAATCTGCCAAACGTACTGCGCGACAATCTGGGAAAGCTCGATACCTATGAGGATGACGATTGGCGCCACGCCATCGAAAAAGGAAGCTACGTTACTGGTCTGGTCCAGAGCGTCAGTGAAAAAGAAGCGCTGATTAAGATCGGGACATACCGCGGAATTCTTACTCCCGGCGATTTCGCGTGGACGGGCCGCAAGAAACCTGCCGATCTTCTCAAGATTGGTGACCTCGCGCAGTTCTCCATTCAAGAATTGCGCGACAATACTGTACGCATTCAGCTCGAGCAGCAGCCCGGACCGCAGGGCGCGCTTCTCGCCATTGACAATCCCACCGGTGAAATCAAGGCGATGATTGGCGGTTATAGTTTCGAGGATTCCAAATTCAACCGCGCGACACAGGCGTTTCGTCAGGTGGGCAGCTCTTTCAAGGTTTACGTGTATGCGGACGCGCTCGAAAGAGGCGCAACGCCGTTCGATACCATCGTTGACACGCCATTTACGACCATCAGCGGTGGACAACCGTACTCTCCGCACAACTACGATGAAAAATTTGAAGGCACCATCACTCTGCGACGCGCGCTGGCCGGCTCACGCAACGTTCCGGCCGTGAAGCTTGCGGAAAAAGTCGGCATCAACACCGTCGTGGACATGGCCAGGCGGTTCGGGATCACCACGTCGCTTCCGCCGTATCTGCCACTGGCTCTCGGTGCGGCGGATATGAAGCTCCTCGAACACGTTTCGGCATTCACTGTTTTTCCCAACGACGGAATCCGCATTGACCCGCATATGATTCGCCGTGTCACCAGTTACGACGGCGCGCTGCTCGAAGAGGCGCATCCCGAGGTCCACGACGTCCTCTCGCCGGACGTTGCGCGTACCATGACCGCGATGCTCGAGGAAGTCATTCAATTCGGCACCGGGATCCAGGCTAAAGCGCTGGGGCGCCCCGCCGCCGGGAAAACGGGCACGACCCAGGATTACACCGATGCCTGGTTTGTGGGCTATACCCCGCAACTGACCAGCGGCGTATGGGTGGGTTTCGACGACAAGCAAATCTCACTAGGGAAAAAGGAGACTGGCGCGCGCGCCGCGCTACCGATCTGGCTCGAATTCATGCAGGGAGCGCTCGCCGGAACGCCCACAGTGGATTTCGCGAATGTCGTTCCGCTTGAACAGCAAGTTGGCGAGCACCACGTCAACGTGGACACCCCGGACACCGCCCCGACCGAAGATGAGCCTCCTGCCCCCAAAGAAAAGCCACCTGCCTCTTCACCGTCAGGCGACTAACGTTCGACAATCTAGAGCACGATAGGCCCACGCCATTAGACGGTCGGCATAAGCCCTCCAATTTATAGTTTCCTTAAGCGCGTATCCATAAATCGAGTCGGTTCTCTTACTGATATTTGAAACCCTGCGCCACTCAACAGGGCCAAGAATTCAACTTGGTGCCTCCTCGAACTTCAACACGTACACCTCGACGGCGACCAATATTTGGTAGATGCAATTGTCAGCGAGGTTCATCTTCTAAATGATCGGACGTTGTTCAGATCTAAATAAAGAAAGGGGAGAGCTGGACGCTCTCCCCTTTCTTGTTCTCAAGATAGCGCTTTTGTCAGTTGCTTACATATTCTGAAGTACAGCGGTTAGCGCTGAACTCTGCACTGCGGCGATGTTCACCTGTGCCGGGTTCGCAATTCACGCGAATCGGTTGTTGCGCGCGTGCCTCTTGCGGATTGCAAAACGCTGATAGCCTGTGAATGACAGCACTTTCAGCCAGTTTGGCAAGGTGCTTGGGTCTACAGTTTTTTCGTGAAGGGATCCCAGCCGCTGGGCTCCAGGTGACTAGCAATGCCGTCCTCGTCCAGTACCATGAGGTCCAGAGTCCGAGTAATTTTCCCGATCGGGGTTAGGCGCACACCTCTGAAAGTCTGCGGGAGGAACTTTGCCTTGCGCGCAGACACGGTGAATAGCAACTCATAGTCATCTCCGCCGTGCAAGGCAAGCTGCAGAGGATCATGTCCGTGAATGAGGACAGCACTACTAGTTTGCACCCGCATAATCCGGGTTTCTTCGACCCGCGCACCAACTCCGCTTGCGGCACACAACCTGGCCAGGTCGGTCGATAGTCCGTCGGAGAGGTCCATCATGGCGGTCGCCAAGTCCCTTCTGGACAACCATCTGCCTAAGGCAAGGCGCGGCTCTGGATAAAGGTGTTTCCTTGTGAGCGGATTTATCTTGTTCCTGCCCGCCTTGGTTTGCCGCAGAATCCGCAGACCCAGCTCTGCCTCTCCGAGCCGCCCACTGACATATAGTATGTCGCCCGCCCGTGCACCCGAACGCAGGAGCGCGCAACCAGCCTGTACTTCCCCCACCACAGTTACATTAATAAGGATTCTATTTTGCCTCGTAGTGTCCCCGCCAGCGAGGGCACATTGAAACTTACGGGACGCACGACGCAACCCTTTAAGGTAGAGATCCAGCCATCGGCCAGCATGCGTCTCCGGCAAAGCCAGGCTAAGTAGAAAGCAGCGTGGAATACCCCCCATGGCCGCTACATCGCTGAGCGCCCTGGCAAGGCACTTCCATCCCACCGCGTCCGGGGGATGCTTCTCCCTTAGGAAGTGTGTGCCTTCCAGAAACCAATCGCACGTCAATATGGTGTCGTAACCACGTTTTGGTCGGAACAGAGCTGCGTCATCGCCAATTCCCAGTGACACGCCACGCTCAGTTAGAATCCTGCGGGAGTCTGCCGCGCGGGCCGAGATAAGCTTCAAGATGGAATTCTCGTCCCGAAATTCGTGTTTCATCTGGTTTCTTCAACACTCCAGTCCGCTTTTGTGAGACAGTATAGCTCCCTAGCCCAGTTTGGATATTCCTTAGCGTCGCTCGAGTCCTTAGATTCTCAGAAACTATGGTACCCCCTGTACAAATGGACAGGGGACAGGTTTGCACAGCCTGACCTTAAATGGACTAAATACAGGGTTGACGTCCTGTTCTACAGAATTTAATATGTCGAAGGTCGCGGACCAAGGCTCACGGTTCAGATTTTGGTTCAAGTGCAGGTTCTAGCGGGCGCTAGGGCAATTTGCTCGCATACGTCAAATTTGAAGGCCTGAGGGCCCAATATTTTATGAGGGGTAAGAGCTACACGTTCTTTATCGCGTCGACTCCGGGGAAGCTCCGGAAAGTGATCGTGCCAGCTTATCTGCTGCACGGTATCGCGGTACTGGCGCTGATTGGGGCAATCAGCGTGACGGCTGCGGTCGGCTCCTACTCGCGAATGCTTTGGAAGGTTGGCAACTACAACGCGCTTCGCCACGATCAAGAAACCCTGAAAAAGCAATATCGTCAGCTCCAGAGCACCGTTGACGACACCAACCAGCGCCTAGACTCTCTCCAGTCTCTCGCGACTGAAGTGGCCATGACCTATGGGGTTCTGCGCTATCATCCGGCAGCTTTTGATCAGAGCGACAATCCTGTTGATGCACAAGATGCGTTCGACCGCTCCATCGAGCAGTACACCTTTTTGAAGCGCAACGCTGCGGTGATTGCGATCTCCAGCAGCGGGCTCCATTTGCTTTCACCGATGAGTTTTGCGGACTCCACCTACACGCCGGCGATTTGGCCGGTCATGGGGCACATCACCGACAGCTTTGGCGAACGGTTGGATCCATTCAGCGGTGAAGGTGCATTCCACACTGGCGTAGATGTAGCTTCCGACTATGGGGCTCCGGTTCACGCCACGGCGGATGGAATAGTCACGATCTCGGAAAACCATGCTGGCTACGGCCGCTTGGTGGTCATCGATCATGGCTTTGGGATCACCACCTGGTACGCGCACCTTTCGGCATTCTCGGCTGTACCCGGCTCACGTATCAAGCGCGGCGAAGTGGTTGGTTACACGGGCATCAGCGGACGGTCCACTGGCCCGCACGTCCACTATGAAGTCCGCATGAACAACGCGCCCATCAATCCCTGGCGCTACATGAAGTCCACGCCTGCGGGCGACTAAGATTCGAACGACATTCTCGGGTGTCGGCGCGGCGGGCTGGCCCGCCCTTTTTTGTCCGCTGTTTCTTTTCTCGAACAGAATCCCGCTATATTCCCCATGCCGAATTCCTAGGTGTGCCCTTTCCGAGAGGCCGGAGTTTTTCCAGGAAGAGGTTTGGCCATTCCGGAGTCCGGATTTGCGAGTGGAGTACGGCGTGCGGCTTCCAGAAATGCCGGGGAGACTTCCAGCAAGAGCCGCACTGACTTTGTATCCCCGCGGTCAATCTTGGAGATATCCGCGCTCTTCAGAAGCTCTAGATAAGCATCGCGCGCCGCTGGATCCAACTGCTGCCGGGTTTTGGCGTCGTTTAATCCCGCCTGTGCCAGAATGACGACACCATTTAACATGTCCGCAAGTTGCCGCGCCGTGGCTTCCGCCGAGCATTCTCCTTCGGCCACCACGCGAAGGCGATCGTTCTCCGGCTTCCCAGCCACCGTGATCCATAGCAGTTGATCGAGCAACGCGGAGAGTTGCGGAGAACGCAGACCGCCGGGAGCCTGTGCTGCCAACGTAGTGCCGGTCGCTGCATCTGGACGTATTACTGCAAATATTGGCGAGCCTGCTAGGTGTTCGAATCGCGTACGCCATTCCGCTGTCCCCTCTGTTCGGTTCTTTGCGCTGAGGTAATTGCCGAGATCCATGTCGTTGGTCAGCGCGATTCTGTCATTCCCCAAAAACGTGAAGGATATTTTTTTTGAGCTCCCGCTGAGTGCCACGGAGAAAATCTCGCGTGCGCCAAATTTTGCGGACGAGCCTGCCTTCAAGGCGTAGGCAGAGATTTTCTGACGATTGAATTTTCCGTCGACGATTGCAATCAGGACTGACTCTGGGCCGCGCTTTTCCGCTGCAATTGTCACGCGATGGAGATCGCGCTCGTAATCAAATCCGGTATCCTTCACAAACTGCGCGTAGTCCGCATCCGCTTGAGGCTTCGGAGCCCACGCGTAAATCTCGGCGAGGAATGGAGCTTGCCGAAGTTCGTCGAAGTCGGCGAAAAAAACGACGCTGGCATCGGTGGGCATCAGCGAAAGCAATTCCTCGCGTGAAGCTCCGTTTGTTGTGCCCCATTTTCGATATCCGAAAAATGCGCCCACACCAAGAACGACGATAACGGCCAGCCCGATCAACGTCCGACTTTTCATCGCACACGCACCATCCGCAAGAATTGCCTTGAATTCATGATTGTCGCATCGGAAAGCATTTTTCAGCATCAAATTACAAAGAGGAAACGGGGCAGAAATTGAAGTGATTTCCTCTTGTTGATTTTCGGTTGATCGGCCGGGTTGAATTTTCCGCTAACCTGTAGATGACAAGCGAGATAATGGGTGTCCAGGTAGTCACAGGGGTGCGTGGTTTTCCACAGAGCTGGCCCTCTGCGTGCTCCGTTTTTGCCTGCAACCCCTTGCAATTCTTATACCTCTTCTGCTATCCTTACCCGGTTTGAGCGGCGCTGGCGTAGCTCAGCTGGTAGAGCATCTGATTTGTAATCAGAGGGTCGGGGGTTCAATTCCCTC
>JBGPDI010000117.1:0-15329 GCA_041482215.1 Candidatus Acidiferrum sp. | reverse complement strand
CTCGTGAACGTATCCAACCTGGTTGGCGTCCATGTAGCACGGGTCGCACATCATGTTGCAGCGGTTGGTCAAGTCCACAGTAAGCACGGACCCGCGGCCATAGCGCACTGTCGAAGAACCATGCTTGTGCAGGTCTTCGTCGTTGTGCGCAGGAATATCGCGGCCAGGGAACTGTTTCTCGATCCACTCCAGGAATTTCGCGTCCACGGCCATCATGTCTTCGTAGTGGCCATGTAGCGGACAGTCCTTAATCATCCAGACTTGCCCGTCGCGCTCGACAATCTGCGCCTTAATCTCGCCGACCTTCTCGTGCATCAGGTCGCGCCAATCTTTCTTGCCAGCGATAATCGCTTCGCGAGCTTCTTTCACGCACGCGGGGCAAAGCGAATCGGTCTGCCTCGGGAAGCCCAGCGTTGGCTTGGTCTTTTCCCACGATTTCAGCAGCGGCTTGTCCGACCATTTCGGTGTGACCGAAGGATTGGGATTACGCTTGTTGAAGTGCTGAATGGCGTTGAACGTAATTCCCGCGGTCTTGCAAACAACCCAATCAATTGTCCGTGCGATCTGCGTGCCTACTTGATTCGGCATAAACCTCTATCCTCCACTTTCGAAAATGCAGTGTACTTCTGCCCTTGAGTTAGATGGAGCCCACCCAATCGTCGGATACAGACCCTAAACGATTGCCCCCGGGCTCACTCTTCGATGCACAAAAACCGTACCACGAACCCTTGGTCCGTCCAATAAGTCTTTGGACTCCTATAGTTTGACGGTTACCCGGGGCGGAATCCAGCCCCATGCGCTGAATGGCAAGAATCAGGGGTCGAACGGTAATAGTGGGCATCCAACGGCAATTTGAGTAGCCCCCAGAAGGGGTTACTACTAGTGCGAACGGGCTAGAACTTTCCACTTGTGTGGAAGATTTCTGCGCATTCCCGAAGAGGGACTCCTATTCGTTGAGGGCGGGTCGCAGAACAGCAATCACAAAATGCGCGAAATTAGACGCGCCTTCATCCAACTGGAGCCACCTCACCACACAGTGCTCCGCCAAATATTTCGCCACGCGCGCTTCCTGGATTCCCAGGTGTTGCGCCAGCTGCGGCTTGATGGACTCCACTCCACGCCTTGATCCGCCGCGCAATAAATTCGCAATCGCGATGCGCAACGTCTGGCAAGCTTCCACGTAGTAGTAGCTCGTCAGGTCCGAATCCGTCAACACAAACACTCCCGGCCCTGCCGGAGCGTGCTCCGCTTGCTCCAGTTGAGCAGGCGGACACGTCATCAGCCTGCGGAATTGCATCTCCAACAAAGAAATCCGTGAAGAGAGTCCGGGATCACCGTACCGGCCTCTTACGCTGGGTCCGCCTGGATCTCCAATTGGTTCGACGGGCAGATTTGGAATTGCCCGGCTGTGCGTCACTCTCGGAGGAGCAGGTTCGGCCGAATCCTCGAAGACTGCAGGAGGCAGTCCGCGCCGCGGCGCGGGGGCTTCCGCTGCATTCTGACTAGGAATGCTCCCCTCTTCTTTCGCAATTCCGCCCTTGCGCCGGTTTCGCCCTCCGCGCCGGCCTCTCCGCCGGCCTCTCTTCTCTGGCTCAGAATTAGTCGGCGCTACAGCTGCACTCTCTCCCGCTTGCTGTACCTCGCTCGTAACCGCCACCGACGATTCCAGCGCTTCTACATTCGGTTCGAACGGCAAGCTCGGCTCCTGGGCCGAAACCATGGGAGGCGTCAAGGCAAACTCGCCCGCCGCCGCGCCCGTTGCTTCCATCGGAAGCTCTCCGGGAACCCCGCCCAGACGCACCGCCGCTTCTTGCGCCTTCACTTTCCAATCCGCGCGGCGAAATCTTTCTGCCGCCGCCGAATACCATTTCGCGGCGTCCGCGTTTTGTCCCGACGTTTCGAAATACTTCGCCAATTCGAACGCCACCATCGCGTCCCGCGTCTTTTGATAAAGATTCGAAAGTTGTCCCGCAGGATCTTTGCTGGTGCGCGCGCGTCGGATTCGGGCGGTAATCTGTTTCCAGTCGGTCATCTTTTGCTGGCATTGTATCAGCGGAACGCCTCAGCGGCCAGCAATCTCCGCACGCCAGGGGCCACCGCGACTTTTTCCTTTCGAAAAGTGTTTACTCATTGACGTCATCAAACTTAGTCGGTATTCTTCGTCTGGCCCTCTTGGAGTCGTCTAATGACGCGCCTGTTCGTCCACCGCTCTGCGGTGATCAGTAGATTTGGTTTTTTGGCGGTAGCCACTCGGAATGACAGGTTTTCCATCGCGAAAAGCATACTTGCCTTGCTCGTCTCTTTCTCGCTCCTTTCTACTCCTGTTTGGGCTGCTTCTTCCTCTTCCCTCGGTATTGTCGTATACGCCGATCGCGCTCATGTTGGTGCTGCACAAGCTTCTGTCGGAGCCACCGTATTTAGTGGCGACAGACTGAGCACCGAGATGACTGGTAGTGTCCAGGTCCGTGCCGGTTCCGCGCGACTGCTTCTCTCCAGCTCGAGCATCGCCACTTTATCTCAGGATGAAGCCAACCCTGCCGCAACGCTTACGCATGGCTCCGCGACATTTTCGACCTCCAATTCGAAAGCGTTTGCTTTACATGTCGGTTCTGCTGTCATCCGCCCAACTACCGACCAGCCCACCATCGGCCAAATTACAGTTCTCACTCCCAAGGAATTGATCGTTAAGAGCAATCGCGGCTCGCTCACGATCGCTGTGGAAGACGACGTCCGCGAAATTCCCGAAGGCGTGGGCTATCGCATCGTTCTCGATCCAAACGCTCCTGACCCGCAAGGCCCGCGTGGCGCTGGCAGCAAGGGTTACGGCAGCCCACCGATCAAGGCCGCCAAGAGCAAGTTCATTTGGTACGCCATCGCCATCACCGCTGCGGTCACTACTTTCGCGATTCATGAAGCGCTTGAAAGCCCCGACCGACCATAAGTCACTTCTTAGCCCCACAGACTCTTCTGGGCCGCGCGACACCATTACGTATACTTTCGACCAGTTGAACCGGCTGACGTCGGGTGGCCTTGACGATAAATCCGAGAAGAATCTGGCCTCCAAAGAGACCGATATCCGGATGACACACTCACATTAAGACGTATGCTGCAGGAAGGGCTCAGGACAAACTCTCCCCCGACATGCCGTGATTCTCTTTTCGTGGAGGCCAGTCTTAAGTATTTGCGGAGAGAATTGTTAGGCTTCGACAGCAGCTTGTTACACTGCCGCGGCAATGGCTGGATCGGTCACGCTGTCTCTTCCGGTTTCTAAATGTCCTGCAATCTGCCGCTGGAAGCTGGCATCAGAATCTACCTGCACGGTGAAGTCGTACCAGCCGAATGACTTTCGCAGCTGGCTGTAAAACGTGAAGCTGCTGTGCGGCTGGAGCTGGTGAGTTGTAGTTTTGCCGGAGTAGGCGTCGACGATTTTCACTCGCTCGGCGCTCGAGCCGTGGTTGTGAATCTCGAGTGCGATACCTTCGGATCCCTTGTCATAATCGGCTTTGACTGTGAGGTTGGCGCTTCGCGCTGCCACGCTGCCTGCGAAGGTGCGCAGGAAGCCGTTGGGGCCGAAGACAGACAAGTCATATGAAGCAACACCGCTCACTCCGAATGTGTCAGAGGTTTCGTCGCCTGCGCCCACGGTGTACGTCCGTGGCGCGGTTTGACCATCCCCGAAGCGCACTTGAAACACCGCGCCGGATTTACCTGAATTGCGAAAGCGAAGCCGGATGTTTCCCTGTCCCCCGTTTGCTTCTTCGTGGACATGCAGTTCGTACGGCAACGCGCGCGCAGGGCGTGTGCCAGGTTCCTGCTGGGGCAGCGCCTGGTCGGTGGGTGGAGCGGGACTGTAATCGGGATGACGGACATTATCAGGTGGCACATACGCGACTGTGCTGGGGAGCGCGACCATGGCCTCATTCGGTGAAGCGAAATTGAACGCCGAGGTGAGGTCACCGGCAACGGCGCGGCGCCAGGGCGTAATGTTAGGTTCCGTAAGTTCCGCGTTATGACGTCCGAAGCGCCGTTCGATGAAACGAATGAGCGAGGTGTGATCAAACACCTCGGAGTTGACCCATCCACCCTTGCTCCACGGCGAGACCACGATCATCGGCACACGCACGCCAAGTCCGTAAGGTCCGGGCGTGAAACTGGACGCCGGGTACGAAGTACTGCCGGCAAACAATTCATTGGTCGTGCCAACCGTCGAGATGCCTTCCGCCCGCGACTGCGGCGGAGTGGCCGGCACCATGTGGTCGAAGAAGCCGTCGTTCTCGTCGAACATGATGATGAAGACAGTTTTGCTCCACACTTCCGGATTTGCGGTCAGCGCATCGAGCACTTGCGAGATGTACCACGCTCCGTAATTCGCAGGCCAGTTCGGATGCTCAGTGTAGGCCTCGGGCGCGACAATCCACGAAACTTGCGGCAGTTGGCCGGAGAGAACGTCCTGGCGGAAACTGTCGAACAGCGTTCCGCTTTGCGAAATGTTGGTTCCGGTCCTCGCTTTCTCTGCAAGCGGGCTGTTGTCGGGTGCATTCTGGTACTGGAAGAAATACAGCAGCGAATTGTCTCCGTAGTTGCCTATATAAGCGTCATCCCCCCATCCCCAAAAATGAGCAGCGTCGAGGCCCGCACCGGCGTCCTGATAGATCTTCCAGGAAATTCCTGCCTGCTCTAGCCGCTCGGGATAGGTCGACCAGCCATATCCGGCTTCGGCATTGTCGATTACCGGGCCGAGGCCACTTCCGTCGTTGCCCACCCAGCCCGTCCACATGTGATAGCGATTAGGATCAGTTGGCCCTAGCAGGGAGCAGTGGTAGGCGTCGCAGACTGTGAAGGCATCGGCGAGCGCGTAGTGGAAGGGGATATCGCTCCGCGTCAGGTGCGCCATCGTGGTCGTGCCTTTGTTTGGCACCCACTGGTCGTATTTGCCGCCGTTCCAGGCTGCGTGCGTGCTGTCCCAGTCGTGCGCTAGGTCTTCAAGAAATTGCAAGCCGAGATTCGGCGCGCCTGGATGAAACGGCAACACGTACCCATCGGGATTGCTGGCATCCGGCTGGTGCCACACGCTCTTCCCCGAAGGCAGCTTGATCGGCCGGGGATCGCCGAAGCCGCGCACCCCGCGCAATGTCCCGAAGTAGTGATCGAAGGAGCGGTTCTCCTGCATCATGAAAACGATGTGTTCGACGTCGTCGATCGTGCCCGTGCGGTGATGGGCCGGAATCGAAAGCGCGCGGCAGATGCTTGCTGGAAATGCCGCCGACGCTGCGCCCGTAGTAAGAAGCTTCAAAAAATTGCGACGGTCTGTGCTCATGGGGAGATTTCGCCTCTCTGGATTACGTATCGTCGTAATCTCGCGGGCGAGCCTAGTCCCCGGTCATTGCGGTTTTGTTAGGGTCCCGTTGTGATTGTGTTATTTGGCTGTGCTAATTCGATGAATGCGTCGGGCGGGTGGCTCGGATGACAATCCCGAGTGTTTCGGAACACCCATCGATTGAACGAGGAAGCTTTCGCACTTTCACAACTTAAAACAACACGGAGGGTGCCCCAGGTTCGTTGTTTGAACCTGGGTCTTGCGTTTGCTCTTGAATTTGCATTTTTCTCTCATCCCGTCAACCGTCACTGCGCGGCGATTACTTCGATTTCCACCAGCGCGTCTTTCGGTAGACGCGAAACTTGCACCGTCGAGCGTGCCGGCGGTGCTTGCGTGAAATGTTTGGCGTACACTTCGTTCATCGCAGAGAAGTCGTTCATGTCCTTCAGAAAAACCGTGGTCTTCACGACGTGATGGAGATTCGAACCCGCCGCCTCCAGAATTCCTTTAATATTTTCGAACACGCGTTCTGTTTGCTCGCGCACGTCCGTGCCTCTCATCTCGCCGGTTTTTGGATCGAGCGCCACTTGCCCGGAGACGTATAGAAATCCATTCGTTCGAATGGCCTGCGAATACGGCCCGATCGGTTTCGGTCCCCGGTCGGTCAGAATCACGTCTCTCATGGCGTTTTCTCCTCGTTCAAATTCGTCGCTGCCGAAAACAAATTATTTCTCCGGCGCGAATTCACTAGTCAAAGCAGGCTATAGCATACGACGGATTTCGAAATTACAAATGTGACTCCGCAGATTTGTGTTTAATTTTAGCGGTGATGCGTGCGCGTGAATCCTGTTCCAGAATGGTTGCGGGTGGCTTCGCGCACGAGGGCTTCGTGGTCGGCTTGCGCGTCGGTCATTCCCCCGTTGATGCGTTCCATCAGCTGTTTCTCGGTGAGTCCGGTATTTTTCAGGCGGCCGATTTGCGCGCCGCTCATGGTTGGCACGCCACGCAAGCGGCGGTGCAGAATCTGATCCACAGATGAATTTGAAAGACCGATCAATCTCAACATTACGGCATCGCCGCTGACGGTATCGAGCTGATCCGTTTTCGCGATTTCCAACATCACGGATTCGCTGTAACCCGAATGCACAAGATTTACGACCGCGTCAGAACTTGTGAATAAATGATGGCGCTGGTGCGCTTCCGTGACCAGCGCGACGCACGTATCGTCGCTGATTCCACCTTGCTTCAACTTTACGAGCTGCGCGACTTCCGCATCATTGGCGTTTAACTTTTTGAGCTCCTCGACGTTGCTGGAAAACATTCCGGCCTGATCGAGCGGACGATAGTCCGTGAGCGGATGGCTATTTTCGCAGCCGCTGGTGCGGAAGAGGACGATGGCGCCGAGAAGTAGGAGCTGGTACCGCATGAGTCTATCTTAGCGGGGGCTGGCGACGCTGCGTCGGGATGTGCTGTCGGAGATACCCGTGCGAAAGGACAGGTGCGCATGATTGGATGGTTCGTTGGCGGCGTCAAGAGTTTGCTCATTTTTCTAACTCGGGCCGGGTTTGTAGACGCGTTCGACGCCGAAGACGCCGGAGATTTTTTTGATGTTTACTAAAATAGTTTCGAGCTGGCGCTTATCGGCGATTTCAAGATTGGCGTCAATACGCGCGTTGGTTTTGTCGGGGCGACTTTCGAGATTATGAATGTTGGAACCGGCGCTGCTGATTACGGCGGTGATGTCGGCGAGAAGACCAGCACGATCGCGCGCGCGAATAGTGAGCTGGACGGGGAATTTGGCTTCGGAGCCGCCGCCCCACTCTACGGCGATGCGGCGCTCGGTCTGATACATCAGATTCTGGACATTGGGACACTGGCGCGTGTGGACAGCGACGCCGCGGCCGCGCGTGATGTAACCGACAATTTCGTCACCGGGAATGGGATTGCAACATTTGGCGCGGTAGACGAGGAGATCGTCATGGCCCTTGACGACCAGCGGGGCTTCGCCGAAACCGAGCATGCGCTTGACGGTTTTAACCAGCGTGGGCTTGGCATCGTCTGGCGCGGGCTCATCGGTCTTGGCCGGTTCGCCAAGAACGCGGGCAAGAATCTGGCGCGCGGAATATTTCCCGAAACCAACGGCGGCGTAGAGATCTTCCATTTTGGACAGGCCGTTATCGGAAGCGATTTTGAGCAAGTCCGCTTCGGGGATTTTCTTGAGGCTGCGGCCGAAGTGCCGCGCTTCATTTTCGAGCAGTCGCTTGCCCATTTCCGTGGCTTCTTCGCGTTCCTGCTCATTGATCCAATGGCGGATTTTGCTTTTGGCTGAAGAAGATTTTACAAAGCTGAGCCAATCGCGGCTGGGATGGTGGCCTTTTTGGGTGAGAATTTCGACGACATCGCCGCTGGTGATTTCATGGCGGAGCGAAACCATCTGGCCGTTTATTTTTGCGCCGACACATTGATGCCCTACTTCGGTGTGAACTAGATAAGCGAAATCGACGGGCGTCGCACCACGCGGAAGTTCCAGCACGCGGCCTTTTGGCGTGAACGCGTAGACTTCGACCGGAGCGAGGTCCACTTTCAGGGTGGAGAGAAATTCTCCGGGCTCCTGAAGTTCCTGGGACCATTCGATGAGCTGACGCATCCAGGTGATGCGCTGGTCGTCGTCTTCCGAAGTGAGCTTGCCGGACTTGTATTTCCAATGCGCGGCGACGCCTTCTTCCGCAATGCGATGCATTTCCTGGGTACGGATTTGCACCTCGAAGGGTTGGCCGCTATGCAAAACCGTGGTGTGCAGCGATTGATAAAGATTGGGGCGGGCGATGGCGATGTAGTCCTTGAATCGTCCGGGGACGGGGCGCCAGATGTGATGGACCACGCCAAGTGCGGCGTAACAATTGCGCTCGGAATCGGTGATGACGCGGACGGCGAGAAGATCGTAGACCTGTTCGAGTCCGGACTCCTGGCGGACGATTTTGCGATGGACGGAGTACAAACCTTTAACGCGAAATTCGAGTTCAGCAGGAATGCCGGCTTCGACGAGTTTGGTTTGGATGGTGGCTTGGACTTCTTCGAGAAATTTTTTGTGAACGGGGGCTTTGTCGCTGATCTCTTTTTGCAAGGCGAAGAAAGCTTCGGGCTCGAGATAGCGAAAGGCGAGATCTTCGAGTTCGCCGCGAACCACGCCCATTCCCAGGCGGAGTGCGATGGGTGCGTAAATGTCCAGAGTTTCGCGGGCGATTTTGTGTTGCTTGGCGGGCTCGAGGTATTCGAGCGTGCGCATGTTGTGCAAGCGGTCGGCGAGCTTGACGAGAACGACGCGGACGTCGTTCACCATGGCGAGAAGCATTTTGCGAACGCTTTCGGCCTGGCGCGCTTCAGGAGCCAGCATTTTCAAGCGGCCGATTTTTGTTACGCCTTCGACGAGGTGGGCGACTTCAGCGCCGAAACGTTCTTCGATGCGGGAGACGGGATATTCTGTGTCTTCGATGGCGTCGTGGAGGATCGCGGCGGTGAGCGTAGTGGCATCGAGGCGCATGTCGGCGAGGATGTGCGCGACTTCGAGAAGGTGGGAGACATACGGTTCGCCGGAACTGCGGAACTGGTCGTGGTGGCGCTCGGTAGCGATTTCGTAGGCGCGGCGAATCATCCAGGGATCTTCGGAGGGGCGATTCTTTTTGAGCTTGTCGAGGAGTTCTTCGAGGCGCGAGTCCAGCTGGCGCGCCGCGCGGTCGCGGTTGAAGCTGAGCGGCAGGTTACTCGGCGAGGGCATAGATTAGTTTACGCCTACTTGGGCGACTCCGGGGAACGTCGGAATGTCTGAATGTCCAAACGTCGCAACGTCCAAATTTCGGAATGGGGGGGTACACCCCCATCAAAATGGATGAATAACAAAACAAATGGGTTGCTGGAGGAGCATTTTGTAAATTCATGAAAGCAAAAGGGATCGACGTCAGTAAAAAACGAAGAAATGGACTTGCATGGATCCGGGGACGTGGAATCGGGCAAGGGGGTACACCCTCCGTCGTGATGAAAAGGGTGCGGAAGTGATTGATGGGCAAAGGGTTGCGGAAGTGCCGTTGTGTAGATACGGCTGCAAGCTTCAGAAAAGAAAAGGGTTGCGGGTGACGATGGAAATAAAGGAGTTAGTGACGAGAGAGGAGAGCGGGATAGGTGAGTGCCACTTCGAGGCTCCCCTCGAAGCTCGGGGTAAACAGTGTGAATTGTTTGGGACTCAGTGGCAAACACGCGGGACTATAGCATGGAACTATAGTGATGTTCAAGTAATTATATCGATATCATTCGAAAGAGGCTCTAAGATATTGAAATGTCCCGGCTTAGGACGGCCGGGATGCAAAGTGCGCATTTGCAGGTTACAGGTTCAAAGATTCAGAAGAGTCAAAAACCGCACCCTTAAAACCGAAGGGTGCGGCACCCAATTCACAAGTCTGTGCCATCTAACGGTGTCGGGCGTATCATGCAGCCGTTATGGGACAAATCGACGAGCAAAAAGAACGGCGGCGATTGGCAGAACTTTACAGGAGCCTTGAAGAAGGTGAACTGGAGGAGATTGTGCGAGGCGCGGACTCGCTGACTCCGGTGGCGAGAGAAGCTTTGCGTGCGGAACTTTCGAGCAGAGGGATGGAAGCGCCGCCGATGAAGCAGAAAACCATTGCGAGCGAGGTAAAGGTAGCGGGAGCCCCGGTCATAATTGGCCAGTACAGAGATTCGATGGAAGCGATGGTTGCCAAGAGCATGCTGGATTCGGCAGGGATCGAGTCGTTCCTGGCCGATGAAAACCTCGTGAACTTGAGCTGGTTTTACTCCAACTTAATCGGCGGAATGAAGCTGATGGTTCGCGAGGAAGATGCGGAGACGGCGAGGAAACTCTTGGAAGAGAAGACTCCGGAAAAATTCGATGTGGACGGGGTAGGGGAATACGTACAGCCGCGGTGTCCAAAGTGCGGGTCGATGGATGTTGGATTCGACGAAGTGGACAAGCAGAGCGCACACGTAGCGATGGCGTTGGTGGGGGTTCCGTTGATCAGGACACACAAAGGCGGAACGTGCCATACGTGCGGGCATGAATGGGATTACGACGGCGGGCCGTCGCAGGGCTAAATGGCAATTTATGAAGAAACTAAATAAAAACAGAAAAAGCAAATCGCCATCATCTCCGCCAAAAAAGGAGCGGACATCGATCTGACCGAGATGCCGGAAGTGCTCGATTGGTCCAAAGCCGAAATCGGCAAGTTCTATCGGCCGCCGAAGAAATCCGTAACCATT
This sequence comes from Candidatus Acidiferrum sp., assembly GCA_041482215.1. Classification (GTDB taxonomy): domain Bacteria; phylum Acidobacteriota; class Terriglobia; order Acidiferrales; family UBA7541; genus Acidiferrum. The sequence goes on along the minus strand of JBGPDI010000117.1, from coordinate 4,723 downwards.
CGCCTGGACACGGACATCATCAACTGGTTAAAGAGCTATGGGCGCGGATATCAGACGAAGACCAACATGCTACTGAGGCATGCGATGAGGAGTTCCGTGCGTGGCAAGCAAAAGGTTCAATAGTCATGCTAAACAAAAAATTTAGAGCTAGATTGCAAAAGAGTCCCAAGAAGGGTGGCTGGACCTATGTGGTGTGGCCTGGATCGGTGAAGTTTTTTGGGACTCGTGGGCTGGTAAAGGTCCGAGGCAAAATCGATGGTCATCCGTTTCGGAGTTCGTTTATGGCCATTGGCGATGGCACGCATAAGCTGCCGGTAAGGGCAGACCTGCGCACAGCGATCGGGAAAGAAGTGGGCGACATTGTAGCAATACTATTGGAAGAGCGGACCGATAGTCGCTCCTGAGAATGTCGAGTGCGTTTAATCTCCTCATCGCGCAAGGAACGGCGGCCCGCGGAGTGCCTGCCTGTCAGGGGAGAGTTGGGGGCTGGGGCTCTTCTATGCGGGAGGGGATGTACATGATTGTTTCGGTCCCGTCGAAGAGATCGGTGCCGTTTACATAAAATGTTGTTTCGAAGATTCGCTGGTTGAGGATTATGCGGACCTGAAGCTTTTCGTTCTGATGCGTGATGAGAGGCTTTCCCTGATATTTGCTGGGGAAAGAGAGAGAGAAGGCCGCTGGTGAGTGATCCTTGCTCTCGCCGAGTCCGCCCACAACCGCAGACACCTGTCCATTGGCAGTTCTTACGGCAGCGCAGGGCCAGAGATGTACGACACCTACTGACGGATAGAATTTGCTGTCGCGGAAAGCATAGTCCCGAAAGCTTTGACCCTCGGGTCCTGGGCGCTTCAGGACAATCGCAACAGTAATCTCGTCGGCAATGTTGTACCAGCGTTCTTCCAGATTCGTCGGTCTGTTCCCGGGTTCCAGGCCAGCTCCACTCCGATAAACCTTCCATTTGTCGTCGAGGCTCATTAACCGTTCGACGGCGGCTTGCATTGGTTTGACGGAAGCTAGGCGGACGAGATACTCCGCGCCATCGGGCTTGACCTCTGCGGCGGGGGCAGTAGGCGAGATGGAGTCCTCTCGTCGCGCGAGCACCTCCGGAAAGAGGCCATCATAAGCAGGATGTTCCCAATCGCACTGGGAATCCTGAGTCGTGGTGGTAATGGTGTGGGCCCACGGAGAATCGTTCAAGACGTGCAGGGCTTCGGACTCGGTCCATTCTTCGGGGGGCTTGCTGAGAAAAGACTCGTCTGCCGTCAGGGGAGTGGAGCCAACGGCGAGAGCGAGACAACAGAGACTCAGGACAGCAATTAGAAGTAATCGAGGAAGGGGGAGAGAAGCAGAACGCATGGGGAGAACTCCTTACGCGCACTCTATCGGGCTTAATGGTAGAAAGAATTTCATATGTAGTCAACAGACGGCAAGAAAAGCAGATCCCTCGCTGCGCTCGGGATGACAGTGCGTAAATATACCTTTACACGTATATGCTCTGTAGAGTATATTATGTGCATGGAATCTTTCGAAATCATTGCGGAGCCGAACCGCCGCGCGATATTGGGGCTACTGGCCTCATCAGAACAGTCGGTGGGAGAGATCGAGCGGCAGCTGCGAATGACGCAGCCGACCGTGTCAAAGCATTTGCGAGTGCTGCGGGAGGCGGGTTTCGTGGAATCCACGGTGGACGCGCAGCGCCGTCTCTACCGGCTGAAGCCAGGACCGTTTCAGGAGCTGGATGACTGGCTGGCTCGGTTCCGCCGGTTCTGGTCCGAACACGTGGATGCTCTCGAACGCCACCTCGACCGGATGGATCCTTCTACACCTACGAGGGCTACACCAACGTTGGCAACGCCAACGAAAAAGAAGACAAATAGAAAACGACGCGGCTCAAACCGCGATCGTGACAAAGGAGAAACGAAATGAAAATCAAAGTGATGAGCTTACACGTGGACGACCAAAGCAAGGCCCTGCGCTTCTATACGGAGGTACTGGGCTTTGCCAAGAAGACCGATTTCAGCCAGGGCCCATATCGGTGGCTGACGGTGGCTTCGCCCGAGGAGCCGGACGGCACTGAGCTGCAGCTGGCACTGAACGACAACCCCGCGGCTAAAGCGTATCAGCAGGCGCTGTTTCAACAGGGCCAGCCCGCGGCCATGTTCTTCGTTGACGACGTCAAGGGCGACTACGAACGGATCAAGACCCGTGGCGCCGAGTTCACGATGCCACCCACCGATGTGACCGGCTCAACCATCGCGATGCTGAAGGACACCTGCGGCAACCTCATTCAGATCACCCAGCTGGCGCGCTATTAAAGCTAAGGAGAATCAAGGTGACCAATCTCGAGCAGTACGCACCGGGTCCAGCGGGCGGGGCGCAGATACGAAAGGACGGCGAGAAGTGGACGCTCATTCTCGTCAGAGAATTGCGCCACGCGCCGGAAAAAGTCTGGCAGGCGCTAACCGACCCGGCGCATCTGCGCGAGTGGGCTCCGTTCGACGCTGACGGGAACCTGGGCACGATTGGAACCACGGTGAAGCTCACGACGGTGGGAGCACCCACGCCGCGTGTCACCGAAACAACCGTGACGCGAGCCGACGCTCCTGAGGTGCTTGAGTACAAGTGGGGTGGCTTCGATATGCGGTGGGAGCTCGAAGACTTGGGCGGCGGCACGCGCCTGACGCTGTGGACCAACATTGGTCACCGCTTCATCTCGATGGGCGCTGCCGGGTGGCACATTTGTTTCGATGTGCTGGATCACCTTCTCAGCGGCACTCCGATTGGACGCATGGTTGGCCCCGAAGCGATGAAGTTCGGCGGCTGGCAGCGGCTGAACGCGGAGTACGCCAAGCAGTTCGGCATTGAAACGCCCAACTGGCCGCCTCCGGCGGCTCAAAAGTCGTGAGTTTCGGCGCGCTCTTCGGGGCGTTGCCAAATTTAACCTGCGCAGCGGACCTGATGTTTCTGCTTCCACGCGGGAATCACTTCGGTAAAGGAGCTGAAATACAATGAGTCACTCGAATCAACACCCATCGCTCGCAACGAAGGCCTTCAATGTCCTGCTGTGGACTTTGCAAGTACTCTGGGGAGTCTTCTTCAGCTTCACCGGCTTCGGCAAAGTCCTCGCTTACGACCCGGCCGTGTGGAACCACATGCTCCATCAGGTGGCTTGGTTTTCTGCGGTGCCGCAGGGACTGTTTGTTTTCATCGGAGTCTGTGAGTTTTTGGGAGGCATCGGCCTGATCCTGCCGGCGATGACCGGTGTTAAACCGAAGCTCACGCCGTATGCTGCCATCGGCCTGACGCTGGTCATGATCCTCGCCGCTATCTTTCACATCGTGCGCGGCGAGTACAACTTTTTCGTGCCCGTCAATCTGGTGCTGGGAGGAGTCGCGGCATTCATCGCGTATGGGCGGCTGGTGGCCATGCCTATCGGGGCGCGGTCGACCAGCACCCTCCGCATGGTTACAGGGGTAGCAGTTCTGGGGGCTCTGGTTCTCGCCGGTTTTGTTCCGGTCTGGTACCAGATGACGCACACTCACTAACGGAATTATCGTCGTCGGCCTCAGGCGGTTCAAAAATCGTGAATCGAGGGAATCAGAAGACTATGCACCGACCATTGAAGAGCAATAAAAAAGAGTTGTCACGAGAACGACGTGAACAATTACTGAGAGCATTAAAAGCACGTTTTGAGAAAAACATGAACCGCCACCAAGGTGTGGAATGGGCCAAAGTACAAGCCAGGCTGGATGCGAATGCTGAAAAACTGTGGTCACTTAGTGAAATGGAACAAACTGGCGGTGAACCGGATGTTGTTGATCACAACAAAAAGACGGGCGAGTACATTTTTTATGATTGTTCAGCGGAAAGTCCTAAAGGCCGCAGGAGTTTTTGCTACGACCGTGAAGCGCTGCAATCAAGGAAAGAAAATAAGCCCAAAGACAACGCGGTTGATGCGGCGGCGGCCATGGGCATTGAGCTCTTGACGGAAGAACAATATCGGAAGCTGCAGAACCTCGGAGAGTTCGATACAAAAACGTCGAGCTGGCTGCACACACCCTCCAAGATCAGAGAACTCGGCGGCGCCATCTTTTGCGATCGCCGCTTCGACACTGTATTTGTGTATCACAACGGTGCGGAATCTTACTATGCCGCTAGGGGGTTCCGAGGCTCGCTAAGCGTCTAGCGAGAACAATCATGTCTTACACGTGGGCCGCCGCCGATCAGGGAGGAACAAAGTGAGCTTGAAAGATGCCAACAAGCGTTGGATTTTTCGCACGATTCACATCGTCTTCAGCATTCCGATCATCGGCTATATTTATAGTCCGTTTGACCAAATTCCAAACTACGCCTTCCCGACTCGGTTTATCTTCGTGCCGGTGCTTGTCCTCTCGGGATTGTGGATGTGGAAAGGCCATGTCCTTCGACGACTTTTTTCGAAAAGTTCGGCCCAACGAGAGGCTGCAGATAACCGCTAACGGCCTGGTTCTCGGCCCCTCGATGCACTTCTTTGAGCTAGCCGTTTTCGACGCGCGTCTTTATATCTGAGTACGCCGTGTCAATCAGCCTTCTTATTGCTGCGGCGTTTGTGGCCGTTCCCGATTTCAGCTTCACATGGCGCATGAACTTGCCGGTGCCTTGCAACAAGTGAGCCGGATCCGGCAGCGCTGCGCCGTGAAAGAACCCCACGTTTACGTGCGAATTGAATACATTGACGTAGCCG
>JBGPDI010000116.1:0-15446 GCA_041482215.1 Candidatus Acidiferrum sp. | reverse complement strand
GGAAAAAACTCTGCTCAGTTCGGATTGCAGTCTGCAACTCGACTGCATGAAGCCGGAATCGCTAGTAATGGCGTATCAGATCGACGCCGTGAATACGTTCCCGGGCCTTGTACACACCGCCCGTCACATCACGAAAGTGAGTTGTACTAGAAGTCGCCGCGCGAACCGCAAGGACGCAAGCGCCCAAGGTATGACCCATGATTGGGGTGAAGTCGTAACAAGGTAGCCGTAGGAGAACCTGCGGCTGGATCACCTCCTTTCTAAAGTAGTCGTGGCTCCACCCGCTATGGTGTGCGGGTTATGCCACGCATTGCATCTCTAAGCTCTCACGGGCCGCGGGGATGCACGCTTCGAGTTACTCTCACTACCCTTCTTCGGCTTCGGCTGGGGTCAAGGTGGATTTGGGCAGATTCTGGCAGATCGTGTCGTGTCAAAGAGAAAACGAATTTATTGTTTTTGCGAAGGGCCGCTGAGAAATCAGCGGCCCTTTTTGTTTTTGTAAGCAGATCTTTTGAACGCTGAAATCGGATAGAACCAGCTCACTCATTCACTTCACAATTGCCAATATGCAGGGCGGACAAACGGCTCTGAATCTCAAGAAATGTGTGAGGAATATTTTATGTTGACGATTCGAATTGTCGCGATTCCAACGGAGGTGGCGGAGGCAGTCCGCTCAACTCTGCGCGCGCCAGTTTACGGTTTTCCCGCGCATGCGGAGGTGGCGACCGATGCTGCTCCGTGCCGTCATTGCTTGCGTACCTTCGCCGTGGGCGAGGACCGCAGAATTCTTTTTACTTATGATCGGTTCGCTGGAGTGGAATCATTTCCACAGCCCGGCCCTGTTTATGTTCACGCTGAGGCTTGCACTCGCTATTCGGAGGATGCGGGGTTTCCCGAGGAGCTTCGCGCGAGCCCGCGGACGCTGGAAGCGTATGCGCACGGCAGGCGATTGCTCGGGCAGGAATTCGTTTCGGACGGCCGCTTCGAGCCAGCCATCGAAAAACTGTTGGCCATCTCCGGCGTGGATTATCTGCAAGTGAACAGTACGACCGCCGGTTGTTTCACCTTTCGTATCACGCGCGCCACAGGGAAAGACCCTGTATCACTCGCGCGACTTGATTAGACGGCTGCTCCTGCGGGGCTCGCGGCCGTTTTTTCCTTCCAGTGCAGACTAATGCTCGGCGGAGTCTTAAGCACTATCTTTGTGCCTTTGAGCTCGATGGTTTCGAGCTTCACCGTGTCACGGAGCTTGTTGGCCTGGATCAGCGCGCCAAGAATCATCGCCAGCACGTCGTTATCCTTGTTCGCCTGAAAAATCACATCGAGACTGTTGTAGTTCACAAGCGGACCGGCCTTCAGTTCGATGGTAACTGTGGGTGGCAGACCGAGATCTACGCTCAACTCACCAACCTGATAACCCACACCTTGCAAAAGAGTCAGCAATTGGTTCGCTTGTTTCACTACTTCAGTGCCTTGTTCGGCGCCAAAAATAAGCGCCTTTCCTTTTATTTCTTGCAGCTTATCCATTGGATTGAAGTTCATAGTGTCCTCCTCCTTGATGCTCCGGTAGAGAGCATTCCATCTCTTGACCCATGTTTTGCCCGGATGTTTCCTCGAGTCCCTGGACCTCCGAAAGCTTTTTCCTGATCGAGCCCCGTGTCTTATCTAGGTAGTGACTTTCCATCTTGTTTCGTTTCAGTCGCTTCGCGGTGGCGGAGTCGGCCTGAGACCTCAACCACCATCCCCGGCGAAGCTGATTGCAAACCACTCATCATGGGAGTACGCTCTGCGAAGCCTCACCTCCTTCCCGTTTCACAGCCAGTTGCTTCTGCGGGATGCTGCCGTCCGCAGGAGGAGGAAATTCCTGATGTCAGCCGACAATAAGGACCTTATTCGCCGCCTGTATGAAGAGCTCTGGAACAAACGCAAGTTTGAAATTACGAGCGAACTGATCTCTCCCAGTCATGCGCTGCATGGGCCCAACTTCTCCGGTTCATCGATTGGTCCGGATGCCTACAAACACCAGGTAGCGCTATTCGTTGCGGGCATCCCCGATTTGCGCTTCACCGTAGAGGACACCGTTTCCGAGAACGATAAAATCGTTGCTTGCTGGACTATCTCTGGCACGCACCAGGGCGAATTCATGGGAATCCCCGCAACCAACAAGAAAATCTCTTTCGACGGAATGACCATCCACCATGTCGCGAATGGGAAAATCATCGATTCTTTCAGCAACTGGGATGCGCTGGGATTGATGAGGCAGCTAGGCGTCGCGCCGCCCGCCGCCGGCGCAACGAAAAGTCTTTCTGCTCGCTAATCCCCGATTCCAAGACTTACAGCAGTCGAGCTCCGCAAATGCTCGACCCCCTAACTTCGCATGAAACGTTTTCCATTCTTCCATCACTACGCATTAGGAGGAACTCCACTATGGCGGGAAATGCATTCCCCGCGCTCGACGCGACTTACGACATTCTGATCCGGGATGCCGACGGCCAGCATCTCGAATTGGAGAGCTACACGGATTTGACCACCGCACGGCGGAGGCTCCCATCCCTCGCCGCCCAATACCCCGGAACGAAAATCACGCTTTGGAATCGCGATACGCGGGCCATCCTGGCTGAGACTGACGGCTACTGAACTCTCTGTATCGGATTTTCCATGTTTGACCGCACTTTCCGCGCTCTTGGACTTTGGCAGCGCGCATTTCTCCGATTCAATGTATTGAAACTTTCGAACCGCTCTCGAATGAATTCTGAAGCGCGGGCTTTCCCTTAATTGTAAAATGGGAGCTGCAGTCGAAAGGAAAAGTTCATGCCCAAGACGAGGAAGACTTCCTCGCCCACGGTGAGGAAGTCACGCATAGCCAGCGCCGCTCCGACAACGGAGGAAATCGCGCTGCGCGCCTACCATATTTATCTGGAGCGCGATGGCGCGCCCGGAAATCCGCTCGAGGATTGGACCCGCGCAGAGCGCGAGCTACGAGAAGGATCTCCCAAGCCGCGCCGCAAACCCGCGCCGAGATCGCTCGCTGCTTAAGATCGCCGGTTCTCCGGCGCCCATTGCCTCCAATCTGGCCCGTGCCAACACGTCTGCGCGACGCCGGGCTGACGTGCTCCTGCCGGCCGGCCTGTACGTTCGTTCAGGTATGACTCCGTAGGCAATTTGGCTTCCGGCCCCCGCTCTGCCCACTTGAATGCTTCTAGAATTGAAGAATGACGCAGCCATCCAAAGGCGCCGCCGTTTTCCTGACCCTTTTTGGACTCCCCTTTTTGGGAATGGGGCTCTTCGCCATTTTTGCCCAGCTCAACAAGAGCCCGGGCTTTCACAGTGCAAATGCGATCACTGGCGTGATGGTCGCCTCGGTTTTTGTGTTAGTAGGCGGCGGGCTCATTTGCGTAGCGATCGGCGGCTATGGCCGGCTGAAAAAACAGGCAGCGCTTGAGGAGTCCAATCCGCTTTCACCATGGCTATGGCGACCTGATTGGGCGACTCGCCGCGCGTTAACTCAGAACAAGAACCGCGAAATCGGCTCCTGGATCGCAGCCATTTTCTGCAATCTGATTACGCTGCCGTTTCTCTTTGGCATGGTTCCGCAGTTTGTTCGCTATCGCGACCCGCGGGTGTTTCTGCTTCTAGCCTTCAATCTTGTCGGCGCGATTCTGCTAGTCAATGCCGTGCGCGCCACGATTCGCCATCGGCGCTTCGGCAACACGTATTTCGAATTTGATTCCCTTCCTTTTACTCCGGGCGAGCGCGTGGGTGGAAGGATTCATCTGCAGCTCGATACTCGCGTGGAGCACGGCGTGGATCTACGCCTCTCCTGCGTGCGAAAAGTTGTCACCAGCTCCGGAAAAGATAGCACTACAAATCTAATTACTCTCTGGCAGGCGGACCAGAACGTCCCCGCTGGGGCGATTGGGCCTGGGCCGATAGGCCGCGCCATCCCCGTGGATTTTTCGATTCCCACGGACAGCTTGATTACCAATCACGACAATCCGCGCGATCAACTTCTTTGGATGCTTCATGCAAAGGCAGACGTGCCTGGCGTGGATTACGTGGACGATTTCGAATTGCCGGTCTTCAAGACGGCCTCGTCCTCGGAGGCAGCGCACGATTCCGAGCCGTCCACATTTACCAGCGCGAATTCTTTCGGCTTCGCCACCACACGCAGCGATGATGCCGGCGAGGTTGTACAGCCTGCGCACACGAAAGTCGTTGTCTCTGCAGGTTCTGGAGGCACCGAGTTTTATTTCCCGGCCCTTCGCACTCCAGGCCGCGCGGCGATGCTGTTTTTCTTTATGCTGATTTGGAGCGCGGTGGTTTACTTCCTATACCAGAAGCCCGCACCGATTTTCTTTTTCATTGTTTTTGCTTTAAGCGATTTGCTCATAATCGCCGGTTTTCTGCATGTGACGTTTGGAAGTGCGCGCATCACTGTCAGAAGCGGCGAAATCTCCTTGCGCACGGGAATTTTTGGGCTTGGCCGCACACGACAGATTCAAGTTTCCGACATAGCTTCGATTGTCCCGGTCATTAGCGCGCAGCAGGGTTCCAGCTCATCCGGTTATCAGCTCTATGCGATTCGCCTTCGAATGAAGGACGGACGCAAGTTCACGCTGGCCGATGAAATTGACAGCCGCCAGGAAGCGCGCTGGGTGGTATCCCAAATTGAAACCCTCGCCGGAATGAAATTGGATACGCATGTCGAAGTGGACCTGCCTCTCAGCGTATCTCCGCAGCCGGGCACCCAAATGCCGAGCCAGATTTTCACCCGCTCCGGTCAGCGCGTTAACTCCGCAGCATCCATGGTCGTGTTTATTGCCTTGCTAGCCGCCATGGGCGGCTTCATGGTGTGGCGGTTAACCGCTTTCACTTCACGCTCAAATCATGCCCGTGCCGTCGCGGCGTCACCGGCGGCCAAGGCAGTTTCGCGGCGCGTGTTTTCCGGCTCATTGACGGATGCGGATGTGGAGCGCGTCTGCGCCATCCCCGCACAGGGACAAGCGGAAGAACTGCTCGAACGTGCGATTGGCCACGACACACGCGCGTTAGAAGTTTTCGATCAGCAACTCGCAAGCTGGATCGGCCACATTCGAATGACCGATCGCATGCGGCAACTGGAGCAGCGCTCGCGCTTTTCCAAGGACCTGCGCGTTCGTTACGCCAATGCGGATATCAACTTGGCGCTGGACGGCTGGCAGAAAAACCAGCGCTCGGCGGATCTCTTGATTGAGCGCGCACGCAGCGATCTGCATTACCGCTCAGCGGCAGTCTATTTTCTTGGCATGCTCGCGGGCCGTGGCGTGGATTACGAGCACATTCACGGCGTGCTGCTGAACTACGCCAAAAATGATCAAGATGCCACGGTGCGAATGTGGGCCGTCGAGGGTATGCGATTTCTTGGTAAAGATGAAGTGCTGGATGAGCTGTTCACATCGTTTACGGAAGACCCCTCAACCAGCGTCCAGAATCGCGCGGGCTGCAATATTTCCGATTGCGGAATCTTCACGCGAAAGCAGCGCATGAGGCTGGTGCCGCAACTGATTGACCTGGCGCTGAATTCGCGGACCTCGCCTCAAGTCCGCAATTGGACATTCATGGCACTCCGAGAAATTACAGATGAAAATTCGCCGGCGGACGCTGTTGCCTGGAGCCGCTGGTATCAAGAGCATGGCGCCAAAAAGATTGCTGCGTTCGAACGGCTCGATTGGTGGCAGGTCCGCGGCGACGAGTAGCGCTCCAGCGCCGGACTTTTCCGTCGGTCTTCCAAAAATTTCCAAGACATCGCAATCTACAGCTGCGCGATGCGGTGTAGACTACCTCCTCGTTAGAGGGGACTCGACCGATGCCGGCTGGTCCAGAAAAACAAGAGCACATTCGAATTGGTGTTGATCTCGGCGGCACGAAGATCGAATTCGTCGCGCTCGAACGCGATGGCCGGGAACTGCACCGCCATCGCATCGCCACGCCGCGTTTCGACTATGAAGGCACTGTGCGGGCCGTGGCGGAAGCTGTGGACGGTATCGAGAAAAAACTGGGACGTACGGCTACCGTCGGTATGGGAATTCCCGGAACGATTTCCACGAAAACCGGTTTGGTAAAAAACGCAAATTCGATCTGGCTGAACGGCAAGCCCTTCGATAAAGACCTGAGTCGAGCGCTCACGCGCGAAGTGCGCTGCGCAAACGACGCGAATTGCCTGGCGGTTTCGGAAGCAACCGATGGTGCGGGTGCGGGCAAGCACTTGGTCTTCGCGGTGATTCTGGGTACTGGATGTGGCGGTGGAGTGGCGATCAATGGCCGCGTGCACAGTGGTTCGAACGGTGTGGCCGGCGAATGGGGACACAATACCTTGCCATGGATGCGGCCAGAAGAATTTCCTGGCTCCGCGTGCTACTGCGGAAGAAATGGGTGCCTGGAGACCTGGATTTCCGGAACGGGTCTGGAAGCGGACTACAAGCGCGCGACAAGCGTCGAGCTGAAGGGCCCTGAAATCATAGCTCGAAGCAGCGCGGGTGAGTCTGCCGCTCTTGCAGCACTTGAGCGATTCGAAGACCGTCTTACGCGCGGGCTGGCGCAAATGATCAATCTTCTCGATCCGGACGTGATCGTCCTAGGTGGAGGGGCTTCGCAAATCCCACGCCTCTACCAGAATGTTCCGCCGCGCTTGAAGGAATATGTTTTTGGTCACGAAGCGGACACGCCGATTCTTCCTGCGAAGCACGGGGATGCTAGCGGCGTCCGCGGTGCGGCGTGGCTCTGGCCTCTGTAGGTAAATCTAGCGGCGCAGTCGGTCTCGCAGATTTTCCAATTCACAGCGGAGTAGTATTGTCAGTCTAAGGGCTATCATGCCGGCGAGGACGCTATGCGATTCTCGCCGGGAAGGTGACTGCAATGAGCGAAGCTTCAGCGACAGGCGCGCAAGCCACCGTGCGAAACATTTCGGACACAGCGCGATGGGCCGCGGTTTTTCGCGCGCGGGAAACGCACCGCGCCGACGCGATCTTCCGTGATCCTTACGCGGAGCGCCTCGCCGGCACCATGGGCGAGGACATCGCAAACACGCTCCCGGAAGGAAACAGTCACGCATGGGCTTGGGTGGCGCGGACTTACCTCTTCGATCATTTCATCACGCAGGAACTGCAACAAGGAACGGACTTAGTTCTGAATCTCGCTGCGGGCCTCGACGCGCGTCCGTATCGCATGGCGCTGCCAGCATCGCTCCAATGGATTGAAGTCGATCTGCCGGAAATCCTGGAGTACAAGGAAAGAATTCTTGAGAGGGAAAAGCCGACTTGCGCCCTCGAACGCATTCGAATGGACCTTTCCGACGGCAATGCGCGCCGAGCGCTTTTCGCGGACCTCAATCGCCGCGCCAATAAAATCCTGATCATCACCGAGGGCCTGGTCATTTATCTCAGCGCGGAGGAAGTTGCCGCTCTTGCGAAAGATCTTGCCGCTGGTTCGCATTTTCAGAATTGGATTCTCGATCTGCACTCTCCTGGACTTTTGCGCATGATGCAGCGCACCACCGGAAAAGAACTCAGCAAAGTTGGCGCCCCTTTTAAATTTGCTCCCGCGGAAGGGCCGGCTTTCTTTACCTCATATGGATGGAAACCAGAAGAGGTTAAGGGTTTGTTGAAAGCTGCGACGCAATTCAAACGTCCACCGTTTTTCCTGCGACTGCTCGGCCGTTTGCCAGAGAAAAAAGGGCCAGCAGGCAACCGCCCCTGGTCCGGTGTTTGTTTGTTCAAGAAAAGCTAACGCTACTAGCTGAAACTTCCCAAACAAGAATGGGATCGAAATTAGAATGAACGCAAGCTTGGGAACCCTAATCGTAACCGGTGGAAGCCGTGGGATTGGAGCGGCCGTCGCGCGGCTTGCGGCCGGCCACGGTTATGCGGTCGCGGTGAATTATGTTGCCGATGCAAGCGCCGCATCGCGTGTTGTGGACGAAATCGAGAAGAACAGTGGCCGTGCCATCGCGATACAAGCCGATGTTTCCAATGAACCGGAGGTGCTTCAGATGTTCGAAACGGCGGAACGCAAGCTGGGCCGCGTGGCGGCGCTCGTCAACAATGCGGGAATCACCGGCGGTTTTTCACGGCTGCAAAATCTCGAAGCCAAAACATTCGAAAGAGTGCTGGCCGTAAACGTGACCGGTGCGGTGCTCTGTACGCGCGAAGCGGTACGGCGTATGTCAAAACGGAATGGCGGCGCAGGCGGAGCGATCGTGAATATTTCTTCCCGGGCCGCACAGCTGGGAGGCGCAGGCGAATGGATCCACTATGCGATGACCAAAGGCGCGCTCGATACGCTCACGATTGGTTTGGCTCGCGAAGTAGCGCAGGAGGGAATTCGAGTCAACTCCGTGGCTCCGGGATTAGTCGAAACGGATATTCATTCTGCCGCAGGCGATCCAGGGCGGCCGGAGCGAATGGCTCCTGGAATTCCGCTCGGCCCGTGCGGGAAAACCGGAGGAAATTGCCGAGGCCGTTTGTTGGCTATTGTCGCCAGCAGCGGCCTACGTCACGGGAACAATTTTACCAGTGAGCGGCGGCAGGTAAACTGCCGGACATGGATTGTCAGAAAAAAAGAAGGCCCTCGTTCGAAACCGGGGCATTCTTTTTTAAGCGTGACAAGCGAAGCTAGTTCTGGCCAGCGGCCTTTGCCATGCTCGCAGTCCACTCGGCCTGGCGGCGCATCATCTCATCGGGAGAGACGTCCTCCACGTGCGTAGCCACGCCCCAGGAATGTCCGAAGGGGTCGTTGAATTTTCCGTAGCGGTCTCCCCAGAACATATTCGAAAGAGGCATGGTTACTTGGCAGTTCGCCGCGATAGCACGGCTGAAAACCGAGTCCACATCTTCCGTGTAAAGGAAGAGGGAGACAGGGTTGAGCGGCGCGCCACTGGGCGCCGCGGCCATACCGGGAATTTCATCGTTGATGAAAACCACGGAGTCGCCGATACGGATTTCGGCATGCATGATGACGCCATGAGGGCCGGGCATGCGCATGATTTCCGTCGCTCCAAAGACCGATTTGTAGAAATCGATGGCGCGAGCGGCGTCTTTACAGGTGAGCGATGGCGAAACCGAGTGGTACCCTTCGGGAATAGCGCGAACAGAGTTTGGCATGGTTGCCTCCTTACGGAATTGGACGTGCGCGCGCTGGAAACGGGAGGGAGCTGCAGTACAGCGCGCGTAAGTGCTTAAATACTACTGCAGGCTGCCCAAGTCAATCGGGAAGAGGAATCGAAAGAGCGAGGCCATCTTGCCATGAGATATGAATTCCTTGTCGAAACGTATGAGACCGAGCGAACGAAAGTGGTGAGCGTATGGAGTGAATTCCGCGATGAGGATCTTTCCGTGCGGCCGCGTGCGGGTGATCCAAGAGGGCGCAGCGTGCACGAACAGATGGTGCACCAGTGCGTGAGCGAAAATCTATGGTTCATCAGCATGCTGGGGATTGACGTCAACGCGCCGCCGCTACCGGCGGTGGAAACGCGGCTGGAATTCATGAAGCGCTATGCGGAGGACAGCGGGAAGCGGTTGGCTGCGCTGCGTTCGAAAGATGAAAGTTGGTGGGAATCCGCGACTAAGTTCTTTGACGTGCCGCGATCGCGCGCATGGGTAGTGGTGAGGAGAATCGCGCACACCGCACACCATCGAGGGCAGCAGATGGCGATGCTGCGGATGCTAGCCCGGGATTTGCACAGCAACTATGGTCCAACGGCAGATACCGGCGGGTTGATGCAAAATCACGCGCCGACAATTTATGGATATCCAAATCTGAACGCGTTATTCGAGGGAGAAGAGGCGGGTGGCGCGAAGAAGCCGCTTCCGGGCGCTGGTGGCAAAGCCATGAGCGAGCGCCCGGACAAGAAGTAGAACGAGGGAATGTTTCGTGCCGGAATTATTCCGGTTTGGCAATGATGCCGCAGGCGATGCGCGGCGGAGCACCAGTGCCGGTGCCGCCAGCAACGGCGTGAATGACGATGGACGTTCCGCCATTGCTGAAGACGGAGTTAGCATCCGTTCCGAGAGTTATGTTTGGCGCGACGGTGCTGGCGTGGGCGGTGCCATCGGCAGCTACGATCAACGCAAAGTCAGGAATGTCGCCGGCTGGCGCACCCATGGCCATTCCTTCGTGTGTGTGGCCGCCACCGCCAAAATGGGGACCGGCGGATTTGAAATCGGGAGCCTCGCACTTCGGCACCTGGTGAATATGGAGAGAGTGTTCTCCGGGTGGAAGATTTTTGATGTCGAGAGTGATTTTGACGCCCTTGGCCGCGGACGCTAGAGTTGCGGTCCCGACGCTCTGGCCCTGTGCATTCTTAATGTCCACGTTGACTGGCTTTGTGGCCTGTGCACGGCTATCCCGCGCAAGAAACAGAACTGCTGCCGACAAAAACAACGCGGCACAAATGTAAGATCTCTTCATGGTTCTCCTTACGTCGAATTGTGTTCTTGGATTCAGCCCCTAAGAGAAAGACACCCCAAGACAATCTAGCGCAAGACTGGATGGGATGTAACAACTTTTCATCAACTAGATAACCCTCCAAGCCGGCGGTAGTGGGTCTTCGAGTATTACGGCTGATAGAGGTTCGGAAAATCTTTTTTCAGATTCTCGAGTTTCGGAAGGTCATTGTAGACAATATAGGGGTTATCAGGATTGTTCTTGAGGTAATCCTGATGATAGTCCTCCGCACGATAGAAGGCCTGGAAGGGTTCAACCTTGGTGACGATCGGGCGGGAGTAGACTTTCGCGGCTTCGAGCTGCGCGATGTAAGCCTGAGCGATTCGTTTCTGTTCCGCGCTAGTGAAGAAGATGGCGGACCGATATTGCGAGCCGGTGTCCGGGCCCTGGCGATTCCATTGTGTGGGGTCGTGTGCGACGGAGAAAAAAACCATCAGCAGTTGGCCGTAAGTAATTTGCGATGGATCGTAAGTGATGCTGACGGTTTCGGCGTGGCCAGTTATGCCCATGCTCACGCTTTCATAGGACGGCGACTTGACGTGACCGCCTGCATATCCGGAAGTCGCGGAGGTAACTCCCTTGAGATGTTCATAGACGGCCTGGATACCCCAAAAACAGCCTCCGGCAAAAACCGCGGTTTGCTGGCTCTTCGCAGTAGCCAAGGTCGCATCCGTGGCGGGCGCTGGAAAAGGGGTCCTTGGCGTTTCCGGAGGGCGTGAGCCGAGAGCGCGGAAGGCGGTCCACGCTACAAGGCCAGTGATCAAGACCATAGCAAGGCCCCGGCCGATGTACGGACTCTGCATGATTTGCCTCCTCGATTGCTTTCCTAAGTCTACTATTCTTGACGGCTATTGGATGCGATCAGCGGGCCATTCGATGGAGAGATTTCCAAATGTTCACTAAACTCAGGCGGTTCTTCAAGTTGCGGTTGGAGAACGCGAACTGGTGTGGAACCTGAAGTCTTTGCAGCGCATCATAGTGAAGGAAACGGCATTGATTTTTCTGAGGGGCTAAAATTATGCGTGCGAGAAGTATTCTCTTTCTAGCATTCACACTCTCTGTGCCTGCCATTTTGCCGGCGCAAGTAACGCACGGTCAGAAGCCGAAGCTGCCGGCGCCGTTCGCAACCAATTCAGCGGGGAATGGGCCGGACAAGACGAAGCCGGCGCCTGGGTTTTTGCCCACCGTACCGGCTGGATTTCGCATCAACATCTATGCCACGGATTTCAAAGAGCCTCGCTGGCTGACGGTGGCGCCGAATGGAGATATTTTTCTTGCCGACACTGGCGCTGGCGAAGTAATCGTGATGCGCGACCCGCAAAAAACTGGCGGCGCGCAGGAGCGGGAAATCTTCGTCGATCACATGAGGCAGCCGTTTGGAATCGCTTTCCACGAGAATTACGTGTACGTCGGAGACACAAACGAAGTGGTGCGCTTTCGCTACGATCCGAAGACGTCGAAGCGGCTTGGTGAAAAAGAGCACCTGATGGATTTGCCGACGGGCGGACATAGCACGCGGGCGTTGGTGTTTTCCGCGGATGGAAGGCATCTTTTCGTTTCCGTTGGCTCGGGATCAAATATTGACACGGGGGAGGATTCCCGGCGTGCGGCAGTAACCATTTGCGATCCCGACGGCAAGAACGCGCGGCTGTTTTCGACCGGGCTGAGGAATCCAGTGGGGCTGGCATTGGAACCGGTGACGGGAGAAGTGTGGACGAGCGTCAATGAGCGTGACGAACTCGGCGACAATCTTCCGCCCGATTATTTCACGTCGATCAAGGGCGGAGGATTTTACGGCTGGCCGTACAGTTACATCGGAGACAACGTGGATTCGCGCGTCAAGCAGGAACATCCGGAACTCGTCGCGCGCGCGATTGTTCCGGACGTGCTGCTTGGCGCGCACGTGGCGCCGCTGCAATTTGCGTTCTACACCGGGAAACAATTTCCCGAGAGTTACCGAGGTGGCGCGTTCGTCGCTGAGCACGGTTCGTGGAACAGAGCCTCACGTTCGGGATATCAGATCGCGTTTGTGGCGTTCAAGAATGGCAAGCCGTCGGCTGATCCAGTGCCGTTCATGACCGGACTTGTGCCCGATCCGAGCCAGAAAGACGTTTATGGGCGACCGGTGGGAGTCACTGTTGCGCCTGACGGGTCGCTCCTGGTTTCAGACGATGGCGCCGCCGTCATTTATCGAATTTCCGCGGTGAAATAGCGCGAACAGTGTCAGGGTGCACTCGTCTGGACCTGCTAGAGCAACACGAGCCAGCATCTTTACTGCACGGTCAAAGTAAGCTGAATGGGCTGGAGTTGCAAGGACTTGCCGGTCGAAGACATCGCTGTAGGAGTTAGCAAGATCGTCGAAGTTCCCGTTGGCGTGAAGATCGGCGGGGGTACGGTAGATACGCTGGCACTTCCACTTCCAGTGCCGCAGCCAGTCGCATAGATCATTGAACAAAGCAGAGTGGCGGTGAGGGCGCCGCTCCACGCAATGCGCCTTGCGTTGTAAATCCCCAGAAGCTTCCAGTCATACTTGATTGTTTCCATCAAAACCATAGCGAGTGCGAGTAGCACAAACAAGGGAAGCGCGCCCGGAGGCATGAAGCGCTTTGGAATTGCTGGTGGCAATATCGCGCCACCCTTTGTTGACACGGTGACGGTGAACGGTGCTGGGACGCCACCCGGAATTGTGACGCTTGCAGGAACTTGGCACACCGCGCCGAGGGGCGCTCCGCTGCAAGCGAACGAAACAGTGCCGGTGTAACCGGAACCGGGCGTCAATTGCATTTGGTATTGCGCGGTTTGACCAGCCGAGACCGAAGCGGTTGTGGAGCTGCCTTGAACAGCGCCAGCGGTGAAGG
Organism: Candidatus Acidiferrum sp.; assembly: GCA_041482215.1. Taxonomy (GTDB): domain Bacteria; phylum Acidobacteriota; class Terriglobia; order Acidiferrales; family UBA7541; genus Acidiferrum. The sequence goes on along the minus strand of JBGPDI010000116.1, from coordinate 2,109 downwards.
CCGGATTGGCGTTGCCATTGACATCGATGACTTGGGGAGAATCGGAGGCGTCGTCCGTTAGCGTGATGGTTTCGGAGCGCTGGCCGGCAGCGAGTGGAGCAAAGGTCACGGTAATTGTGCAACCGGCGCTTGCGGAAAACGTTCCCACACAGTTGCTGGTGGAAGAGACAAAGTCGGCCGAATTATTTCCGCCTACCACGATGGACGTGATGTGCAGCGTCGCGTTGCCGGAATTCGTTACCGTCAGCGTTGCAGGAGTGCTGGTAGTTCCTTGAGTGATAGCGGAGAAGGAAAGAGTGCCAGGGTTCAGCGTGACTGCCGGTTTGGAAGGTGGTGCGGCGACGCCCATACCCACAAGTGGGGCAGTTTGTGGGCTGCCGGGTGCATTGTCAGTCACCATAAGTGCAGCCTGTCGCTGGCCTGTCGCAAGCGGCGCGAAAATCACGGAGATCCCGCAGGACTTGGCAGGCTGGAGAACCGTGGGGGCAGAGCAATTATCGGATTCGCTGAACTCACTAGCGTTTGGACCGGTAATCGAAATGGAATTGAGGCTCAATGCTTGGTCGCCCGCGCTTGTGATGGTAATTGTTTGCGCGAAGCTGGGTGTGCCGACGGTGACGTTTCCAAGGGAAAGCGCGGTGGGAGACAGAGTTGCGACCGGACCGACAAGATTCTGCTGCCCAGGAAGGATGCTGAAAACGAAATTGCCGTTGACCCCTGGCGCGGAAATCAGCGTTCCCGGGACGGGAGTGAGATACCCCGTTTGTGGATCCGTCGAATAGGCCTGGATGGAAGTGCCCACGAGGCCGTACATAAAAGGCCCAGTGGGATCACCCATCATTTGTGGCACGGAAGTGAATCCGGGAAGCGGGGAACTCGATGTTTCTGTCGCAGTGAGCGTCTCGGGGTCGAGGGCGTAAATGTGCACGATTGGCGGACCCGTCTCGGGGTGAGTGACGTATATGAATTGCCCGGTGGACTCAGTCGAAATCGCGCTTGGAAAAACACCCACATCGAGGGATGTAGTGGCTAGCTCACCGGTGGGTACGCCAGTGTCTGCGGCGATGGCCATGATGCCGATGATGCCTTCGATGCGGCCCATGCCGACGACGAGAAACCGTGCTTGAGGATCGATGGCGAAACAATGCCCTACCGTTCCAACCATGAACGTATTGCCGCTGACGAGGCCTGTTTGGGGGTCAATCGCGTAGTTGTTGAGTTCCGAATTCAGGGTGAGGTCGGGGTTCCCGGGATTAGGCGCCAGAAACGTATAAAAGCGGCGGTTCTGGTGGTCAACGCCGGCGCCGATGAGAGTTGAGTCCAATTCCAAGAGAGAACCGGAAACCGGAACAAGGGCGAGATTCGGGGCATCGATTTGGAAAGTCTCGATCGAACTCTCGCCGGGATTGAGGCCGGCCTGATTGATGACCGCGAGATATTTGCCGGTAGGTTCGACGGCAAGGAAGACCGGCTGATCCGTGTGGGGCGAGGCGAAGGGGGAATTGGGAACTTCGGAATACGCGCCGGTTGTGGAATTGACAAGATACATGTGGATGGAGTTTGTACCAACACCGAAAAGGAAGCGGCCTTGGACGTCTAGAATTTGGAACGACGCTGGGGTAAAGGGCGAGCCGGTGACAGGAGTCAGAACGCCGGTTTGATCGTTGCGAGTCATGACGGCACCTGCAGAAGAAAAAACGAACGGTTGTTGAAACTGCGCGTGTGCCAAATTGGAACAAAATAGGACTGCGCCTATGAGGAGAAGGAAGCGTAGTGCGTTCGAAGGGGAAAGTAAGCGCACGCCGGAGACTTTGCGTGAACGGAAAAACGAAACCGTTCGAATGGCCATGGATCTTCCTTGGCCGTTAGTCATGCGCTTCTTTCTGGATTCCGAGAGGGAAACAGTAACGAGAGCACGTTAGTGTGGGTAAGCAAAACAGTCAATAGATATTTAATGAAAAGGTAAATAGGAGGAATGTTTCATTTTGGAACGTGAAAGATGAGTGTGGAGAATGGGCCGCGCCGGGGGCGAATTGTTAAAGAATTGTAATGTTTGGCGGATTGGTTTTGCGGTAGTCTCCCTCCCCTATGGAATCAATACACTTAGAG
>JBGPDI010000115.1:0-15465 GCA_041482215.1 Candidatus Acidiferrum sp. | reverse complement strand
TCGCTACTATTCACTGCCACAAAATAAAAAACCCGGCGTCGAGCGCCGGGTACAGCCACCCACACTTGGGTGGCTCCACGCGATGCTCGACTTCTTGCTAGCCTGTACTCGTAAAGAACCTCACTTAGGATCGATGCAGACCTTCGAATCCGACCGTGATGCCCCTAATCACACCCGGCGGTTCATAGAACCCCCGAGCCATTTGTAACTATACCAGCTTTCCTTTATTCGTCAAGCCCCTGTAATAATTATTTTTACCCTTTATCCTCAGCCCTGTGGACGCTGTGCAAAAGCCAATCGATTCCAAGTTTGTAAGACGACCTATCCACAAGCGGCTGAAAAACGCCTCGGGAACCCTCAATATGAAGATCTTCCCCGTATTGTAGAGCTATGCTGCGGCCAAGTGAGGAATTAAGATACGCAAACGAGCCAGAAACCCAGCTTGATACCAGATCTACGCCATTGTCAGGCGAGAAACGGGTACCGGGAGAAAGCTATGAACTCGAAGGAACCACAGGCCGCTCTGGAGAAGTACAAAGATCAATTAGCCAGGCTCATTGCGGGGATGAATTTGGCGTTTGGCGAAGGGGTCACCAACAACACTCTCGCGCCAGAGGATATTGTCGTTTTTCCACTTGGCGTAGCCGCTCGTGATTTGTTCGAAGAAATACATTTCTTGGTTTATTACGGTTTCGGTCACGCCGCATTGCGAACATCACGAACACTCTACGAATGTGTGGTGTTTGCTCTGTACATCAACAAGCATCCGGATACGTGGGGGCTATACCTTGATACGATGCATGCTTCGTGGGCAAACATCTTGCGGAACGTGACCGACGCCGCCCGACTCATGCCCCAGATGCACAACGATTTCTTACAAAAATTCCCAAAGTACGGACAAGGGAAAACTATTCCTCTCGATTGGAACGACGAGAAAACTACGTACAACATGGCGTCAAACGTTGGAATATCTGATGATTTTCACTCCCTTGCATTTGGTTACACCTCGGCTTTTGTTCACCCTGGGGGCGTTTTCGTTCTTCAACGTTTCACGCAATCCGCGGAAGGTCGTTTAATAATCGGTGCCAAACCAAACGACAACGCTTGGAGCACCGCCTTGCGAATCTCACATGATCTAATGATCAACGCAATTCGGCTCCGAACTAAGTACTCAAGCTCGACAGCCCTTCGCCAAAGCCTGACAATTTGCGAACAGGATTTTTCGCAAATTTGGGGCTACGCGCCGCAATTGAGTTAGGCAGGCAGGTGGAGCACCCTTTGGATTTTGGATCATCAAAGGGTGCGGATTTTGACTTTCCTAACATTCGCCTCTATCCGCTCCGGCTACAACAGACCAAGGTCTTCCCGAACGCGATTCTTAATCCGTCGCGAAAGTTCGCGCGACTGTTCCGCGGTCAAGAATTCTTCGCCGCATGGCGCGCACCTATGCATCTCTGCATTCTTGATTACCACCGGGACCTGCTTGTAGCGTGCCGCAAACTTCTTGCGAATTCTCTTCACGCGGTCCGAACCACAGACTGCGCAGGTAACTTTCATAAATGGCCCACTTTGGTGCTCTAGTTTCGCGATTTCCGTGAGTGCTTGCCATCTTTCTCACTCACACTCGGCTCTTCCCGATTCGCCGGCGCTCGCACAATTTCCGCCTTTAGCTTCCCGTACCTCGTAATCCTAGTACGCTCCCCTTGTACGGCGCGCTCCACCAACTCCTCGAACCTTCTCTTCGCTTCTGTCAAACCAACCGTCGGCATGACTACTTGCCAATGCAATTCCAATACCATGCCGCGTCGAACGTAGGTAACTGCGCAAAAAGAATCGCCAGTCCCGACCCTTCCTACACTCTCATTCTTGCCGCCATTCGGCGTTGCCCAACCGCCCCGCCCGGAGTCCAGAATGGGGTACCATCGTGTGCGTCTTCGGATGAAAAAATAAATGAAGCGCAGCGCACTCCTCGTCACCGTCGTTCCCTTGGTAGCCATCGGCTACCTTATTTACGTGTTCGCGCGTCCACCTTGGACGGCGATGCGCCTCACCGGATTAACTCTTATGATCCCGGCTCTCATTCTCTTGACAATCTCTCGTATTCAGCTCGGCAATTCCTTTTCGTTCGGCCCGCAAGCCACAAAACTCGTCACTCGCGGCATCTACTCCCGCATCCGCAATCCCATCTACGTCTTCGGCACAATGGTTTTCAGCGGACTCTTTCTTTTCATTGAACGCCCGATTCTGCTTCTGATCATCGTGCCCGTGCTGATCATGCAAATCACCCGTGCGCGTGCCGAAGCGCGCGTCCTCGAGCAGCATTTCGGCGACGACTACCGCAGGTATAGAGCCGCGACCTGGTTCTGACTTCCCTGGGCGCCACTAATGGAAATGCATCATTGACACTTCAAAGGACGCTCACTATAGTCCGCGCAGAATTGCCCAGAGCCAGGCAGAGTCTTTCCTGAACATCATCCCTTGAGCCGAGATTTAAGGAGCTAAACACAATGAATCGCGCAACAAAATATATGGCTGCAGTATTCGTTATCGTAATTTTGGTTTCGGCGGGCCTGTTGTCCGCACAACAGAAGAGTGTGACCGTGGAAGGCTATGTCCTCGACTCCGCGTGCGCGTTCGCCAAAAACCTGGAGAAGCCCATCAGCCGCGATTGCGCACTGGCGTGCGCCAAAGAGGGCTCTCAGCTCGTGATCCTCACCAAAGACGGCGCCATCTACTGGCCCATTGATAGCGCAACACCTGCCAAAGGCCAGAATGCGCGCCTGACCGAATTCGCAGGCAATCGTGTGATCGCCACTGGCAAACTTTACGATCGCGGCGGCTCGCACGCCATCGTCATCGAGCAAATTGCCGCTGCAAAGTAAGTCCCAAAACTAGCGCTTTTCTTCCTCATGAATTGGCAGAGTGCAATTTCTTCGCTCGCGCCCTTGCACGCTTGAAGCTATCCGCGAATGTGCTAGGCTACGCGCGAAGCAAAGTGCGGGCCGTTTATCAAACTCCTCCGCACCACATTCCTCGCTTGCAAATCAGGAAGGTGCATCATGGGAAACGCTGCCGGCACTCATCCCGTTCATCAGGCGCTCGCCAGTCATATCGACCCCAAGGGCCTGCCCTGGGTTAAGTGGGCCGAGGGGCATTACATCAAGTTGATCAAACTAAATCCCATCACCGGTCAGATCATTCTTTTTATTCGCTCACATCCCGGCGCCGCACTTCAAATGCATTTTCACCCGGGAACAGTTGTGGTCTACACCGTTCAAGGTGCCTGGACCTACGATGAAGGATGGGTCTCGCAGGCCGGCGACGTGGTCTTCGAGGTTGCCGGTTCCACGCACTCGCCTCGCATGGTCGGCCAGGAGGATACGATTGTATTTGCCGTAATCGAAGGCGCGCTCGATTTCGTGGATGACAAAGGCAACACTGTCGCCACCGAAAACTGGCAGACCTTCCTGAAGCGATACCACGACCATTGCGACGAGAACGGGCTTACGCCCGTAGACATCACCAAGTTCTGAATCTCACGAACGCCTCATGGCCCGCCCAACGTAAATGACCCTATAGGTTTAATTGCGCATCCGTAGGATCGCCATTTACAAATGGCATTTGCCATCGTAAAATGGCATTTGTGACCGACAAGCTCACCATAGACAAAGCGGGCCGCATCGTTCTGCCCAAGCCATTGCGCGACGAGCTGCAGCTCGCGGCGGGAGATGCTTTAGAACTCAAGACTTCCGGCGAGGAAATTACGCTCCGGCCACTTCGCGGCAATGCAGCGTTGCGCAAAAAGCGGGGAATCTGGGTATTCCGCGCAGATGAGCCCCTGGCCGCCTCCGTCGTGGACGAGGCGATTCGCCAGGTACGCCAAGAGCGCGGCCAGCGCAACCGCGGATAGGATTGCTATTCGGGAGAATCAGTCCTCGCTAGGCTCTACCTAGAAAGCTGACATGAAAGCGTTCTTCGATACTTCCGTTCTCATTCCCGTTTTCATGGAAGACCATGAACATCACGAGGCCAGCCTCGAAGCCTTTCTGAAAGCTGGCAATCGCCAGGGATCGTGTGCGGCGCACAGCCTGGCGGAGTTCTACGCCGTGGTCACTCGTTTGCCGGGACGTCACCGGCTCAGCGGAGATCAGGCTCTGCTCTTTCTGCAGGAAATCCGTGGGCGACTTACGATCGTCACGTTGACGGCTGAGGAATACTTCCGGGCCCTGCAGACTGCTGCGACGGAGGGTATCGTAGGAGGCACAGTTTACGACGTGCTCCTCACGCAATGCGCAGCGAAGTCAGGGGCGTTCATTCTCTACACGTGGAATGTGAAACACTTTGGTCGCTTTGGTCTTGAAGCGATCAAGCGTGTTCAAACTCCATAGAGGAGAAGCAACTGGCAGAAATGGCTTCGCATTGCTCTGCTGGTGCGGACCTGAAACAAAAAGGCCTGCGCGGTCCACGGTCCTTCGATTGCAGAGCCCACCGGGAAGTATTTTGTTCCTGAAATGCTCCGGTTTCCTGCTTTCAGTGCACGCTTTTGAGTTTTCCGGCTCCCTCCACTTGCGCGCGGCAATACCGCAATACGATCTGCGTATTTTGCGTGGAAGCTTCCCGGCCCGAGAAGCCCTCGCCGTCCGCAGGAAGCAAACCAACCACGTGAGAATACTCATGTAGCAGCGCAGTGATCTGGGCGTCCAGCGTACCTCCTACATAGTGATCAATTTGCAGTAGCTGTGGAGCGCTGAGCCCCGTCGGTCCTCCATCTTTGGGAACAACATGCACACCTGCTCTCAGTTGAAAGAAAGCACCTTTGCCATTTATCGTAATCGTGGAACTGGCACCTGCACCCTCAATGGAACTGGCAACGTAGGGCTGTTGGTATAGCCATTCTCCCGCGGCATTCTGTATTTTCAAACTGTATTGAGGACTGCTTTCATCGATCGAGTAGCGCAGCGATCGGAACTTCCTCGCCGCGTCTGGTTCGGACTGCTCAAACCATGCCGCGCACCGGTTGTGACCCTCGAGAATCTCAATCACTGCTTCACGCGCCAGTGCGATCGTCAGCCCTGGTGCACCCAGTGATTTCAATTCCTCCAGAACCGGATCTTCGTCTGCCTTATCCCGAGGGTCTGCACGCCACATTGATTCGGCCGTGCTCCGATCGGATGCCAGCTCATCGCATAGGTTGCCCGGCTGTGCGACCCCGCGCGCCAACAACTTCTGCCATTGGGTGTCAGGAACTGGCCGGAGATTCCTGCACGGTCGAGGAATAACCGCTGGGCGGTAGGTGGACGTAAGAAAGCCAATAGATTGGACTTGAGAGTAGGTAGCCTTGCCCGAAAAGAATGACAACCCGAAAGCAAAAAACACTACGGCAAATCTCCTGCGTGCCAACGGCATCGGAGCCTCCCCGCACAGACGTGATTTTCACCACAGTCCGTCCACGGGGTAAGCGCTTCACCCAAGCCGCCCGCTCTCTGCGGCCGTGCAAACGGTTGATTTGCTTACAGGAGAGACGAAGGAAGACCGCAAAAAGTTTGTTGTATTTCAGTCGGCGGGACAGGGAAAACGCGTTATTTTTCAATTCGAAAAAGAAATGAAATTGCACCTTACCGGCGCTTTCTTCAGACTCCCACGAACTGCTTCGGATGCTTCAGGTGCCATTCCGTGGCGTTTTGGTAGGCTCGCGCCAACGCCAGCATTTGCGCTTCGCCGAAAAGCTTGCCGATAAATGTCAGGCTTGTCGGATTCCCTTTTTCATTGAATCCGTGAGGCACCACTACGCAGGGATGTCCCGTCAGGTTGGTCACCGAAGTATTCGTGTTCGCAATGGGATTCGGCGTGTAGTCGCCATAGTCGAATGGGACGAGATAGACGTCGATCTCCGCCATCATCCGCGCCATTCCTTCCATCAGCCGCGTGCGCACCAGCTGGGCGTTTAGGTACTCCATCGCGGGAAGCAGTCGCAGTGAATGCTGATTGGCCACGCGGTCCTGACGCACCAATGGTTCCGGGCGCGTCTCGATCGGATCGTGGAGCGCGGCGTTGCCCTCTCCATAGATGATGATGCCGATGTCCAAGTCCCCATGCTCCGGCAGTTCCAGCTCGATCAACTTCACACCCAGGCTCCGGATTTTCTCCAGTGCCGCCGCGTCGTTGGCATTTGTCTGCGCTGTTTGTCTGGTGTCTGCAAAAGCTCCCTTGAGGTAGCCCACGCGCAGTTTGCGAATGTCCATCTCCGCATCCCAATTGAAGGGCACCTCCTGTACCGTCAGATCGCGATCGTCCGGTCCCTGAATCACGTTCAGCACAACGGCACAGTCTTCCACGCTTCGGCACATGGGACCAATTTTGTCGAGGCTCCACGTGAGCGCCATGAATCCGTACCGGCTCACGCGGCCATATGTCGGCCGCAAACCGGTCACACCGCAGATCCCCGAAGGCTCCACGATCGACCCGCCCGTCTCCGTCCCGATCGAAAATCCCACCAGTCCCGCAGCCGTCGCTGAACCTGGCCCTGCCGATGATCCTTGCGATCCCATCGAAAGGTCCCAGGGATTTTTCGTTTGCCCACCAAACCACACGTCATCCAGCGCCAACTCGCCGGTGGCGAGCTTGGCGATGAGCACGGCTCCCGCCTCGTTCAATCGCGCGACCACGGTGGCATCTTCATCAATGATGCGGTTCTTGAAAGGCGCCGCACCCCATGTCACCGGATATCCTTTTGCAGACGCGAGATCCTTCACTCCATACGGAATTCCATGCAACGGCCCGCGATATTTTCCCGCTGCGATTTCGCGGTCCGCTTCACGTGCTTGCTTTAAGCCCAGCTCTTCGGTAATCGTCACGGCACAGAGCAGCTTTGGGTTGTATCTCTTCATCCGCGCCAGATACATCTCCGTGAGCTCGACCGAGGTTACCTGCTTCGTTCGAATCAATTCGGCAAGGTGCGTTGCCGGCCAAAACGCAGCTTCTTCCAGATTCCGCGGGCGCGTCACTTTCGCAGGCGTGCTCGTTCGAAACACGCGCTTCGTGCGATCAATCTTCATTCCCGGCACAACGGGATTGAAATAAAGCGGCGGCGCCACGCTATTTTCGAGGGGCACCTTTCGCACCGCCTCGTACCTGGAAACATTCTGGTTCACGCCGGCCAGCATGGCGTCGAGCTGTTGCTCGGTGAACGACAGTCCCGCCACCGCCGCTGCCTCCCGCAGCATTTCCTTCGTCACCGCTGCGGACTTTTGTTCTTCGGACTTCGCCCACAAGACGCCAGGCAGCAGCGTGGAAGCCAGGCCAACGTTAGAAAAATAAGCGAGAAACGAACGGCGATCGCGCATGAGATTCCCTTCCTTCTTTCGATGTATTGATTGTTCTGGTCCTACGTGTTCGCTGTTCATTCCGGAAACGCTTTCGCGTTAATTCCTGGCACCAGTTTCAACGCATTCTTGTAATAGACTTTCTTCAATACTTCGTCCGGCACCTGAAAACCATAAATCCGCCAGAACGCGTGGCGCTTCCGGTAGTACTCGAAATACTCATCGCGGGTTTCCAGCGCGCGGAAATACCATTTGTATTCGTTCACTTCGTAGATGTCCTTGCCCATCAGCACGCGGTCCTGATACTTCACCAAGAAATCGTGCGCTGAATACGGCTGCCGGCCCAACTCTGCCAGCACGGCCGCAATGTCCACGTACACATTCGGGTTGGCATCAAAGAGTCTTCCCAGCCGCTCCAGGTCGTTTCCGTGAAAACCCAAGTGGGCGGCGATGAAATTCGTTCTCGGATGCTTCGCAAACAGATGATTACGCTCCGTCATCAGCGTTTCGAACGGCGGATACTTCGCCGGCGGCCGCGCCCGCCCCGGAAATTCCTTCAACTCCTCCCAGCGTTCGTTGTGGTAGTCCCACGGCTCGAAAAACGGTGAAGGCTCCGCGACGTGGATCAGCACTGGAATTTTCAGTTCCGCGCATTTCTCGAAAACGGCGTCGAATTCCGGATCGTCCACATGCACGCGCTCGCCGTTTGCGTATTTCAGTTCCATCCCAAAATTCTTGAAGATTTTCAGCCCTTGCGCACCGTTTTTGACGTCCTGTTCCAGCCGCTCGGCCACGCGCTTCCCGAACCCGGGCGTGTTCAGATCGTCGTAGCTCATGTTCGAGAAAACCACGAATCGGTCCGGGTGGCGTCCCTTCATCGCGGCCACAGTGCGCTTCAGTTCTTCACCAGTGCCGCCGCTTAGGTTCACCATCACCTGCAGGTTGATGGTGTCCATTTCTTTGACAAGTTGATCTACCTGCTGGGCCGTGGGATTCCAGTGATGGCTGTGAATATCAATGAAGGGAAATTTCGCGCGCTCGATCTTGTGTTCCTTAGTCACAAGCGTGGACTTGGGCTCGTATTCGTTGATCGTTGGCTCCTTCTTACTGATGGGAGCGTCCTGCTCGGGCTGCGTCTTCGCCACTCGCGGCCACGCGATCAGCAAAGCGCAAAGAGTCATCGCCGTGATGGTGAGAAAAGCAATGGTGTGCCGGGATTTCATGGGCCCCTCGATTCCGGGATGTCCGGCACATTTTCACACAGGAAGGCGGCCAGGTGCCGCGGAATCCTCTGCTAGAATCGCTGGCGATGCCGCAGAGCAAGTTTGTTCGATTCCTTCTTCTCGCTGGGCTCGGCCTCGTTGCGGGCTGTTTCGCACTGGCCGTCGCCGTTCCGTTCGAACCGCAAATTCCCGCACCGCTGGTGGCGCTATTCTCGCCCGGCCTGAAGCTGGCCGAATTTGTCACCCCGGAAACTAGCGGCAAGTCCTTCGCTTGGACGTTCAGCTGGTTTCTGCGCATCGCTATCGTCGCCAACTCCGCTTTCTACTACGCGCTATTTGCCCTGGTTGCATATCTCGCGACTCGCCGTGCCGCAAAATAAGAATCGTTTTAGACAGGCCCCGCTTGATGGAATTTGAGTAGTCGAGTGAACGGGATAGGCGAGAGGAAGGTGACTGACAGGGAGGGAGCACCACTCTCCCAAGCGTGCCCCCCACCCGTCAACCTGCCAAAGGGAACAATCAATCGCACGGCACAATGTCACGCGATGCGGCCGTTTGTTCCGACTGGGCTTGGTCGATCTGCTCAGTAGTGTCAGCGAGGGCCAATTCGTTTCATTTCGGGAATCACTCTTTTCCACTCCATCCGGTTACTGTGACTGGTGAGCAATCCTGTTTCGCATGGGCGGGGCGGAATTGATGATTGAACCCAAGCTGCGATTGACACAATCACAGGTAGGATTTCGCCCTAATCTCAGCTGCATTAGCGAATGGCTGCAAAGGTGCCGTGTTTCACGGTGGATTCGACTTCCGTGCGGCAGTAGCGCAGGACTTCGTTGGTATTCTGCGCTGACTTCTCCCCTTGGTCCTCTCCATCATCTTGCAGGCGTTCCACCACGTGGCCAAATTCATGCAGCAGAGCCAGTACCTGCGCGCCAAGTGTGTCTCCCCAGTAGGGCCCCACTTTCAAGGTGCGTTGGCTGAGATAGCTCAATCCGCCAACTTCCCGGTGGCCTTTTACCACGGCAGCCATTGGAAAAAAGAACGCCCCGTTCTTGTTGATAATGACGCTGGAATAGGCCCCCTCGCCGGGAATCACTTTGGCCACGTATGGAAAATGAAGCATCTCCTTGAAATGGTCGTCCGGGATATCCAGAACGTATTCCTGGCCCTTGCCATCCAGGACGAACCTGATCGTTCGAAACGTGGCAGCGGGATTTGAATCCTTTTCGCGAAACCATGCCGTGCACGCGTTTTCTCTTTCAAGTATTTCCAATACCCTATCGCGTGCCCGCAGGATTTTTTGCCCGGGTTTCCCGAGGGTCGCCAAATCCTCTTGCACCAGATCCCGGAATGGCATGCATCCTTTGCTTGATGGGCTTGAAGAACTGCACGGGTTCACCGTCGGAACAATTATGGGCGGCGTATCGCATGGCGAGCCCAGATCGTCGGACGTCCGTGTGGTCGCGCGCGCGGCGCCCGCCTCACTCTCCGAAACCCCTGAGCAGGTCGCGGGCAACATTCGAACAGTGGCCAAACGAACTGGGTCGGCCTCCGTTCGAACGAATTTGGCAAGTTGCGCTCGCGCCTCGCCTCCCGAAAAACTCAACGCAAAAAGTAGTACGACGGCCCGAATTCTCCCAGTAGCGGAGCACATCTTTTTCTCCCGCCCGGACCTGTAACTCACCACAGACCGCCCTGCAGGCTGGCTTCCTGATGGCCGTCAACCGGAAGCTGCCCGTGGAACGGTGAAACCACGACCCGGGACTATTGAGAAAGACGAGGACCGCGAGGGGAAATCACCTAAAACATTCCTTGAATGATCGTGAGTGGAAGATGATCTGCTTGATGTTGCAAATGCAGGCGATACTCTGTTCTTAAGAACTGCTTGATATTTGAACTGACGGTGGAATTTAGAAAACTCATTGGGAAAGGTAGTAGGGCGAGCTAAGAGTAAAGATCCGCTCGTTGCCCCGGACCATTAATGTCCATTCGAGAAGCCGAGCACGCTGGTTGTGCAGGAAGAATTCGTACCAGTGATCTTCCACCAGTTCGGGGATGACAACGACGATTTTCCGGTCGGGGTGTTTCTCGGAGAGATCGAGGACGTATTTGACGATGGGAACGATGATGAAGCGATAGGGTGAAGGAAGGAGGACTAGTTTGGGGGGCTCGACACCGGCGGCGCGGAAGGGTTCTTCGACATAGCGCTGCCACTCCATGTGCAGGAATTCGGAATGATCGCCGGGCTCGACGTGGATGGCGATGATTTCTGGCGACAAGCGCGAGGCAAACTCGAGGGCTTGTTTTGAAATCTTGCTCCAATGCTCGACGGGCACGACGACGATGGGACGCGCGGCTTCGTTGGCGGGGACGGCGGGCAAGGCGCAGCTGGTGGCGACGCTGACCATGTGATAGTGGCGGCGCACCGTGCGAAAAAGAACGATCAGAAACGGTATGAAGATGACAGTGATCCAGGCGCCTTCGGCAAATTTGGCGACGAGGACTACGATCACGGTTACCCCGGTGACGAAGCCTCCGAGGCCGTTTACGAGGGCGCTCTTTATCCAGTGTGGGCCGCGGTTTTTTCGCCAGTGCACGACCATGCCGAATTGCGAGAGTGTGAAGGCCAGGAAAGCTCCGATGGCGTAGAGCGGGATGAGGCGGTCCGTGACGCCATTGAAGACGATCAACAGGAAACACGTGAGGACGGCAAGAACCATGATGCCGTAGGTGTAGACCAAACGGCGGCCGCGGTATCCGAAAGCGTGCGGCAGATAATTGTTCTGAGAAATGGCGCGGCACAGGCGGGGAAAATCGGCGAAAGCGGTGTTGGCTGAGAGAGCCAGGACGAAGAGAATTGAGGCGATCGTGACGTAGTAAAAAATCCCTCTGCCGAAAACTGCTGCGATCAGCATGGAGAGGAGACTTTGGTAGCCGGGCAGGCCAGGGTCGGTGGCAGCGATTCCATAGATTTTGACGAGATAGGAAATTCCCGCCAGCAGTATGGCCAGCAGAAAAATAATGAAAGTCAGCGTGCGCTGCGCGTTTTTCACGCCAGGTTCGCGGAAGGCTTTTACACCGTTGCTGACGGCTTCTACGCCCGTTATCGCGGTGCAGCCACTGGCGAAAACTTTCAGCAGAAGCCAAAGAGTGACGGCCTGCGTGATCGCCGGAGGTGGCGGCAGCGGAGTGATGGGGACGGGATGTCCGCCAGTGACAAACACGCGCACCAACCCAGCGATGATGGTGATGAGCAGGGTGCCGACGAAGAGATATGTCGGGACCATGAAGACCACGCCAGCATCGCGGATGCCGCGGAGATTGAGAATTGTGATGACGACAAGAATTAGAACGCACAGCAAAACCGTGTGCTTTTGCAACAATGGCAGGGCGGAGACCAATGCGCCAACGCCTGCGGAAATACCCACGGCTGCGGTAAGAATGTAGTCCGTCAGTAATGCCGCCGCCGCGAGAAGGCTTGCGGACGCGCCGAGATTGAAGCGTGCGACGGTATACGAGCCTCCGCCGGAAGGGTATGCGGCGATTGTCTGACGATATGAAAAGTAAACGATGACCAGGAGCGTGATGATGGCCGCGCTGATGGGAACGATGTACTGCACTCCCAGCAGGCCGAGCGGAATCAGCAAGCTGAGAGCGGCTTCCGGGCCGTAGGCTGCGGAGCTCAGGCCGTCCAGGCCGAAGATTGGGATGCCCTCCTGGATGCCGATCTGCTCGGCGCGTTCGTCGCTGGTCTTGATGGGCTTGCCGACAATCAGGTCGAGGATGTTCATTGGTGCTCTGGTTCCGGGAAACGGTCAATTTCGGAATGACCATTTGCAACGAGTTACGAAATAAAGTCAATCGCCGTATTCTGCCCGGGTGGGGCTCGATCGCCCTCAGCAAGCTTCCCATGCGTCCTAATGACAGGCTAGACGACTGGAACTAATTGGCGGGTGGGGCGTATTACAGGGCAGGGGGTGGACCATGTATTGCGATGGATGCGGGGGTCGCTCAATTTGGGGGCGCAGTTTTGCTCGAGGTGCGGGAAGGCGATTGTTCCGAGCGGAGTAGGGGCGGCGGGTCCTTCCTCAGCCTCCTCAGGCGCGGGTCGGGGAACGGTCGGCACGGCGGCTTATGGGGCGCAGGCTGGGGTTGATGGGCGGGTGGGGCGGAATTTCAGGATATTGGCGGGGCTTTGGTTGATTAGCGGGATCCTGCGGCTCGTGGGGGCGGTTTGCATGCTGGTATTTGGGACGGTGTTTTTGCCGTTCTTGAGGGGCGGGATGGGGCCGAGTTGGCCGTTTTCGGGGCGGTGGGGGATGGAGATACCGTTCCTGGGCGGACTTTTTTCGGTGGTGGTTTTTCTGGGGGTGTTCGGAGTGTTGCACCTAGTGCTGGCTCGGGGGCTGTTTGCGCGCGCGCCGTGGGCGCGGACTTTGGGAATTGTGATGGGGTTCCTGGCGCTGCTGCGTTTTCCGCTGGGGACGGCGCTGGGGATTTATACGCTTTGGGTGATGCTGCCCCAGGAGTCTGGGGCGGAGTATGAACGGATGGTTCGCGGTGGCGGGCAGATGAATTCGGCGGCGGTTTCGGCGTAGGGGTGATTGCTTCTACTGGTTGTGATTTCGATTCTGCAAGGGTGGCGTTAGAGTTCGAGACAACGCCAATCGGGAGATCATCCCGCCGAACCGGGTGCATTCCAGGTGGGCTAGCCTTCGATTGTGACGACCTGCCCCGGTTCAATGGATTGGATGCGTTCGAGGCAAGGGCGCACTAATGGCAACAGGTCTTTCAGACGGTTCGACTTCACATGGAAAATGACAATGGCGAGCTTTCGGGTAGTTAGATTTTGCTGGTATTCAAGACCTTGATCCACAGTAAGAAGAACGTCGAATTTGGCCGTCTCCGCAGCGGTAAGAAGTTCGCCATTCTTCAAGCCCGCTAGTCCAGCGTAACGGGCGGTTTGACAATCGTGACCGGGTAAAGATTGCGGAATCGTTCATCAATGCATTCGTCGATGAGAATGCGCATTTAAGAGCGTGCAAGCAAGAGGTGTTTTGCTTCTTCGAGTGCAGCGACGGCCGACTCACGCGAGACAGTAGGAAATCCCTCCAGAAAATCTTCGAGTGTTTCTCCACCTTCCAAGTAGTCAAACATTGTTTGGATAGGCACTCGGGTTCCGCGAAAAACAGGAGTTCCGCCAAGAATGCCCGGATCTTTGATGATGACTCCCATAAAACAAGTGATCACGAGCGATTGTGAGGGGAGCGTGGGAGAGCCCAACCACCGGAGATAGACAATGACAAGGGCCCGCTCACGTAAGGTCAGCACCCTCGCCACTACAGAGAGATAGGGAGGCCATCTCAAAATTATGTAGCTGCGAAACCTTGACAGCGGGAAGTAACGGGCCTACGCTCGCGCGGTTTGCAAATTGGCGCGAAAGAGATTCCGGCGGAGGCAATCCCATGAAAAATGAAAAGCAGCACGAGGAGATGGCAGGGGTGCGTCCAGTACGTGCTCGTGCGGCGCTCTTGTGGATGGCGATGGGCCTGGCGTTTTTTTTGCCGGCGAAAATGGCGGCGGCGGAAGAGCACGAAATTATTGTGGAGCGCAACGTGGCGGCGAAGATGCGCGATGGGGTGACGCTGCGCGCGGATATTTACCGGCCGAAGGCGGAGGGAAAATATCCTGTGCTGCTGGTGCGGACGCCTTACGACAAACAGAATAACAGTGGCTTTGGGCACAGGGCGGCGGCGCACGGCTACGTGGTGATTGCGCAGGATGTGCGCGGGCGATTCGAATCGGAAGGCGAGTGGTACGTATTTAAGAACGAGTCGCAGGATGGATACGACACGATTGAGTGGGCGGCGGCGCTGCCGTATTCGAATGGGAAGGTGGGGATGTTTGGCGGGTCGTACGTAGGGGCGACGCAGTTTTTGGCGGCAATTGCGCATCCGCCGCACCTGGCGGGGATTTGTCCGACGGTGACGGCTTCGAATTATCACGAGGGGTGGACGTATCAGGGCGGCGCGTTCGAGCAGTGGTTTAATGAGTCATGGTCGACGGGATTGGCGGAGAACACGATGAGGCGGCGCGCGGAACAAAAATACGATGCGCTGGGAGGAACGAAAGTGCTGCCGCTGAATGCGTATCCGGTGCTGGAGGCTCCGTCGGGAGACGGGATTGCGCCGTACTTCAAGGATTGGCTGGCACATCCGAGTTTCGACGCGTATTGGAAGGCGTTGTCCATCGAGGATCACTACGGGCAGATTCAGGTACCGGTGCTGAATATCGCGGCATGGTATGACATTTTTCTGGGCGGGTCGCTGAAAAATTATGTGCGGCTGAAAACGGATGGCGGGACGGAGGCGGCGAGGAAGGGTCAACGGCTGGTGGTTTCGGTGGGAGGCCACGCGGGGCAATCGGAAACGGGAAAGGTGGGCGCGGTGGAATTCGGAAGCAAATTAGCGGCGGATGGGGATGAGTTGATGCTGCGATGGTACGACTGGTTGTTTAAGGGCGAAGCAAACGGGATGGAAAAAGAAAAACCAGTGGAAATTTTCGTGATGGGAAAAAATGAGTGGCGCTATGAGGACGACTGGCCTTTGGCGCGCGCGAGAAATACGAAATATTATTTGCATGCGACGGGAGCGGCAAACGGTTTGGCAGGCGGGGGAACGCTGAGCACTGTGGCTCCGGCGGAGGAGAAGGCGGACCAGTACGTTTATGATCCGAGCGATGCGGTGCCGACGATTGGCGGGCCGCTGTGCTGCGGGGCGCTGCCGACGGGGATCGGTCCGGAAGATCAACGGGCGGCGGAGGCGCGCAACGATGTGCTGGTGTACACGACGCCGGCGTTTGCAAAGGATACGGAAGTGACGGGGCCGGTGTCGCTGGATTTGTATGTGAGTAGTTCTGCG
>JBGPDI010000114.1:0-15483 GCA_041482215.1 Candidatus Acidiferrum sp. | reverse complement strand
CGGAACGATCGTGGCCACTATTCCCGTTCCACCGCGCATCGTGCTTCCCCCCCCCGTCAGCGTTTCGGTTCCCGCTCCGCTCTCCGCTTCCGGAGTCATCGTCGGCTTTCCGGTTGTGGCTGCCACGCGCATCTCTTGTTGAGGGCCGGTATGAATGATCGCCAGGGGCTTCTTCACCAAACTTTCGTGCGGACGAGGTGCATTTTGCTCTGCCGTCATCCACGCCAGGGCATTAGGATCAGGCTGTGGAATTGGCGTCCCGTGGGCCTTCAGGCGGTTCTTTGCTTCCGGAACCAGCGGTGAAAGCGGATAATTTCGCACAAGCCGTGCATAGTAAGTCGACGCAATCTCTTTTTTCTCCGTCGTATCCCAGATATTGGCCAACATCCACAACGCCTTGTCGGACTTGCTGTAGAGCGGATAGCGGTTCACGATCCCTCGCAACCTGGACTCCGCCGCTTTCTTGTCTTCCTTCACGTAGTAGTAGTAGCCAATCCGAAAGTCGCCTTCCGCCAGAATTTCCTGCACTTCGCGCAAATGCTGTTCCGCCTTCGCAGCCAGCGGATCACTCGGATATTTTGTCAAGAATGTCTGGAACTCGTCCTCCGCCGCGCGCGCGTGCGTACGATCGCGGTCCGGTTTCTCCATCTGCTTGTAGTGTGTCATCGCCACCTGCAGCTGCGCGTACGCTGCTTCCGGCAACATCGGGAAGAAAATGTCGAAATCTTTGTATGCCTGCACGGCCTGCGTCAAATTCGCTGATCCACCCTCACGGTAATATGAATCTGCGATCGCCAGCTTGGCTTTGGCGAGATACTCGCTGTCTGGATACGTGTTGATGAGCGTCTGCAGGTTCAGGCGGCCCACCTCGTGCCGCCCGTGCTTCATGTCGTCCACCGCCCGCTCATACAGGATCTTGTCGGGCTCCGCGGAATTATCCGCGGCGGTGGATTTATTCACCTTTTTCTGCTTATGGAAGATTTGTGCATCGCACCGGGTGGCGCTCAGCAGGAATAGCCCGCTCAATACTATAGGAAGAGTACGGCGCAAACTTCACCTCTCTCTCGAATTGGGGTCCATCGCTGCCGCCCGCGGAAGCCTGGGACGCTTCCTCAACCTCGACAGTTTGGAACATCCAAGTATACCCTGAACGTAAGGCCAGGCTGAACAAGAACTTTGCCCGTTCGGACAGGCTCCACCCAGACTTCCCACACCCTGTGATGCCGCCTAGCTCCCCAAAGGGTTGCCTTGCAGCTACTCTTTCAGCTTTTTGCTCGCCGTCGCCTGCTTCGCTCTTTGCAGTTCGATCACGTCCGCGCCGTTGTCCGAGTTCCCCAGCAGCCATTTGCTGAAGAAGTCTCCCCGCGCCACGATCACGTAGCTGTTGATCGGCATGTAGCTGTGCCGCATCCCAGGAAAAACCAGCATCTCAAACCGCTTGTTCGCCTTGATCAACGCGTCCGCTATTCTCATCGTATTGACCATGCTCACGTTGTCGTCCATGTCGCCCGTCGTCAGCATCAAGTGCCCCTTCAGGTTTTTCGCCAATTCCGAGTTCTTATCAATCTCGTAAAAAAACTTCTCTGTCCCATCCTTCTGGGTCTCTTCTCTCATCCCATGGTATTTCTCGCTCCACGTAGTGTTGTAAACGTTGTTGTCATGGTTCCCGGATTCCGACCATCCCGCCTTGTAAAAATCCGGATATTGCAGCACCGCCGCCGCCGTCATGAATCCGCCGCCCGAGTGTCCCCACATTCCCACGCGGCTCAGATCCATGTAGCTGCGCGTCGCTGCCAACCGCTCTGCCGCTGCCTTCTTGTCCGCCAATCCGTAGTCACGTAAATTCGCATAGCCATAGCTGTCGTACCACTTGTCCCGCTGCGGACTTCCTCCGCGGTTGCCCACTTCAATCACAATAAATCCCAGCTGCGCCAGCGGCACGTTCGGGCTCTTCGGTGTAAACGCCTTCGTCACCTGCTCGACCTGTGGCCCAGGATACACATACTCGATTACCGGATACTTCCGGCTCGCATCGAAATCAAACGGCTTGTAAATCACACCATAGAGATCCGTCACGCCATCATCGGCTTTCACTCGGAAAGTCTCAGGATACTTGAACCCCGCCTCCATCAATTGTGAAACGTCCGTCGTCTCCAGCTCCGCCAGTTGCATTCCTTGCCCATCCAGCAGCACCGACTTCGGCGCCGTATCCACTTTCGAAAACGTATCCGCAAAATACTTCCCCGAATCCGGCCAGCTCACTGCATGCGTAAAATTCCCCGGTGTCAACAACTTCAGCCCATTTCCATCCAAACCCACGCGGTACAAATGCGTGTAGTAAGGATCTTCTCCCGCCTCGCGCCCGTTCGCCGTGAAGTACAGCGCCCGCGTTTTTTCATCCACTCCAGCGATTTGATCCGTCACGTATTCGCCGCTGGTAATCTGATTCTTCAGCTTTCCCGCTCCGTCATACAAATAAAAATGTCCCCATCCATCTCGTTCCGACCACCAAATCATTTCCTTCCCGTTTTCCACCAGCCGCAGCGGCTTTTGCGACATCCACACGTTCGAACGTTCCTCAATCAACTTCTGCACCTTTCCCGTTGTGCTGTCCGCAACGTCCACTTCCACTCGTCGGAAATCCCGGCTCCGGCTCGTGAAATACAATTTGTCCGACGTCTCCGCCACCCATTTCGGACTTACCCGCGTCAGTGGCGTCGGATTCAGCCGGTTCTCCTCCTGTTCATCCCGTAACTCTTCCCGGTCGCGCTCCACCTGCCCTGCATCCGAAATCGTCAACACTTCATCCACAAAACTCTTCGGCTGCACCACCGCCCGCTGTTTGCTCGCCACATCAAAAATATCAATCTCGCTGACCGCCACATTCGTCTCGCCCGGCAGCGAATAGCTCCTCGCTTCCAGCACCGGCCGCGGATTCGTCAGCGAATGAATCACCCAGTAGTCGCCTACCTTGCGGTTATCCTCCCGCTCCAGAGCAAACTTCTTCGAATCCTTCGACCAGTGAATCGTCACCGCCGTGGTCCGCGCTCCCGCTTTGTTCGTATCTCCCTTGTCCTCCTTCTTCAACAGTTCTTCCTGCTCCGGCAGCAGCACCCGCGCATAGCTGTATTTCTCCACTCCATCCGTCGTCACTTGCGTTTCCACCACCGTTGTGTCGCCAGCCTTCTTCAGCGCTTTCGCATAATTCTCGGCGTCCATCTCGTAGAGATTGAACCCCCGCGCAAACACCACCGTCTTCCCATCTGGCGAAATCGACGCCCACATCGGCTTCTTCTTCGGGGCCGCAAAATTGTCCAGCCGCGTCACTTTCCCCGACGCAATCTCATACTCAAAATAAATCGTCCGCGTATCTTCCGGTTTTTCTGCTGGCGCTCCCGCCGCTGACCCCGCCTGTCCCTTCTGCTCCCCCTGCTTCATTTCTCCTTCTTTGCCTTGCTCCTCAATATCTTCTTGGCTCTTTTCCGCCTTCGGCTCGTTTGGCACCACCGCGTTCTTTCGAATCTCCACTTCAAATCGCATCCGCGTATCTTTCTCCACCAGCTTCAGTCGCTTGATCGGCAGATGCTGTGCGTCGTAAGGAAAATTCGTCAGCGTCGAAAGCGCCGCCGCCACCTTCGCGTTGTCCCATAGCAACGTCTTCGTCTTCTTCACTGGGTCCACGATGTAATACCGCGTCCCTTCTGTCGTTTGATAGCTGTACCAGAATCGATCAGACTCACTGAACCAGTGCGGCGTCACCGCCAGATCAAACACCAGTTTGCCTAGTTGATCCGGCAGAAATCGTTCTTCCAGCGCGTAATTCGGCTCCACTCGCGCTGCTGTCTCGCCCTCTGGTCCCGCCCAAGCCCGCGCGACAAGCAAGCTAGCCGCCGCCATCGTTGCGAACACACCCCATCGCGCCGCTCGATTTCCTTTGCGTGACAATCTCCACCCCGAATCTGCCGTTCTCATCTTCACTTTCCTCTCAATTTTGCCTTCACCTGCACAACCACCCCACCGGCCGCACAGTATAGACCGAACCCATCCAATTTTTAACGTTCGTTAACATTCCCTTGCCGCCTTTTCCTTACAATGCCATCATCCTTTCGGCGCTCAAGGAAAAGTCGCTACTTCGCAAATGGACAAACGTA
Organism: Candidatus Acidiferrum sp.; assembly: GCA_041482215.1. Lineage (GTDB taxonomy): Bacteria > Acidobacteriota > Terriglobia > Acidiferrales > UBA7541 > Acidiferrum. Next base: position 11,332 of record JBGPDI010000114.1, on the reverse strand, counting down.
AATTCCTCTTCGTTTCTCTCTCCGGTCTCATCGGTGACATCGCCTGGCAAGTTCTCAAAGAAGGCCACGACGTCCGCTACTACATCGAAGCCGAAAAAGAGCGCGACATCGCCGACGGTTTCGTCCCCAAATCCAAAGACTGGGAAAAAGACGCCAAGTGGTCCGACATCATCGTCTTCGATGACACTCTCGGCCAGGGCGCCAAAGCCCAGACTCTCCGCGCCGGCGGCAAGCCCGTCATCGGCGGCACTCCTTACGCCGACCGTCTCGAAGACGATCGCTCCTTCGGCCAGGAAGAACTCAAATCCGCTGGCGTCAGCATCATCCCTTACGAGGATTTCGATTCCTTCGATCCCGCCATCGAGTTCGTCAAGAAGAATCCCGACCGCTACGTCATCAAGCCTAGCGGCGAAGCCCAAAACGTCAAGCGCCGCCTCTTTGTCGGCGAAGAAGAAGACGGCGAAGACGTCATTCGGATGCTGGAAGCCTACAAAAAAGCCTTCTCCGATGAAATCAAAGTCTTTCAGCTCCAGCGCCGCATCAACGGCGTCGAAGTCGCCGTCGGCGCTTTCTTCAACGGCAAGAAATTCGTCACCCCCGTCAACATTAATTTCGAACACAAAAAACTTTTCCCCGGCGAAGTCGGTCCTCCCACCGGCGAAATGGGCACCGCCATGTTCTGGAGCGAGCCCAATCTCCTCTTCAATCGCACCTTGCTAAAAATGGAGTCCAAGCTCGGAGAGGAAGGCTACGTCGGTTACATCGACCTCAATTGCATCGTCAACAACAACGGCATCTACCCGCTCGAATTCACTTCGCGCTTCGGCTATCCCACCATCAGCATCCAGCAGGAAGGCATGCTCACGCCCATCAGCGATTTTTTCTGGGAGCTGGCCACCGGCGTCGAGCCTAAATGGCGCACGCGCAGCGGCTTTCAAATTGGCATTCGAATCGTCGTCCCGCCGTTCCCCTTCGACGACGACGCCACGTTCGAATCCTTCTCCAAAAACAACGCCATCGTTTTCAAGAAACCAAACATGGAAGGCATTCACATCGAGGACGTCAAAGAAGTAAACGGCCAGTGGCTCATCGCCGGCACTTCCGGCGTCGTTCTCGTCGTCGTCGGCCTCGGCCAAACCATGAAGCAAGCCCAGGCCCAGGTCTATTCCCGCACCAAGAATATCCTTATCCCCAACATGTACTACCGCACCGACATCGGCGACCGCTGGGCCGAAGACTCCGACAAGCTCCACAACTGGGGTTATCTCAGATAGCTCTGCCGCGGCGTCATGTTATTTACCCTCTCGAAAAACGGGCGTATTGTGGAATTGGTTTCGGGAGGGGGTGCAGATGCGTCACAAAGTTATCTTCCAGCGCGAGAATGACGGAGGCTACGTCGCCGTCGTTCCCAGTCTTCCTGGTTGCGTTTCGCAAGGGGACACGCGCGAAGAAGCCCTCAAAAACATAGAGGAAGCCGCCGAGCTCTACATCGAGGATATTCTGGCTACCGGCGATGCCATCCCCAACCGGAGAGAATTCATCCCGTGAGGCTCTGCTTTTTACGTAGGAAAAGGCAGTATCTGTGGCACTCTGCTCTTTTGCTCGCTCTTTCACTGACCTCAGCTACCCATGCACATGCCAGACCCCAGAACCAACAGGGCGGTTCCCATTGCGCTGCCATTGCCGTTCACAAGATGAAAATCCACTGGCCGAAGGACGTGACGGGACTAAAGTCTGGTCCGACCGTCAAGTACATGATTGAAATGGATGGATCCGTATCGCATGTTTCCTCGGAAAAGAGCAGCGGCAGCAAAGCCTTCGACGATGCAGTTCTTGACGCAATGAAAAAGTCTTCCTATCGCCCTCTGAAGGCCGGCTGCGGCCCCCAAGAATCGGTGGTGACTTTCACCCTCGATCCCTTAACTGCCCTACTATCTTGAAAAATATCCCGTTTTCGTCCGCACCTTAACACCCGCCCGCTTCGTCCGTATCACAATCTTTCGAAACGTTTCATCCTTCTCCGAATTCGTCGGGTAGTAAGCCAACTCATACGAAGTCCTCAACTCCTCCGCAATCTGCCTGAAATACGTATGCGGGTCCGTCGTCTGCGCATCAATATGCGCTCCTCCCGTCTCTTTCGCGATGCGCTCCATCACGCTCGTTCCATACTTGTTCCGCGCCGTCAGTTGCCCATGCTCCATTTCTGTGTAGCGAATCGCGTAGATAATTACGTTTTCCCCCTGTGCCATCTCAATCGTCCGCATCATGTCGTGCGAACTCGAATTGTCTTCGCCATCGCTGAACATCAGCAGCGCGCGTCTCCCGCTCTCCCGCGCCAGCTTCTCCGTCACCGAATAATAGATCGAGTCATAAAACGCCGTGCCCAGGTCGCGGCTCTCCTTCGGGCCCAATTCTGGGGACTCCGAGCCCTTGCCTTTGTGTCTTCCCTTGCCTCCGTCCTTATATTCCTTCATCCGTTCAATGATTTCTGTCCCCGACGGAGAAAAATCGCTGATCAGCCGAATATGGTTCCCGAAGGTCACCAAAAACGCGCGATCCTTCGGCCCCAGCACTTCTTTCAGAAATACCTCCAGGTCCTTTTCATGCTGCTTCGTGAAATGATCCTGACTTCCGCTCGCATCCACAATCAATCCCAGCGTCAGTGGAACATCCGTACTCCTCGCAAAAAAAGAAATCTTTTGCGGTACCGCATCCTCGAGTACCTCGACATCCTCCTTCGCGAGGTTGTCCACCAATGCGCCGCGCGCATCCCGCACGGAAAACGCTACGTTCACCAGATTCACCGCAACGTGAATCGGTTCTTGACTGAATGCCAGCCCGCACCCCGAAACCACCAGCAGGGAAGTGAGCACATACAAACCAGCGCTGCTCAAGCGCCGACAAGGCTTGTCCACCAAATGCCTTTCCGCTAGCAAAGTTTACTCAGATTGGCTTCTTGTCCTTATCGTCGCCCCGCGCTTCCACGTACACCAACTGAAACAAGCTGCCTTTCCCATCTGCTTGAATCGCCACCACGTGCTGCTTCTCCTTCGTCCCCGCTTTAAAAACCATTCCGCCCTTCTCCGGCTTATCGTCGTCGCACGTTAGTTTGTTCGAAGACCCATCTTTGTCCTTGTCCTTTTGCGAACCGTCCGAACAATTCAATACCGTCCCGTACTTTGCCAGTGCCTTCTTATAGAACTCCGCAATCTTCTCCGGTCCGTCGCCCGACTCCATCTTCATCACCGCCAGCTTGAACCCAAACGACCCGCCCCACAGCCCCATCTGCACCGAGGCCGAATCATCCTTCTCATCCTTGTGCAGCTTTGCTCCCGGATACGCAGGCAGTCCCACCTCTTTAGGCGTCGCCTGCTTGCTGAACGTAATCCCCGCTCCATCCTTATCCTGTGTCCCTCGGTTTCCGCCGCCTGCCCAAGCCAAACTTGCCGAAATCAAGGCCGCTCCGCCCATCGCTGCAATCAACGCAAAAGCACCCCGCGCCCGCCGAACCAGCCTCATCTTCTGAGTCTTCAAGTTTTGTTTGTTCACAGAGACCTCCCTCGTGTCTAGAGATACGCGCTCCAACCTCCCGATGTTCCCACCATTCCCATCCTATAAAGAGCAGGGAATTTTCCCGCCATTCCCGTAGTCCTAACAGAACGAAGAGGTGTAAGCTCCCTCTGTCAGTTGCATAGTATCTCCTATAGGAGGTTCTCGATGAAACACTTAATCGCTCTCTGGCTTCTGGCAGCCACCGCACTCGCGGCCGCTCCCCTAGCACCTCAAAGCGAAAAGTCCCAAGTCGCCAAGATGACGCTCAAGGTCGGTGATACCGCCCCTGACTTCACGCTTCTCAGCGACGGCTGGAAATCCGTGAAGCTCAGCGACTACCGCGGCAAGAAGAACGTTTTCCTTGCCGTCTACGTCCTGGCCTTTACCGGTGGTTGAACGAAACAACTTCAGGCGGTCCAGGCTGGAATCGCCTCCGGTAAAATCGACACCTCGGATACAGAAGTTTTCGGCGTCAGCGTAGATAGTCCCGCCGCCAACGCTGCCTTCGCCAAACAAATCGGCGTCACCTTCCCCCTCCTCAGCGATATGAATCGCAAGATGCTCAAAGCCTACGGCGTCCTCAAGACCTACGACCCGGCGAAAAATAACGAAGGCTACGAGTGGGCTCTGCGCGCCAACATCATCATCGACAAGCAGGGCATCATCCAGTTTGTCGAAGAGGGCGACAGCGCCGTCGATCCCAACACCGCTCTGACCATGTGCACCACCATGCACAAGAAGGACGCCGCCAAATAAATCTCGATTCCGTCACTAGCAATCAGAGAGACGCCCGTGGTGTCTTCTCGGTGCCCTCGGCCCACATCGCCGTCCTAGCCGCGTCGCGCTAGTCCTCACAACATTCGCAATCCGCCGCCTTGCCCGCAAAGGCTGACGGAACGCGTTTACAAATCGGGGAAGGGAGCAAGTCTTAGTGCGGAAGAAAAGTTTGGCGCGTCCAGAAACTATCTCACAAATGTTGTTCAGGGGGCGGAGCTTCAGTCTGTCTGCCGCAGGCAGGCTCAGACATCACTGGAACATCTTCGGTGGGTTTTAGCCCCTGAGGAAAATGGCTTAGTCCGACGAAAGCATGTATGAGATGTCTTCCAGTTCAGTTCGCAACTGTAAGCTCAATCATGGAGGACGTCAGTATCCGCGTTCCGCTCATCGGCGTTTGATCAATCACCGCCCCATGCGGCCACTGCGGCGCCGTCACGTAATTCACCTTGTGCCGCATTTGCGCCACATCCAGCCGCCGTTGTGCATCAATTTCATTCAACCCTGTCAAATGCGGCATCACAAAAGCACTTTCGCGCGGACCCTGCGAAACAAGCACATCCACCCGCGGTGTCGCCGCTCCCGCTCCCGGCTTCGGATTCTGAATCATCACCGTATCCATCGGTGGCGTTGTCATCGTCACGCCCGAAACTTCTCCCACTTGCAATCCCCCGCGCAAAAGCTCAATCCGCGAAGCCCGCAGCGAGTTTCCTTCCAGCAAAGGTATCTGTAATTGCCGCTGCCCCAGGCTTAGCACCACGTGCGCTTGCTGCGAAACTTTCATCAATAGTCCCGAAGTCGGCGTCTGCCGCATCACCACATTGATCGGTTGATCGCTGTAAATCCGGTCCGCCACCCGCAGCACCAATCCCCGCAACTGCAGCATCTGGCTCGCCTCAGACACGTTCTTCCCCACCAGATTTGGCATCGTCACTTCGCGCCCATGAATCGCAATGCGCATCGCCGTAATCGCGCTAAGCGTCGCCGCTGTTGCCAGGATGAACACCAGCAAGATCATCCGCCCCAGCCATTCCAATCTTTCTTTCAGCGTCATATCCGTATTCAGTTCGCAGCCATCAAGTTTCGTCCCAGTCCACCGTTTCGCAAGTTTTCTCTGTGCCCTCTGTGCCCCTCAGTGTCCCTCTGTGTCCTCTGTGTTAAATCTTTCTCTCGCCCTTGCCACTCTTCCGCTCACTTCTTCAACGGTGGCGCCGGATAATCCGGCAACTTGTCCTTACTCGTATCCGCCCGCTTCACTTCCAACTCCCCAAACAACAACGACGGACTGATAATCGTCGTCGGCGCATTCCCCGCGCGGTTGCTCACCAGCGGATCATTTCCCACCGCAATCAAATCATTCCGCAGCGCGCGAATATCCAATTCACTAAACACCGCGCCTCGCACCAACTCCTCGTGCCCATCTTTCGCATAAACGCGATAGAGCAGCCGCGGCGAATTCCCCGGCCCAAGCGTCTCTACCCGGTAGCCATACTCCTTGCCCTGCTCAGTCACCATCTGCATGACTTTTTTCTTCAACTCTTCCGGCCCCTGCGCATCGGAACTCTTCACAAGCAGCACGCCCAGGCTTGGCCCCGGAAAAGATCCCGGTCCCGCGCGTCCATGGCCGTTCGAAGTGGTGAAGTCGCGAATCGGTACTCGCCCTACCAGATAATTCGCCAGCATTCCATTCTCAATCGTGTTGACCGCTTGCGCCTTCACGCCCTCGCTGTCCACCGCGTAACTTCCCACCAAACTCTTCCCCTTGAAATCCTTCATCGTCGGATCGTCCACCACCGACAGAAAACTTGGCAGGACGCGCGACTTGTAGCTCGTCGCAAACGCTCCCGTAGTCCGGTTCGGTTTCCCCAGCTGCGGTTTTTGCCCCAGCACGTTTTGTCCGATCAACGACGCCACGATGTCGTTCGCCGCATCCGCCGCGAAGAGCACCGGCCCGCGATATTCTTCTTCCACGATCGGCGCCTGCCGCAAAGACACTACCGTGTCCAGCATCTTTTTCGCTTCGGCCATCAACGCATCGTGCGTCGGCAATTCTTCCGGCCGCGCCACCATGAATCCCGGGCTCCGTCCCAGCCGCATTCCATCCGCCGCCTGCGACGAGCTGCTCAATTGCACGTTGTACGTCATTCTCCCGCTGCGCGTCACCGTGCCTTCCGAATTCACTAGATACTCGTTCACCGCCGAAAATCTCGCCGAAGCTGTTACCGACTGCACATCCGGATACTGCTTATAGAGATTTGTCACATCCTCCAGCGTCTTTTTCCAACCCGTTTCATCCACTTTCAGCGACACCGTAGGCGCTACCGCAATCACCTGCGGCGCTTTCGCGAAGTCGTCCACTGGATTCGGGTCCACGCTGAACTGCTTCATCGCCGCCTGCTTTTCCGCAAGCGCTTGTCCCGCGGCCTTGTAAGCGTCATCCGTCGCCAGCCAGATCTGGTGCCGCAGCGCAATCGGATCATTGTCCAGCGGCAAAATGTTGGATTCGCCCTGGCCTCGCCCAAAATAACTATCCTGTTTGTAATTTCCAACGCGCACCACCACGCGCAGCACCCGCACGTGAACGTGTTGATTTTCGCGCAGCGCCCCAAATGCCGCCTCCGCGCCAAAATCCTCCACATCATTCACGCGGTACTCCAGGTAATAAGGCGCTTGCACCTGTTCCATCTTCAGCTGCGCCTTTGAGCGGTCCAATTCCGTCAGCAGCGCCTCCAGCAGCCCATCACCCTTCGCCGCCGCGTGTGCCGAAACCATTGCCGCCGCATCCGCCGCAGTTTTCGAATCCTCCGTCGCTGCCCGGCTCGGCACAGAGTTCATCGCCAGCAAACATGCCATCGCCATTCCCAAAAATTGTTTGCGCCCAAGAAAACGGTTTGTCAGGTGAAAAGTTTTCACGGTTTCACCTCCGCTTTCACCTGCGCAGTTTTGGCTGCACCGGCGTCCTCAAATCCAGGAGGCGGCAGCAGTGGCGGCCGTTCATGCTCGTGCGCCCGCTTCTGTACTTCCATTTCCGAAAACAACATTGATGGCGCCACTGCCGCCACCGGCACTTGCCCGCTCTCCGCTCCGCACACGCCGTTGAAAACCTTCGGCTCATCTCCAGTCGTCATAATCCTCGTCAACGCCGCCAGTGGCGTCCCCACAATATCCACCCCGCGGACCAACTCATCCGGCCGCCCATCGGCATACACCTTGTAAACAATCACCGGCAGCACCTGAAACGCCTGCGGCAACGATCGTTGCGTCAGCGTAAATCCGCCCTGAATATCATCGAAATACAATCCGTACGGTTTCCCCTGCTTTTTGATCTCATCAATCAGTTTCTGCCGCATGTCCGCTTCCGGCACCGTTTGCGTGGACGTCACAATCAAATTCCCCTGCCGTCCCGTCGGCATCCGCCCCGGCTGGTTTCTTCCATGCCCATTCGACTGGCTGAAGTCCTTGATAGGCATCCGCGACATCAGAAAATTTTTCAGCACTCCATCCTTAATCACTTCCACGCGCTTCGATGGCTCGCCCTCGTTGTCAAAGTCATACGCCCCTGCCAGCTTCATTCCCACCATCTCGTGCACCGTCGGGTCGTCCGTCACGCTCAAAAATTTCGGCAGCACCTCTTGTCCGATCTTCTTCGTGAACGTCTGCCCCTCTTCTTCATCCCTCTGCCGGTGTCCTTCCAGCCGGTGTCCGAGTACCTCGTGGAAAAACACCGCCGCCGCTCGCCCGCTCAAGATCGCCGGCCCGTCATACGGTTCTGCTACTGGAGCCTTCCGCAACGCGCTCAAATCCGCCGCCATCTTCTCAATCTTGCCCGTCAGTTCCGCCTCGCTTGGCAATCCGCCAGCCGAAGGCGCCTGAAATGTTTCCACGCGCAGCAGATCCATTCCATCTTCCGCGCGCGTTTGCGCTTCCATAATCAGCCGCGTTGAAGCGCTCGGCGACACGATCGTGCTTCCCTCGCTCGAAACCATCCGCGAATTCGAACGCTGCACCTGAATCATCACCGTCGCGTAGTACACCTCCGGATATTTCCGGAAAGCCCCCGAAAGTCTCTTGATCTCGCCTTCCCAAGCCGCGCGGTCAAACGGCGCAACCGCTCCCGGCTCCTCGATGTGTGTCTGTGGTTTCTCTTTCGAAAAGTCTGGCGACTTGTCTTCTTCCTCCGCCCGCACTGCTGTGTTCGTTCGAACGTTCAGCAACGACGGCACCGCCCGCTTGAATTCCCGGTCTGTCATCTCCCACAAAACACGAGCAATCGCATCCTGATCGTTTCCCAGCGGAAGACTGCCCGAGTTCACCCCGCTCGGTCGGCTCTGCCCATGCGTGTTGTCCAATTCCGGCGCTCCTACGCGCATGTTCACGTCCGCGAATCGCCGCTGTACAGCCGCGTTCGTCAGCAAACTTCCGTAAGCCCCCACCAGCACCACGAAATCCTGGTCATAGACCGTATAGCTCATGAAGTAAGGTGGCTGCTCCGCTTTGCCAAGCTCCGCCGTCGCTCGCGCCATCTCGGTTTGCATGGCCTTCAACACCGCATCATTCGCCGCTGTTGGTGCCGATTTGTCGCCCGCCGCCACAAACGGCGCTACCGCCAGTTGCGCCATCAACATCCAGCAAGCCGCCACGCGCAGCAATTCCATTCCGCGGAAACGCACTGCTCCGCGTCTTCCAAAAGATTCAAAATTCTTCATGTAAGGTGAGCTCCCGTTGCTGCAACTAGTCAGTGAGTGTTTATGTCCAAGTACATGAGGCAGATTTTGAGTATGCCTTACCGGTCGGCTCGGCGCAAACCAGCCTTATCCAAAGCGTTCACCGCTTTTCAATCGCGCGCCATTCGCGAAATCCGCCGCCTCCACCTTCTTGCGTCCCTCTACTTTGACGGCCCCAAGCCTCAAAACGGTTGTGTCCCCGCACGCCACATACAATTCATGCTCTGCGACGAACAAAGCCCCCGGTGCCGTTCCAAAGACGTCTTGCGGCAGTTTAACCGCCTCCTCTTTAGACACCGGCACACCCCACACCTGGCAAGTCTCTCCGCGAAACGCCGTGTAAGCTCCAGGCCACGGCGCGAATCCCCTCATACGGTTGTAAATCTCCTTCGCCGTCTGCTTCCAGTCCACCCGCCCATCCTCTTTTTTCAGCATTGGCGCATAACTTGCCTCCGCGTGGTTCTGAGGTTTCGCGGCAAGCGTTCCCTCCGCCAATCCACGCAGCGTATTGGCCATCAGTTGTCCGCCAAGCTCCGCCATGCGCACAGTAAGTTCCGCCGCAGTTTCTTCCGGTCCGATTTCGACTTCCTGACGCAGCAGCATCTCCCCAGTGTCCATCCCCGCATCAATCTTCATCGTCGTAACGCCGGTCCGTGTCTCGCCATTCACAATCGTCCAATTGATGGGCGCAGCGCCCCGGTACTTCGGCAGCAGGGAAGCGTGCAAATTGATCCAGCCCAGTCTTGGAATTTCCAGTAGTCCCACCGGAATAATTTGCCCGTAAGCAATAATCACAATGCAATCGGGAGCAATTTCCCGAAGCAATGTTTCCATTTCAGGTTCACGAATTTTCTTCGGTTGATGTACCGGAACCTTCGCAGCGAGCGCTGCTTCCTTTACCGGAGAAAAAGTAATCTCCAGCCCGCGCCCCTGCCTCCGGTCCGGCTGTGTAACCACTCCCACAATTTCTAATTCGGATTGTTCCAGAAGGTATTTCAGGGTAGGCACAGCAAACTGAGGAGTCCCGCAAAAAACAATTCGCATCTTCAATCCACAACTCTCAAAGTCCACACAGGCACTAGAGAATCTCTTTGTAGGGGCGCAGCATCGCTGCGCCCTCTCCGGGCAATGCTATCAATCCTTAGACGCGTAGATATTTTGCTGCGGGTGCCCCACCCTTGGTTTGTAAGGGTGGGTGTTTTGACTTTTCCTGCCCTTACCACTCGCCCTGTTTCCTGAGCTTCTTGATTTTCCGCCGAATCAAATCCCTCTTCAACATACTGAGGTGTTGCAAAAAAAGAATCCCATTCAAATGATCGATCTCATGGCAAAACGCTCGCGCCAGTAAATTCTCCCCGCGAATCTCAAACGTCTCGCCCTTCGCGTTCTGAGCTTTCACTGTTACAAACTGTGGTCGCATTACATACCCTCGAAACCCTGGGATCGAAAGGCACCCTTCTTCTTCGCGAACTTCACCTTCCGCGTGAATCACTTCCGGATTCGCCAGTACAATCTTAGCCTCCGGATTCTTTCCGCCCGTCACGTCCACCACTGCAATCCGCAAGCTCTTCCCAATTTGTGGCGCCGCCAGTCCCACACCCTGCGCCGCATACATCGAAGCGAACATATCTTCCGCAAGTTCTTCGATTTCCGCGTCAAAAGTCTTTACGGGCGCCCCCGGTTTTTCCAGGATCGCGTCGCCATACTTCACGATCGGATAAATCTTGCGCCCAGCAGACAGCGCCTGCGCCGTCTCCGTGGCCGCAGTCACCGCCGCTTCAGAACTCGTCAATTTGTCGGCCATAGCCTTCGAAATTTCGCCTCATCTCACCCAGCGAATCTCCTCCAAATTTTTGCAGAAAAGCGTCTGCCAGCACAAGTGCTACCATGGCCTCGCCAGCCACCGCTCCCGCCGGCACCACGCACCAATCCGAACGCTCGTATGCGGCCTTCACCGGCTCTTTCGTTACCATATCGGCGGTGTGTAGTGGCTGCCGCAAAGTGGAAATCGGTTTCAAATATCCGCGCACGATCACGTCTTCGCCGTTCGTGATTCCGCCTTCCAATCCGCCCGCGCGATTTGTCGCTCGCCGGAATCGCCGCGCCGCCTTCTCATAGAAAATCTCGTCCTGCACTTCGCTCCCAAACGATCCTGCCCCCGCGACGCCTCCGCCGATCTCCACCGCCTTCACCGCCTGGACGCTCATCAGCGCCTGCGCCAGTCGTCCATCCAGTTTTTCATCCCACTGTGCATGACTGCCCAAACCCACGGGGACGTTGTG
>JBGPDI010000113.1:0-15544 GCA_041482215.1 Candidatus Acidiferrum sp. | reverse complement strand
ATGAGCAAGATGGGGCTGGAGGTCATCAGCTTCACGATCAAGGAAGTACGCGACAAGAACGAGTACATCACCAACATGGGACGGCCGGACGTCGCACGCATCAAGCGCGATGCTGAAGTGGCCGCCGCCGAAGCCGACCGCGATATCGCCATCAAACGTGCCGAAGCAACTCGTGCCTCGGCCGTGGCGAAAGCGCAAGCAGACATGGAGCGAGTTGCAGCAGAAACTGCTTCGCTCGCAAAGCAAGCGGAAGCCGAGCGCGACCTGGACCTCAAGAAAGCCAGCTATCTGGAAATGACGAAAAAGGCTCAGGCTACCGCCGACAAGGCCTACGAAATCGAAACCAACATCATGCAGCAGCAAGTCATCACCGAATCGGTGAGAGTCCAGCAAGTGGAACGCGAAGCTCAAGTGAAGGTGCAGATAGCGGAAATCGAGCGTCGCGAGCGCGAATTGATCGCCACGGTATTGAAGCCAGCCGAAGTCGAACGCCAGCGCATCGAAACGTTGGCAAGTGCCGAGCGGCAGCGCTCGATCACCGAAGCCGAGGGCCGCGCCTCTTCGATTCGCGCACAAGGTGAAGCCGAAGCGGAAATCATCTTCAAAAAAGGTGAAGCCGAAGCCAAAGCCATGAACGTGAAAGCGGAGGCCTTCCAGGAGTACAACCAGGCCGCCGTCATCGACAAGCTCTTCACTGGCTTGCCGGAAATCGTGCGCGCTCTCGCCGAGCCGCTCAGCAAGATAGACAAGGTGACTATCGTATCCACGGGCAATGGCGATGCCGCCGGCGCTTACAAACTGACCGGCGACGTAACCAAAATTGCCGCGCAAGTGCCGGCACTCTTCGAGGCCCTCTCGGGCATGCAGATGTCGGACTTGCTCAGCAAAGTTCGGATGATCGGCGACAAAGCGCCGAAACTGGACGCGCCACAAGCGCCAGCCAAGAAAGCGTAACGATTGCTTCCGTCCCGGCAGGTCCGTAAGGGCCTGCCGAGGACGCCAAATGGTCTCGGGGGATGGCCATGAGTATGAAAGAAAAGATTCTAACCGTCTGGGTGGTCATGTTCACTTCGTTGAGTTTTGTTATCAGCCACTTTTGGGCAAGCACGATCTTTTTGTATGGTAGGGCCGTCGCGCTGAATCTGGTCGGCTTGAAGGGGCTGACGAAGATGGCGGCGGCAATTTGCGGCGTACATCTTCTGCCCTGAAATAGTTTTGCGGCGGCCAGGTACGCGCGCTCAATTTTCTTTGGATGTCTTGAGTGGTCCGTATCATTTGGAATTTGAAAGGAGATTTATCATGGGACTTTTAGAACGAGTAAGTACTTTGATCCGCGCGAACATCAACGACATGGTTGATCGCGCGGAAGATCCGGAAAAAATGATCAAGCAGGTGATTCTCGACATGGAGAATCAATACCTGCAGGTCAAGACGCAAGTGGCAGTCTCCATCGCCGACCAGCACATGCTGGAAAAAAAGTGGCGCGAGAACGAAGACTCCGGAAAAGACTGGATGCGCAAAGCCGAAACCGCCGTGGACAAAAGCCAGGACGATCTGGCCCGTGCCGCGCTCGACCGCTTCCAAACCTCGCAGCGACTGGCGGTGAGCTACCGCGAGCAAGTGGACGATCAGAAATTGCAGGTCGAAACGCTGAAGGGGGCGCTCGTGAAACTCGAACAAAAACTCGACGAAGCCAAGTCCAAGCGCGATCTGCTTATCGCACGCCATCGGCGCAGCATTGCGCTGGGCAAAGCCGCGCGCGCGCAAACCGCCATGGGCGACAACTCCAAGAGCGCCACGTTTGACCGCCTCAAGGACCGCGTGAATCACACCGAAGCCGTTGCTACCGCGGAAGTCGAGCTCCTCAGCGACGACGTCGGCGAAAAGCTGAACCGCCTGGATCGCGACGCCGAAGTGGACCGCCTCCTCGCGGACTTGAAAGTTCGTCGCAGTTTGCCGCCAGCTTAAAGCGCACTGAAGCTGAGCCCTCTTTGTAGTGGCGCAGCATGCTGCGCCACTACAACTCCTCGCTGTCGCGTGCGAGAATACCGGGGTGAATCCTTGGCTTATCGAAGCCCCTGCTGCGGTTGCTGCCGGGGCTGCGGGACTGGCAGCATATGGTGCGGTCTATCCACGCGCACAAATCTTTGGGCGCACCATCTGTCGTACCAATTCGGCGCGCAAGCTCGCTCTCACATTTGACGATGGGCCGAATCCGGCCATCACGCCGAAACTCCTCGATCTGCTCGATCGTTACAACGCCAAAGCCACATTTTTCCTGATTGGACGATACGTCCGCGAATGTCCCGAGCTGGTCCAAGAAACAATCGCGCGCGGGCACAGCGTTGGGAACCACACCGAGTTGCACCCGAATCTTTCCTTGCTCAATTCGATGAAGGTGAGGGTAGAGCTGCGCCTTTGTCATGACGCCATTTCGAATGCCATTGGCACCGCGCCAAAATGGTTTCGCCCGCCGTATGGAATGCGAAACCCGTGGGTCGTTCCCGCGGCCCGCGAACTCGGCTACCGCACCGTAATGTGGACGTTGATTCCTGGCGACTGGCAGGAAAAGCCAGCGGAGTGGCTGATTCCGCGAATGGAACCAATTGCCCAGCACGCGAAGCAGAGCTTGGCTGATAGTTCCAGCTCACAAGTCGCCGCTGCCGGTACCGGTGATATCCTCTGCCTCCACGATGGCGGCCACCGCGATCTCAATGCCGATCGTTCGCGGACCCTCGCCGCACTTGAACATTGGCTGCCCCGCTGGCGTGACCTGGGCCTCGAATTTGTTACAATTGACGAAGCGGTGCGCACACCCGCTCTTTAACTATGGACGAGCGCCAGTTTTACAACGAAAAAGAAGAAGTCCGGAAGGTCAAGCTCATCTGCCCGAGCTGCCGCGGCGAATTCGAAGCTCCCGTGCGCTGGAAAGTCTGCCGCAAGAAAAGGGAACTGCCGCGCGGAATCGGCGAAGAAGATCGAAAAAAATTCGTGAAAGCCAGTTCCTACATGGTGCGCCTGGACGATCTAGTGGCCTGCTACAAGTGCCGCAAACGTTTCGAACTGACCGGCCAATCCACCGTGCTCATCAACGACAATCTCGGCGATCCCAACGCCGATCCAGAAAACTTCGGCAATCGCTGAGAAAGTGCCTGGAACTCCACTCGCTATACTTAAGATATTTGGGTCGGCCCTCTGAGGAGATCCGGTGAAACGACTGACCACGGTATTGTTGAATCCGTCTGCTCTTTCCGTTGCGTTTGCAGCCGTACTGCTGGGAAGTCTCGCCATCAGCGGAAATGCGCAGACGCCAGCTGCCGACAGCCTCCGGCTGGAACCCATCAAACAGCTCCGCAAGGGCGTGGATGCATGGCCTATGATTGTGAGCCCGGCCACTCCCGCCGCACAGCGCGTGAATGAGACTCTAACCCGGCTGAATCGTCAGCTGGTGCAATCCCTGCATGATTGCGACGCAGACTACGAGGGATGGTTGAAGGTGGTAGGTCACCCTGAAGATGGCCAGAATCAAATTTCGTTGGACTGGTTGCGAACGATCAAAGTGACCATGGAAGGTCCGCGCTTTTTGAGCCTGGTGGCATCCGACGAAACATTCTGCGGAGGAGCGCATCCGAACAGCGACGTTATAGCCATGGTGTTTGACATGACCACTGGCGCGCCGGTTGATTGGACAAAGATGGTCGTGAAGTCGCCGGGTGCGTCGGTAAACTCGGCTACACTTTCGGACGGGAGCACCACGGGAACGCTGGTCCTACCGGCACTGCAGAAAATAAACCTCACTGCGGCGGATGTGGATTGCAAGGATGCGTTCCAGGACCCGCAGCCTTTTCTGATGTGGCCCGATGCTAAGCGCGGAACGCTGGTGGCCCAACCCTGCGATCTGCCTCACGTTGTGCAAGCGTGCGCCCGTGAGATTAATTTGACGATGGACCAGGCTCGCAGGCTCGGATTCGATGAGAGCCTGCTGACCGCCATCGAAAAAGCACACCGCCAGACTTCCGTCACGCCGAAAGGTTGAACCCATTAGGAAATGAATAGTAATTAGTTCTTAGTGACTACAGCAGGGCCGCTACCCTAGTCAGTATTAAGGACTGTTCGTTGTAATGCTTCTCAACCAAGCACGAAACATTAAGCTACTAAGAACTAAAAACAGTTTAGATTTCAGGGTACATTTCAAAAAACGCTTCGGTGGATTGACGAAAGGTATTCTCAATTTCTTCCTTGCTGCCTTCGATCAAATGCATGGTCACGCGTGCCGTTCGTCCATTCTTCAGCACCACTGTCGCATCCTTCAATTCGCCAAGCTCTTCCTCGGGCAACAATCTCATCCCATAAATTAACGCCAGCTTCGCCATGCGATTCTCCTTACTCCGCCCTAAGCGTAGTCCCCGCGCATCCGCAGGTCAAACTAAGGGGATATATAAACTGATGGGTTATACTCAGGCATCCGAAATCGCCTCTTGATGCATCGCATCAAGCATTGTGGAGGGGTGCCGTGAAATTACAGCTACGTCGCGGGTATTGCCAAAATTTATGGTTGATCGCCGGAATGCTAGCGTTCGTCGCAACTTGCGCTGCGCAACAACCCGATGGGCCGCAGACCGCCGCTCCCCCTCCAGTCGCGCCCACGCGCGCTCCGGTAATGCCAACAGGCCCCAGCGAACGAATCACGGTTCCTGCGGGAACGCGCGTCGGCGTCGTCCTCCAGAATGGAATATCCACGCGCAGCGCCAAAGTGGGTGATTCCATCTACCTACAAACTTCCTTTCCGATTACGCAGAACAATCGCATCGTCATTCCGGTGGGATCTTATCTTCGTGGTGAGTTACTGGAATTGAAGCGTCCCGGCAAGATCAAAGGAAAAGGTGAATTCCGTCTGCGCCTCGATACCTTGATCTTGCCCAACGGCTACACTGTAAGCTTGAACGCCGCCCCGCGCAGCGCCGATTCCGGCGGAAAAGAAACCATGGATTCCGAAGGCAAAGTGATCGGCCCTGGTGGCAAAGGGAAGGATGCCGGAACGGTCGCGGAGACCACCGCGACGGGCGCGGGCATCGGTGCGATTGCCAACGGCGTGAAGGGACTTGGCATCGGTGCTGGGATTGGAGCCGCCGCGGGATTGGCCGCCGTGCTCCTTACTCGCGGGCCGGAAGCCGAGCTGCCTCGCGGTTCATCGCTGGACGTCGTCCTCGAACACGAGCTTTTCCTGGAAGGTAACCAGATTCACTACAACAATCTCGGACAACTCCAGCCCATTACTCCTCCACCCGCGCAACTGCCCTAACCGACGAAAAGCCAGAAGCGCTCTGCTTGCGAACCGATCAAACTCACGCGGGCATTTTCTTCGTTGCTGCGTCCTTCGCATCCTGCGCATCCTGAAATCGCATTGGGCTATAGCGGTCCCAATCCACCCTCACCCGCTGTTCCATAATCCATTCGCGGATTAGGCGCGCGGTAATCGGTGTCAGCAGGATTCCACTGCGGAAGTGTCCCGTAGCCATCAGCAAGCCATCCATGTCGGTAGGGCCGAGAATCGGCAGATGATCGGGAGAGTCCGGCCGCAAGCCCGCCCACGTTTCTTCAATGCGCGCATTCGCGAGGCCCGGCGCCAGATCAATCGCGCCCGAAAGAATTTTTTCGATGCCGCCGGCCGTCGTACGCTTGTCAAAGCCGGCGTACTCCACCGTGGCCCCGGCAACGATTCGCCCATCATTCCGCGGCACCAGATAAATCTTGTCGGACCACAGCACGCGCTCCATCTTCAATTCATCCGCGCGCAGCGCCACCATCTGGCCCTTTGCGGGCCGCACCGGCGCATACGGTGCGATTCCGTTGATGGCCGCCGAAAAACAGCCGGCCGCGATGATCGTCCATTTGGCTTCCACTTTTTCGTTTTGCAAAATCAATCCCGCGCAGCGATTCCCCTCGCGCCAAATCCCTTTCACGCCGTTTTCAGAAAAAATCTCGGCGCCGCTGCGTCGCGCGGATTCGAGAATTGCGGCGGTCAGCAGGCGGTTATCAACTGACGCTTCATCTGGCCGCAACACCGCGGCCTCGACATCTTCATTCAGCGCCGGTTCGAGCTCGCGCGCATCCTCGGGGCGCAGTGGTTCCGCGTGCAATCCTAGCCCGTGATGTAGTGCAATGATCGTGCTAAGTTCCGCTTTCGTGTCGCGCGAAAACAGCGCCTCTAGCGTTCCCTTTGGCCGGAAGCCTGTATTTTTCCCGGAAATCTCTTCCACCTGCGCAATAAATTCGGGGTAGAGAGCCAGGCTCGCCTTTCCCAGCGGCACCATCGTTACCATCCCCGGACTCTCGGGTGCGGGAGAAAGAATTCCCGCGCTGGCCCAGGATGCTTCCTGCCCCGGCTGTTGACGATCAAATACCGCCACGCGCAAACCGGCGCGCGCAAGCTCCAGCGCGATCGCTCCACCAATCACTCCACCGCCCGCGATTACCGCATCAAACTTTTTCATGTCTTCATCATCTTATCGCATCCGGTCGAATGCGAACCCATTGGCCGATAGTTTGCGCAAACGGTGAGCCGCAAAAGTAGGAAAGTCATTGAAGTAAATTTCGAACTAAAGGGAACCGGCGAGTCCTTCCGAGAGGACCTGCGCTTTTTTGGCAAGACTGCGGGCATGGCTCCAATCCGTGATCTGCGCGGCTTCTCGCGCATCTTTCATGAATCCTTGGATCTTCGAGACCAGATCCGATTGCGCAGCGTTCAGATTCTTCCCGCGCGCGGACGCCAGGTTTTTTTCCGCGATGCTCAAACTTTGATTTGTCTGCTGCTGTGCAACAGCGGATTCTTGCGTCGTAAGCTGCGGCGCAATCATGGGTGTTTCTAACTTATCGGCATCCTCCCCTGTAGCTCCCGGCACCGCTGTCCTCACGCGTGGCCGTGGAGGTCCGCTGCGGACCGTCATCAAACGGCTGGGAAAAGGCGGCAACTCAAGCTGCAGCTCTGGACCTGGATCAGCAGCAAGACTACTTGCATCCGCAGTCTGCGCTTGCGCTAAAGGATGCACCTGCACCGCGGTGGCCCACGGAATGCCCGGCCGTTTCCTCATGCTGCACCCGCTCAAGGAGCACGCAGCGCAAAGGAGAAGCGCCACACACGATTGGGGAAAGTTGTGCGCCGAACCTATCCGGGACGGGGCTGAGTTTTCCGTCATATTCAGGCCGCGAGCGGCAACTCGATTCGGAACGTCGTGCCCCGGCCGACCTCCGAAGTAAAGTCTATCGAACCGTTCAAGAGCTGCACAATTCGAAACGTAGTCGCTAGTCCGATTCCGCTGCCTCCCGGACGCGTGGTAAAAAACAACTGGAAGATTTTCTGGCGGCTTTCCGGAGGGATACCTTTGCCGGTATCGCCCACGGTAATTTCCGCCATTTCCCCGCGCCGGCTAAGCACCAACCGCAATTGCCCGCCGCTCGGCATGGCCTCCGCGGCATTCAGCACCAAATTCAGCACTGCCTGCTTAAGCAGCGCTCGATCCACGTATACTTCCGGCACATCAATCGGCAGTAGCTGTGCCAGTTGAATATTGGACTTTTGGAATTGCGGCCGCGCGACCTCCATCACTTCTTTCAAAAGCTCCGCGAGTTGCGTCGGTTCCAGGCGGATATCCATCGGCCGCGTAAAATCGAGGAAGCGCTTAACAACCGCGTCCAGTCTGTCGATTTCCTTGTCCAGCACCTGCACGGCCTGCCGCGATGCGCCGTCCGCATCTGCAGGGAGCGATTCCTTCAGGTTTTCCAGCCACAGCCGCATCGAATTCAAAGGATTCTTCACTTCATGTGCAACGCCCGCGGTGATGCGTCCCAGCGCCGCCAGTCGTTCGCTTACTTGAAGCTGAGTGTTGATACTTTCTAGTGAATCAAGATCGCGCAGCGTCACCAGCGCGCCCATGCGCTCACCATCTTCCTGGATGGCTTGCACGCTGACGCTGATGCGCTTCGGCCCTTCGCTGGTCATCAATTCCGTCTCGGCCGCCACTTCGCTCAACTCGTCGCTCTCGATGTGCAAAGCCTCGTGCAATGGGTGGCCGAGAGGAAATATCTCCGTCACGCGCCGCCCCAGAAACTGTCCCGCCGGCGCACCCAGGAATTTCTCCGCCGCCGGGCTGATCATCACTGCCCGCGCATCCCGTGTGAACAACAACAGGCCATCTTCGAGTCCGGCCATCACCGAATTCATGTTTTCGCGCATGGTGCTGAAGATTTCATGTACGCCGCGCAGTTGCTGCCCGACCTGCGTAATTTTCCGGCTCACGAGTCCCAGTTCATCACCGCCCCCCGCAAATCCTTTTACTTCCGGAGTTGGTGCGTCGTACTCGCCCGCAGATATACGATCCAATTGCGCTGCGATGTCACGCAACGGAGCAAGTGCGGCCCTGCTCACGATGGCGGCGAGCAGGGTGGAAATCACCAGCGCCACAAGCACGATGGTTCCAGACGTGCGCAAACTTGGCTCAATCTCTTTCAACAGAATTCCCGAATCGAGCGCCACACGCACTTCCCCAAACGGCTGCCCTCCTTTGCTGAACGGATAGTCGAGCTCGAAAACTTTCGCGGGCCCTGCAAGCACCTTCACCTGATGAAAGAAATTTCGCTGCACTAATTGGGAGAGTGGAGTTTTTCGCGGTACAAATCTCCCCGGCATGTTCTCGTCCGTGGAAATCAGCACCATGCTGTCGTGGTCGGCAATCGAAACTTCGTAGATCAGCGAATTGTCCTTCGCGGCCTTGAGCTGCGCATGCAGCCCCTCGTTGATTTCGAAGGCGTGCCTGACGTAGTCGTGGATTTCCTGGGGACTCTCCGATGCCGGCCGCACGCCCTGCTCTCCGGCGTCCGTCAACGCGCGCTGCGCTTGCCGAAATACCTGCTCCGCCAGATCGTTCGCACGCAAGCTGGTCGCCTGCAGGAGTTGCTGGAGAAGTTGCGCCGCGAATACTCCAGACACAACCGCCGTGACGAGCAGCACCAGCCCCGTCATCACTAGCGTGAGTTTTGTCCGCAGCCGCAGCTGCATTCTGCGTCCTTACTCCGTTTCGGCGCGATCTCCGCCGTATTCTTTCAACTTATTGTGTAGCGTCTTCAAGCTGATACCGAGTAGCTCCGCCGCCCGCGTCTTGTTGTTTCCCGTTGCGCCCAGCGTTTGCAGGATCAACACGCGTTCCATCGCATCTACCGTTGTTCCTACTGGAAATTTGATTGCCGAAAGATCGCTCGGCCCTTTCGCCGCCGTCCTTCCAAATTCTTCCGGGAGGCATGCACGCGTGATCAGCTCTTTTTCGCACATGATGGACGCGCGTTCCAGCACATTGCGCAGCTCGCGGATATTTCCCGGCCACGTGTGTCCCATGAAAATGTCCAGAACTTCCGCACCGATCCCTCTCACGTGTTTCCCATGCTTGGCGTTGAGGTCGTGCAAAATATAGTCGACGAGCAGCGGAATGTCCTCCTTGTGATCGCGCAGCGGAGGCAGATTGATGTGAAACACATTCAGCCGGAAGTACAGGTCCTGCCGCATCTGCCCACTGCTGACGGCCTGCTCCGGCTCCTTATTTGTAGCCGCCAGAACACGCACGTCCACTGGTGTTTCGCTTTTGCTGCCCAGACGCCGCACTTTGCGGTCTTCCAGCACGCGCAATAGTTTCGCCTGCGTCGGCGCTGGCATCTCGCCGATTTCATCCAGCAGCAGCGTTCCCGCATCCGCTAGCTCGAAGCACCCGATGCGCCGTTCCGCCGCGCCCGTAAACGCGCCGCGCTCGTGGCCGAAAATCTCGCTCTCCATCAACGACTCGGGAATCGCCGAACAATTGATCGCAATGAACGGTCCATTCGCGCGCGGAGAAAGTTTGTGCAGTGTCCTCGCAACGATTTCCTTACCCGACCCTGTCTCTCCCGTGATTAGCACCGACGCCGAGCTCGGCGCCGCCATCTCCACAATCCGCATCACTTCCTGCATCGGTTTCGACGCGCCCACCAGGTCGCCCAGCCGTCCCGTCTCGCGCAGTTGCCGTTGCAGCACCAGGAGTTGCCGCGCATCTCGCGCCTTACTCAGCGCCCTGTCTAGCAACGCCCGCAACACTGGCCCCTTTAGCGGTTTTTCGATGTACCAGAACGCTCCCGCTTCAATCGCCGCCACCGCGCGCTCTTCACTGCCTTTGCCGGTAATAATGATGGCCGGCACATCCAGCAGTTCCTGCCCAAGCTGCTTCAGCAGGTCTAGCCCATTCATACCGGGCAATTCCACATCGGCGATTAGCGTGTCCGGTTGATAGCTCGCAAATTTCGCCAGCGCTTCTTCCGCCGATGCCACGCCCACTACGTCGCAGCCCCAGCGCTGCAAAAGTTGCTCGTATCCCTTTCGCGCGTTGTCTTCGTCTTCGACAATCAGCACGCGGTCCTTCCGTTCCACCATTTCGATGGCCCGCACCGCCGCCCGAGTCTCGTCTCCCATGAGGTTCAGCCTCTTTTCGGCCTGCTCTTGATGCATCACTTCGTACTCTTTTTCTGGGTACCACGACTCTAACAAGCCCTCTCCTGCTTGCCAAGTTCTCGCCTCTCGGTAAACCAACTCATCTGTCGCCCAGGTTTTCTCACTTCCGAGCAATCTATGACAGTGATATGGTCTCAGTGCTTTTGCGAATGGGGGAGTCGCGTCATGTCAAAGCTGACTTTGTTTCTCGTTCTAAGCCTTACTGTGGCCTCGCACGCCTGCGCCGACGTCAAAGTTGAAAAAATGGAATACAAGGGCTGGCGTAATTCCTACCGCGTAAGCAACGGTGAAGTCGAACTCGTCGTCACGGGCGACGTCGGTCCGCGAGTGATCCGCTTCGGCTTCGTCGGTGGCCAGAATCTTTTTAAGGAATACGCCGAGCAACTCGGCGGCACCCGAGAAGAAAAGACCCAGCTCCGCGGCGGAGATCGCGTTTGGAAAGCTCCCGAAGATCCGATCGCAACTTGGGCGCCCGACAACGTGCCGGTCGAAATTACAATTACCGCGAACGGCCTGATCGCTCGCGCTCCCGTCGAGCCGCTCACCAGCCTCCAAAAAGAAATCGAAGTGCGAATGGCTCCCACAGGCACTGAAGTGACCGTCCTCCATCGCATTACCAACCGTTCTCTCTTTTCGCTCGAATACTCCGTATGGGCGCTCACCATGATGGCTCCGGGTGGTGTCGCCATCTCCGGTTTTCCCCCGCGTGGCAAGCACCCCGCGAACCTCGAAGCCACCAATCCCCTGGTGATGTGGGCGTACACAAATCTTTCCGACAAGCGCTGGGTCTTCGCGAAAAAATATCTGACCTTGAAGCAGGATCCTGCTAACTCCGATGCGCAAAAACTAGGAATGTTCAATCCCAATACCTGGGGCGCGTACGTTTTGAATGGCGAAGCTTTCATCAAACGCGCACACGCCATTTCCGGCGAACCCTATCCCGATTTCGGGTGCTCATTCGAAACTTTCACCAACAACGAGTTTTTGGAAATGGAAACCCTCGGCCCCATGACCAAACTCTCGCCGGGAAAAACCGCCGAGCAAGTTGAGCATTGGAGTCTTCACCGCGGCGTAAATCTAACGGCCCTCACGGACGACGCGATTGACGCTACAATCCTGCCGTTGTTGCGCGTCGGCGCCAGCGCAAATTAATTTCCTTCATCAGCGCTGAGCCGCTAACAACTTAGCCGCGCGAAACAATTCCGCGCCGCGTTCGATTCGAAAAAGTTCGAAAGAGGAGGTCCGATGTCGCCCTTGGACAAACCCACCCGCAGAGAATTCCTGGTCACCACTTCCTCCGCCGCTCTTGGCGCCGCTGTCCCTATCGCGGGCGCACAGCCAACTGCGCCAGTCACCGATGTTCCTCCCCACACCACTTCTGAATCTTCCGCTTATTCCGTCGAAGAACTTTTCTCCCACGGACCCCAGCGCACCTTCATGGGTGATCGAGCCGCGCAAATCGCCATGCCCCTGGGAGGCATCGGCGCTGGCTGCATCTGCCTGAACGGTTACGGCGGCCTCCAGGATTTTTCCATCGGCAATCATCCATCCACGACAGCTTTACCCGAGGGTTTTTCTCCCGCTAAAGCTGCGTTCGCCATTCTCCATATCAAAAGCGCTTCTCCCGCCACCAAACTTGTCGAAGGCCCTTTCCCCATTTTCAAAATCTACGACCAGGGCCTCCAGGGCGAAGGCTACCGCCGCGGCGGCTTCGAAGGTTTTCCTCGTTTTGGAAAATGCATCTTCAAAGGTGAATATCCCTTCGGCGAAGCCAAGCTCACCGACGCACTCCTTCCTTTGCAAGTCACCCTTAACGCCTGGAATCCTTTCATTCCCCTCGACGACAAAAACTCCGGCATCCCTTGCGCCATTCTCGAATACACCATTCACAATTCTTCCGCGCATCCCGTTGCCTACGAGTTTTCCTACCATCTTTCCCATCTAGCTCCTGGATGCAGCAGCGAAGAATCGAACAGCCTAAACACCGTGATCCCCGGTCGTGGCGTTTACCTCCACAATTCCGAAAAGCCCAACGCCGAAAGTTTCGGCAGCGCCTCTCTGATCGCCATCGGCGCAAAGCCGCGCATCAAAGGCATGTGGCTCCGCAGTCCCGGCTGGGATTTCGATTCGCTCTCCGCACTTTGGCGAGAACTCTCCACCGGAAGTTTCACCACCAACGAAGGTTCGAACGAGATTGACAAGAGCGGCCGCAACGGCTGTTCGATCTTGCTCGAAGGAACTCTAGCCCCCGGCGAATCAAAAGCTCACCCTATCGTCGTCGCCTGGCATTTCCCCAATTCCTACCAGCAAGCCGGCGCTGTCGGGCTCCCGGATCCCCAAGGCGCCCCCGGCTGCCGTACGTTTCCGGAAGAAAAACCGCCGCTCTGGCGTCCCTACTACGCTTCACAATGGAAAGACGCCCGCGAGGTCGCCGTCTACGTCGAAGAGAATTACTCTTCGCTGCGTTCCCGCACCGTCGCATTCCAACAAGCTCTTTTTTCTTCCACACTTCCGCCGTACGTTCTCGACGCCGTCTCCGCCAATCTCGCCATCCTCAAATCTCCCACCGTCCTTCGCGTCGAGAATGGCGACCTCTGGGGCTGGGAAGGCTGCTTCCCCGACGCCGGCTGCTGCCACGGCTCCTGCACGCACGTTTGGAATTACGCCCAAGCCTTTCCTCATCTTTTCCCCAAATTAGAAACCACTCTGCGCGAACTCGAGCTCGGCCGCTCCATGGACGAATCCGGCCACGTCACTTTCCGCGCGGCGCTTCCCGAAGGCCCCGTCAAGCACGACTTCCACGCCGCCTCCGACGGCCAGCTCGGCGGCATCATGAAAGTTTTTCGCGACTGGCAAATTTCCGGCGACCTCGCTTGGCTCCAGAAAATGTACCCGCTCGCCAAACGCAGCCTGGACTACGGCATTCGCACTTGGGATCCCGACCACCGCGGCGGCCTCTTCGAGCCCCATCACAATACCTACGACATCGAATTCTGGGGACCCGACGGCATGTGTACCAGCATTTACCTCGGTGCCCTCTCCGCTCTCGCGCAAATGGCCGCGGCCGTCGGCCAATCAGAAGACGCCGCGTTTTACGGCGATCTCTCCCATCGTTGCGCGCGCTTCATGGAGGAGAATCTCTTCAACGGTGAGTATTTCCAGCAGAAAGTCGAATACCAGGGCTTGCGCAACACGTCCTTCGCCACCATGGTCGCCCAGGTGGACGATCGCAGCAGCGAAATGCAGCAACTCCTGAAACGCGAAGGCCCGAAATATCAATATGGCAACGGATGCCTCTCCGACGGCGTCATCGGCGCATGGATGGCCTGCATCTACGGCATCGAAACGCCATTGGCTCAGGAAAAAGTTCGCCAGACCTTGCAAGCCATCTTCAAAAACAATTTCAAGACCGACCTCAGCCAGCATGCCAACGCCCAGCGCCCCGGCTACGCCATGGGCAACGAACCAGGCCTTCTTTTATGCACCTGGCCCCGTGGCGGCAAACCCACTCTGCCGTTCGTCTACTCCGACGAAGTCTGGACCGGCATCGAATACCAAGTCGCCTCACACTTAATCTCCGAAGGCTTCGTCAAGGAAGGCTTGACCATTGTCAAAGCCCTGCGCACCCGCTACGACGGCCGCATTCGCAATCCTTGGAACGAATACGAATGCGGCAACTATTACGCCCGCGCTATGGCCAGTTACGCCTTGCTCGGCGCGCTCGCCGGCTTCCGCTACTCCGCCGCCCAGCGCACCCTCTGGTTCGCTCCCCAGCTCAGCGTCCGCCCCTTCAAAGCTTTTTTCAGCACCGCCTCTGGCTTCGGCACAATCTCGCTCGATGCCCACACCCTCCGCATCCAAATGCTAGAAGGCGAACTGCCATTGGAAAAGTTAACCCTGCATGATGGAACGCAAGCCAAGACCTTGGAATGGAAAATCACCGCGCGCCAAGATGCGCCAGCGTTCAAAACCCTCTAACCTCAGTCGAAATTTGTGAGATACCGATAATTCGTATCTCGGCCTCCTTCGGTCCGAGCTCTGTTAGGGTGAACACCGAACAGTCTACTCGGGCCGTCGCGAGGCCGGCCTCGTTAAGACATCAACCAGGACTTAAGGATTACATACGGGTTTGCCGGTGACACACTCAGAACTCGTGAACCCTGATAGCCAACGCCAATTGTTTTGCCTTTCATCGTCAGGCTCAACCGGCATAGCATGAATACGAAAGAACCGGAATCAACAGATGAGCATCGTTGTAGGAATTGGAGACGTCAATGACCAGTGTACAAATCGAACAGAAAAGCTATGAGATGCCCCCGCGAGAGGGGATCAGCATCGCGCATTTTCTCACCGTCGCCGACGTCGAGCGATCGGCTCGCTACTACGAAAAGGTCTTCGGCGCTCGCATTCTGACCATGGGTGACGGCAACGCGCCTCCGTACCTTCAGCTTGCGAATATCTGGATGATTCTGAACGTTGGGGGCGGGCCGACCCCGGATAAGCCGACGGTAACGCTGAGCGTCCCCGACCCGAATCACATCAACAGCTTTATGAATTTCCGCGTTGCGGATATTCAAGCGTGCTACAAGTTATGGAAAAGTCGAGGAGCCGAGTTCATCACGGAGCCGATACCCAAGTACGGCGAGATACGCTGCTACATCCGCGATCCTGACGGCTATATCATCGAAGTCGGACAGAGCACCGATCTCACCTACGGTTAGCGCTTGCCGGGGATGGGACGCCGACTCGCGCCTCATCGTGGCGCTTGTGCAAATCTATGCCTTGAACAGTCACTAGCCCTGACCTTGAGAGGACTACCAGATGGACAGCACAAATGGACTGAAAGGCGATTACACTCACAACCCCGGATTGTCGTGAGAATGGTGACGGGGCGGAGCCGCTGAGGTTGGAACGGTTTGCGTGGCTGGAGTATTTCGTCTTGCAGTTCTTGATGTGCGGCAGCTAGTCCCGCGACATCTCGTACAGCTTGTTTACCGTGTTCCAGTTGCGCGTAGT
>JBGPDI010000112.1:0-15709 GCA_041482215.1 Candidatus Acidiferrum sp. | reverse complement strand
GGAGCTTCGCGATCATCTTGTCGAAAATATTGTCTTCGTGGACCGAGATAACGCCGAGTCTCCACCCCGTGCAGCCAACATACTTGGAATAGGAGTAGACGCCGATGGTGTTGTACGGTAGTTCTCCGAGCAGAGATCGGAAATCATGGACAAACGTCCCGTACACGTCGTCGGTCAGAATCATGAGATCGGGACGCTTTGTCTTCACTAGACTTGCAATCTTGCCGATCACTTCCCTGCTGATTGCGACGCCCGTTGGATTGCCGGGATTGACGAGGAAGAACGCCTTGACCTTGGGATCTTCCAGCTTTTTGAGCTCAGTATCTGTGAACTGAAAGCGGTTCTCCTGAGGAGCCTGGATGGTGATGAAATGCAGCCCGTAGTCTTCGAGGTGCGGCAGTTCGAGGTACGGCGTAAAAATCGGCGTGCCCAGCGCTATCGTGTCTCCGGGATGTAGCAGGCGATTGGCCTTCATTGATTTGAAGATGTAGCACATAGCCGCAGTGCCGCCCTCGACCGCGTAAAGGTCGAATTTGCCGGCCGGCTGTGGTTTCCCGCACATCGCCCACATAAGATACTCGTGCACGATACGCTCGTTATGAACGAGCATGCGATCGGGGACTGGATAGTTGTCCCCGATGATCGAGTCCACTAGCTCGTGGACGAAGGCGTCCGGCTCGAAGCCGAACGTCTTTATCGCAAACGGCACCATTGCCGATAGAAAGGACGCGCCGGGCATATCAGAGTGCTTAGCAAGCCACGTTTCGAAACGGCTAGCGATGCCCTGAGGCTGCGGCATTCCACCAACACCCGCAGGGTGCTCCATTACGCGCTTGCTTTCGGTGACTGCGAACTGACCGAGGAGGAAGAAGCCCTCGCGCGGAGTAGTGGCGATCCAGTTAGGGTTGCCGCGGCCAGCATTGAGAAATGCCGATTGTGTTGTGCGGGAAGTCTTCTTGGCGAGCGTGATGAGCTCGTCTTTAATCTCGAACGGGCCCAACGTCTCGAATTTACGGAGTTTTACGAGGTCCATGATTTTC
Source organism: Candidatus Acidiferrum sp. (assembly GCA_041482215.1). Taxonomy (GTDB): domain Bacteria; phylum Acidobacteriota; class Terriglobia; order Acidiferrales; family UBA7541; genus Acidiferrum. Next base: position 14,669 of record JBGPDI010000112.1, on the reverse strand, counting down.
ACCTTTCAAAGAATGTCACGACAGAAGCATGATGGCGACCATGCCCCAGATCGTGAGCAGAGTGTTGCCGATGGCGTAAGTCACTGTGTATCCTAGTGCGGGCACCTGGCTCTTGCCCATATCGCAGACCAAGCCTAGCGAAGCCGTCGTTGTGCGCGCCCCGGAAACGATACCGAGCGTTAATGCGTCGTGGAAACGGAAAATGTGTTTGGCGATGAGCATGCCGAAGACGAGAGGCAATGTAGTGGCTAGGGCCCCCCACAGGAACAGGCTGATGCCCTGGGTACGCAGGCCGTTCACGAAGCCAGGCCCGGCCGAGATGCCAACTATGGCGATGAAAATGTTGAGCCCGACCGAGTTCATGAACCATACAGTGGGCGAAGGGATTCTCCCAAAGAACGGGCGTGTGGACCGAAACCACCCGAGCACGAGTCCCGCGATGAGTGCGCCACCCGCAGTCGACAGCGTCAGTGGCACCCCACCTACCTTCAAGACCAGCGCGCCGATCAGCGCACCTACTGTAATTCCGGCACCGATGAACGCGACGTCGGCGACATCCGTTGGCCGGTCCGCGGCTCCCAGCAGCTTGGCGGTAGCCGCAGTGTCTTGGGTCCGCCCGACGAGGGTGACGATATCGCCACGGTAAAGCTGCGTATTTGGCAGAATGGGGATCGTAGTGGCGGTCGCGCCTCGCGTGATTTTCCTTAGGAACACGCCGCGTGCCTCGGGCAGTCCAGCCAGTTCTACCAGCGTCTTGCCATCGACAGCCTTGTTGGTTACGTAAACGTCGACGCCCTCAACAGGAACGCTTAACAACTCGGGATCGTCGACCTCTATCGCGACTCCTTCAGTAATGCTCGCGATCGCCTCGCGACCACCTACGGCGGCCACCAACTTTGCGCGTTCGCCAATAATACTCACGAGGGCCTCGCGAGCACCTGCAACTGCCACCACGTCACCTTCGCGCAATAAAGTGTCCGCAGTTGCCTCTTCAAGAACACCGTTACGCCGTATTCGCTGGACAAACACGCGCGTTTGCGGGAGCAGTGACTCGGCTTCGATGGCACGGAGACCGATGACTCTGGCGCCAGGTTGCACACGGTACGCGCGCATTTCCCACCGGTGCCAGGCCGTGCCAAGCCCGCCGAGTTCCTTCGTACCGCCCTGTTTCTCCTCGTAGTCTTTGCACGCGGCGGCGATATTGAAGCGGAGTAGGAACGGTCCAAGCAGGGCGATCACAATCGCCGAACCGACGGTACCGAACATGTAGGTTACGGCGTAGGCGACTGGCATGGAGTCGAGCAGGTTCTTGGCTTGGTCGGCGGCTAAGCCAAGCCGGTTGATGGCGTCGGTCGAGAGGCCCATCGCCGCGGAGATCGTCTGCGACCCAGAGTAAAACCCTGCCGCGTAGCCAAGGTCGTAGCCGGCTAGCTTGACGATTACGACCGGGACCGCCAGGCAGAGCACACATTGCACAACGGCAAAGAGGGCTTGCGGTGCACCATCCTTGGCTACACCACGGACGAACTGTGGCCCAACCCCATAACCGACAGCAAAAAGAAATAGGAGAAACACTGTCGCCTTGAGAGGCTGCGAGATGGTGATTCCGATTTGTCCGATAACGACGCCAGCAAGCAGCGTGGCGGTGACCGACCCCAAGCCGAGACCTTTGAAGGTAAATTTGCCAAAGTAGTACCCGATGGCGAGCGTGAGAAAGATGGCGATCTCCGGGTACTGCCGGAGAGTCGCAGCGAACCACACAAGTATGAACATCGTTCTGCTCCTTGTAGTAACCCAGTCTTTTTGAGAACCGGGTTGTGATTGCATTCCTGCCGCTAACCTCGCAGAGCTAACAAATCAGGAGGTACATTACTGCCCGCACCGCGTAAGCTTCACTTCGCATTCATCCGTTCATAAGCGCCAGTTCACTCCGCTACCCAAGCGACGCGCTAGCCTGCCGCCGACTTGTGCTTGGCATTCTTTCCCGCACGCGCAACACTTCCGCTCTGTGTCTTAGCCGACTGCAGAAACGCTGGATTGAGCAGCTTTAGACCGAGTGAAGCGTTATAACCGTGGATTTCTTTGACGTCCAATTTGCGCATGAACTCAATCGTTTCCGCATTGATAACTTGGCCGGGAACCATAATCGGGAATCCCGGAGGGTATGGGATCACGAAGTTTGCCGAAACCAACTCTGGCCCTTCTTTCAAACGCTTATCGATTTCGGAGCTGGAGAGCTTTATGTGTTCGCACTGTTGTTGTCGATAGGCCGCGAAGAATGCGGAGCGCATGTCGCCTTCGCTGGTTTTGCTAGAAGGATCTTCGCGGTACTGCTCGAAGAAGCAACTGAAATTTGGAAGGTCTGGCACATCGGTCATTAGCGATTTGACGCGCGTTTCAAACGCCTGCTTCGCCGCGCCGCCACCCTCCCCAAGCTTCTTCTCGATCCCCTGCGAGATCTGGACGAGTACCTTAATTAGTTGAGCGATGTCACTACGTGTGTTGTTAATGTTCGTTTGAAGCAAGACGCTGTTGCGTGAAGTCTTGTTCAATTGGATGTCGAAATCTGCGGCGAGCAGATTCTTGAATTGCGTGCCGTCAAACCCGGCCGAACCGCACACTAGCGTGAGTCGTGTAACATCGAGCGCGACTTCGTCCTCCCTTAGAGCCTGCACTGCTGTGGCCCAATTCACTCCCGGTGTCAGATAGTCCACAAATCCCGAATTCCGAAACTCAGCGGGAATCAGTTCGTCGGCCCCGAGCACACGAAAATACTTTGATATCAGTGGATGCGAATTCACCTCGCGCCGGAAGTCCAGGGCCAACTGAATTGCGCGATTCACCAGTTCGTAGCCTTCCAACTCCATCTGGCGGCGCGCAACGTCCAAGGTGGCAATAATCTGAAGGTTGGGTGACGTGGAAGCGTGTGTGAAAACCGCCTCGTGGAATTGTTCCTCAACCGTGTGATAGTCCTGGTCTTTGACCAGCACCATGGAACCCTGCCGGAGACATGACATGGACTTGTGAGTCGAATTTGTTTGATAAACCCGCAGGCGTACTCTCCCTGGGTCTGGAAGCAATCTGGTTTCAAGCAGCGTTTTTTCGCCAGCTTTGAGGTCGGCTCCCAGTTTTTTTTCTTGCTCTTTGTAGGCTGCACGGTACGCGGGATCTTTGAATTTTTTCTCCAGGATTGCAGCTGCTCCCATAGCAGTTCGACGACGGTAGAACGGCGTCCACCGAGCAAAACCAAACCACGCTTCATCCCAAAGAAAGATGAGATCGGGTTTGATCGCGAGACACTCCTCCATGACCCGCTCGACGTTATAGATATGTCCATCAAATGTGCAGTTTGTGAGCACCAGAAGTCGCGCTCGATCCAGTCGGCCCTCGGCTTTCAAATCAAGCAGCGCTTTCTTGATCGTGCGCAACGGAACCGCCCCATACATCGAGTATTGTGTGAGTGGATATGCTTCAACGTACAGGGGATAGGCCCCAGAGAGCACCGCGCCATAGTGGTGCGACTTATGGCAGTTTCGGTCGACCAACATAATGTCCCCGGGCGCTAGGAGAGCCTGCTCCACGATCTTGTTCGAAGTCGAAGTTCCGTTGGTCACAAAGAAAACATGGTCCGCTCCGAATGCTCTGGCAGCTTTTTCTTGTGCCACTTTGATGGTGCCCGTAGGCTCCAGCAGACTATCCAAACCGCCGGTGGTAGCTGAGGACTCTGCAAGAAACAGGTTTATCCCGTAAAACTTACCCATGTCGCTAATCCAGTTCGATTTAAAGATGGATTTGCCCCGGGCAATTGGCAGTGCGTGAAATGTTCCGATCGGACGCTGCGCGTATTTCTGCAGGTTGTCGAAGTAGGGTGTGTCGAATCGATCGGCAACACCATCGAGAATGCTGAGATGCAGTTCCAATGGTTCTTCGACTTGGTAGAAAATCCGGCGGATGCATTCCGCCGTGACATCACCCGCCAATTTTTCCACCTGCCGGTCACTGAGATAATAGATATCGAGCTCGGGGCGCAACTGCTTCAGGCCCTGAGCGAGTGCCAGACTGTAATCTGCCAAATTAGTGTCCATTCCGCTGGCAGCAAGATGGCTTGTCAGAAATTCGCGCAGAACCGGGCTGTTGTGAGATGATGCGAGGGAAATTCCTTCATAAATAATCACTGCCTCAACGCTGCCGTTCAGAATCGTAGCCAATACCGCGTCTTCAAATGAGCCCACAAACACCGGTTCATATACAAATTTGTCCAGGGGTCTGCGCAGACGACGGAAATCCTGCGCCAATTCCTGCCAGGCGGTCCGGCGCGCTGGACTTACGACGAGCACTTCGAAGTAAGGCCGGTGTGCCTCTGGTTCTTCATCTATACCAGGCACCCGTTCACCAAGATTTATGGCAGCTTGTTCCCCACTCTCCCAATCTGCGACGCTGGACCGATAAGAGTGCGTCACCAGCGCAGTGCTGATCGATTGAAGCAAGCGAGCCGCACCTACAGCGTCACTTGATGCAATGCGTTCCTCCAGTGACTTCAGCAGTGTTTGTCCCGGATAAGCGAAAAAATCTTCCAACTGACGCAACTCCGCAAAGAACTGGATTACGGCCGCATGGTCCTTGTCCTTATTCGGACTCAGCTGGCTCGCCGATCTTTCCCACGTGCGGCCGGATTGCAGCAACGCTCGCCAACGATCGAACCTTGTTTCCGCCGCCATCAGAAACTGGTCCACGCGAGGAGCGTCCAGATTTGCAGGGGTACTCATGAGTCCCTCCATTTACCTTCCTCGACTTTCGCTACTGAGCGACACTCGCCTATTCATCGAAGTTCGAGATGAGGTGCAGGCTGAGCTAGCGCGGCCAACCAAGGAATCGCTGTGCCGCTATCTCAGATAAGGCTGATTACAAACTTCCCGATAACTCACACCCGGTCTGAGGCGACGTGTTCTCGCTTTCTCATGCCAGTGCAGTCCTATTTCACGTCCCATTTAACAACGCTGAAGAATTGCGACAACTAGGGAAATCCCTAGTCTCGCCTGTTAGGGATTTCCCTAGTTGTCGCGATCGTTCATCAAAGCTAAAAGGAGGGGCATGCTGCTCATCGAGTTTTGAACTAGCAGAGTTAATCCAGTGTCGGCCGGGCAGAAGGCTTTTTGCGCGTGTGGCTTGAACAAATGCAAGGAGAAGAACGATGAAAATTAGGATGCCGTATCTTTTCGCAGTGATCCTCCTAGCCGCAGCGATGCTACCAGCGAGGGCACTGCCGCAAGCGCAGAGTTCCGCCACCGAAGCTCAAGAACTGCGCAAACTAGTGGAAGAAATGCGTGCGCAAATGAACAGAATGCAGGCGGAGATCGATCGTCTTAAGGGCACGGAAGCTCCCGCGCCACCAAGTCAGGCCGCAACCGCTCCTACAACTCCTCCAACTCGGCAAAACGGCACCATTCAAACCACTGAACCTGTGCGGGTGGGCACCACCTCCGAACATGTTGGAGAAACCACGGCGTCGTATCGGGAATTCTCCGAGGACACCTTCGCAGCCGCTCGCTTCAATAACGTGCCTCTCGACCCGAAGTACCACGGATTTTTTCAGTTGCCCGGGACACAGACCATCCTGAAAATCGGCGGCTACTTTAAGAGCGATTTCATGTACGATCTAAAACCCGCGGGAAACGGAGAATCTTTCATTCCTTCTTCGTTTCCAATTCCCCAACCGATTGAAGTAAACAATACGACCGTTTCCATCCGCCCCACACGCCTTAGCCTGGACTTCAGGGTTCCCTATACGCAAGTAGGAGAAGTGCGCTTTTATCTGGAAGGAGACTTTTTCGGGACGAATTCGACTTCGCCGAGACTTCGCCATGCCTATGCACAAGCGAGAAACCTCCTGATCGGGCAGACCTTTACAAACTTCATGGATCCGGATGCGTTCCCAGACGGTCTGGATTTCCAGGGACCCAATGGGATGGTGAGCCTCCGAAATCCACAGTTTCGATATGGATTCGCACTCAGTTCCCATACGACTCTCCATATTTCCGTTGAGAAGCCCAGTTCAGACGTCATCTTCAAGACGGCGCAATTCACAAGTCAGCCCGACGCTCCGGCTCCTGATGGGGCAATTCGCTTGCGCGAGGAATTCGAACGCGGACATTTTCAAATTGCCGCTATGTTTCGTTCCATCGGAGCATTCGTCACTACAGCCCCGACCCAGAAGACAGATTCCGTCTTTGGTTGGGGCATAAACACGTCACTCGGCTTGAAGACCATTGGTCGGGACAATCTAATTTTTGCAGTCGTTGCAGGGCACGGAATTTCGCGGTACATTCAGGACACATCCGGCCTGGGGATCGATGCCGAGCCAGCCTCAGGCGTTACAACGCATTTGGTGGCGACTCCAGCTGTGGGAGTCGAAGCCTCTTACCAGCATTATTGGACCAAGAGAGTGCGTTCCAGCGCGATCTACTCTTACGCGGCAGTGAACAACACTGATTTGGCGGCCCCAACAACTTACAATCATGCCACTTACGCGGGAACTAACCTGATTTGGAATCCCGGCGGGTCCATCAATTTTGGCGCAGAATTTCTTTATGGCTGGACCATGGAGCAGAACGGCCAAAAGGCAAATGCGCCCCGCATTCAATTCAGCGCAAAGTACAGTTTCGTGAAAGTGGATCCTGACAAGAAATAGCTACTAGCCCCACGCGAATTAGCGGCGCGGTGCGCTTCGGCAAGTCTTCCAATTACTGGTACTCCCGACTGAAAGCCATGGCCTGGTCGAGCGTCTGGGAAGCATAAGTCGAAATCGGTCCGGTCTTAAGCGACACGGCAATCGGCAACGAGTGTATCTTCACCTACTACCCCGGTTGTGGCCGCTCCCTTGCTCGAGGCCGCCGCGGGTTCGATTAGTCGGGACTACCAGTCTGTGTCATGTTTTTCCAATCGTGATTGAAGATTGTCTCCCAATACTGCGCGGCTTGGCTGTTATGGATGATCACGCTGGCATCGCGATTGGTGCTGACGCCCTGGGGCGACCAGTTCTGACTTCCCACTACAACGGTGGATGAATCGACGACGATTCCCTTGTTATGGACGCTCACTTGTATTTTGATCAACTCAGGTGGAATCCCGCGGTCCTTCAATAGTTCGATTTTGTCCTGCGATTCGAATTGGCTCAGGATCAGCTTCACGTCGACTCCTTCACGAATCAGCTCGGCGATGGCGGAGATGAGTGATTCCAGCACTTCGTCTGACTGTCCCGTTGCCGTGCTGGGGTTCACGGTGGATTTCGGCGGATTGATGTATTGCGTCTGCATTACAAAAGTCTTCTTTGCGCTGCGAATCAGGGGAATGATGGTAGCCACGTAGTTGTCGGGAGTGAATACGGGCTGAATCGTCATTTTAGCTGTAATCGACTTTGGCGCGAAAAATTGAGATGGAATTTTCGCTTTGGCCTTTTTGCCCGGCATGGCCTGCGCATTCAAAGCCGCTTGTATCGTTTTAGCATCGGTGCCGGTTACCTGATGCGGGCTGGCAACATCCAAGTCAATCTTGATAAAGGACTCGAAGAGTGCCGCGAGGCCGGGGTGTTCAACAATCACATGCCAATCACGATCGCAAGCCGGCAGAAATTTCTTAGCCTCGGCAAGATTCTTAATCGGATCAATCTCAGGTTGATTGCTCCTATTCAGATTCCCGCTCGAAAGCCAGAACGCAGTGCCATCGCGGACGATCACTTTGATGTGGTAAGCCTTCGGGAAGATTTTGGCCGAGACGTGCGGATCATCCCCTTCCAGAGCCCAGGCGAACGTCATCGCCTTTCCCAAACCACTGGAGAGTTGCGCATGAGTTGTGTCTTCGGTCTGATCGCGCTTGGTGGGATCGCTCGGATCGTCGAGCACCATCGCAAGTTTCTTTCCCGCGAGGCTGGTCAGGAAAGCTTGAACGATATATGGCGCGGTGAACTCGTACATCGCCACCGTCAATCCGTGCTTTGTATCGGAAATGAATGACTTGAGCGTGGGCCAACCGGCATCGGGGCTGGCGTGGCAAGTGATTTTGAACGTGTCGGTAATTGGAGTGAGCGGCGGTCTAGCGGGCGGCGTGTAAGGGAGAGGGTCCTTCGGCGGCTTGCGCGCAGCAACCTTAGCGGCTGCGGCTGCAAGGATAGGAGCAACCAGCTGACCAGCTGCATCTCGCTCGAAGGGAAATACTGGCCGAAGGAATTGAGGCGGTGCAGTTGCGGCGACTTCCGCCCAGAGATCGGGATTCGAAGCGCGGAGCAGATGCATCGGACTGGCCTGGCGAACATCAGTCGGATACCCGCCTATTGTCTTAGGCACGCGGTCGCGTGAAGGCGTGTTTTTTCGTTTATCTTCAACAGTAACCACGATGGACGGAACATCCGTCACCTTTCCACCCTTTGACTTGTACCCAGGGCGAATAAAAAGGACGCCAGACTTTTGCAATTGGGGCAGATTCTTCTGGATGACTTGATCTACTGCTGCCGCGGATTCCATTCTTCCCTCCCTAGTTCGAACTGCTAAATGACAGCAAGATTGTCAAAAGCCAACTTGTACCCGCGCAACTCAGAAGCTGTCTGCGATTTGTTGCAGATGCAGGCAACCACGCTTGACCGGTTCGGGCAAATCATTAGCAAGGAGATCCGCCGCAAGAGCAGAGAGTTCTTTTAGCCGCTCTTCGCAAAGCACGCGAGCGTTTTTTGCGTTTGGGGGCAACATCACATGCCGGGTTAGTCCAAAGCCAGGTCCTGCGGTTTCTCCGGGGTACTTGTTCCCTGCTGGCATGAGCATGAGGCCTTCCCCAAGGGGCATCACTACCCGGGGCATGAAGTCGATCGCCGCACTGCAGAATTTCTTCAGCTGTTCTTCGGCGCCGACCGAATCAAATTCAAAGCTCCACGCGAGCATGCGCAGCATGAGGCTATAGACGGAATCGAAGAGAGCCGCCACCTGACCCGCTAGAGGATTTTCAATGGGCTTTGCGTTGGCTCCGTATCCTCGAACGTTACCGGCCGAGGGATTGCGCATCGCCGGCCTTGCGGGCGAAAAGCCCGAGCCTTGAGCCTTCGACTCCAAAAGCTCCTTCAGAATGGCCACAAATGCCCCGAAGTGAGAATCTTCCCGATCATTCTTTCTGCCTTCGCCTTGCTCGGTGATTTCTTCGATCGCTCTTATTGCGGAGGCGCGGTCGACAACCGGGACGAGATCGGGAAAGTGAACCAGGTCCTTGGTCATCTGCTGGGTTGGCGAACCGATGAAAAGTTTTTTCTCATCGATCTTTCGGAAACCGGACTCGATGAGCCCGTATAACTCGCCGATTGAACTGAAGTCTATTTCCTCGGCGTCGTCGCCGGCAAACGAAAGCAGGGATTTAAGGTCGCGCTCGGGCGCAACTTTTTGGGGATGTTCGTAGAGGATGAATCGGCGCAAGCTGTGCGGTCCGAAAGGCTCCAGGGCGATAGGTACTCGGATCGGATAGTATTTTTTGTCCTGGGGAAAATTTGGACGAAAATAATAGGGCGTCCCGCCAATGGCCGTCGTCAGATTCCAGACCAGCGCCAGATGAAGCATCTCCTGGGAAGCGACGAAGTAGATCTGCGCGGCCCAGCGGCGCACCTTTTGCTGCTCTTCCCAAGTCATTCCGCCTTCGGCGATATCGCGCTTCAGCGAAAAGGCGGCGTAGAGATAGGAACACGCGATTCCATGTTCCAGTTCCGCGGCTTCGCAGAGCAACTTGAGTAAGTCCGATCGGGTTTTGATGGTTCGAGTTGGGCTCATGTGTGTATCTGCGGTTTCGTTTTTACGCCTAGTTGCTTGCCAATGTCCTGGGCGGCCCTAAGGGCTAGTGCAGCAATGGTCAAAGTGGGGTTGGGACTGCCAACCGTGGGAAACACGGAGGAGCCGACGATAAACATGTTGCGATGATCGTGGGTGCGGCATTGCGCATCTACGACCGACGTTTTAGGGCTCTTTCCCATTCGACACGTGCCCATGATGTGTCCGGCTCCGTCGTAGGCTTTGGGGTCTGACCCAAAATCGAGTTCGGTCGCACCAATTAGCCGGAACATATCCTTGAAGGCGTTGATTGCCTGTGCGAGTCCGTTAAAGCTGTACTGCGAAGGAGTGAAGGTGATTTTCGGACGAGGCATCTTCCAGACGTCGATCAGAGTTGAAGATAGCTCTACTCTGTTGTTTGGGTCAGGCGAGACTTCCACGGAACAGCTCAAGCGAACCTGTTTCGTGACACGCTCGAACAAGGCCGTTTGCAGATCGGCTCCGATCAATTTCTTGTTGGTCACCATATCGATGATTTCGGCATAAGGCGCGCTCTTGCGCGACCAACCATCATTGTTGAGAGAGACACGAAATCCGGCGCGCTTGCGACGAAACTCACCGTCGCGGAACGACTCGATTCCAGAAGTCGAAGGTGGGCCGCGGAAAGGAAACACTCTTTCCGGCGCAATGCCAAACGCGCTCTTGGACAGGTGGTCCATCAGGTTTCGCCCTACCTGGTCACTCTTGTTGGCGAGACCCGACATGAGCAAAAGTCTTGGAGTCTCGATGGCATGAGCCGCAAGGATGACGATATCAGCGGTGACAGCTGCCTTCACACCTCCGTAGGTAACGTAGTTCACGGTGTGCACGGAGCCATCGGGGTCCTCGTCCAGCTTTGTGACCACGCACCGCTCCCAAAGGGTTGCGCCTGCAGCTGTTGCTTTCGCGACATGAACCGTGCCGTCGTACTTGGCACCGATGGGGCAAAGCGGTACGCAAATCGAGTTTCCCGCACACGGCGGTCGCCCGTCGTACAAAGTGGAATTGCGCGCCGAAGGGGTACTGCGTACACGATATTTGGCGCCTTCGAAGCTTTTTCCATTGATTCGCTCGGCGATCCAATTGTCCGAGTAACTGGGCCAAATCATGCTCATCGGAAATGGCTTGCTGCGAAGCGAATCGAACAGGTCATGCCACTCCTCGTCAGAACCCGCAACACCCATTTCCCTTTCGGCTTCGCAATACCACGGCTCTAATTCGTCGTAGGAGATGGGCCAGTCGACAATGCCGGCGGGAAAATCCGGGCCGCCTCCATATCGAGACTTCATTTCGAAGTCGGCGCGCAGCATCCGCGGAGTGTGCCCTAGCCAATGCCATGTAGAGCCACCAGTTCTACGTTCGTAGAAGCTTTTGTATTGCGTGACGGGTGGAGCGGGCAGAACGGCCGCTAATGGCTGATCGTAGTAGTCGTTCGTGGAGTCCGGGCTCGGCGCTTTGATGTCATTCTCGACCTGTACATAGGGGCTGTGCGGCGTTTTCGCGATTGCGGTCGCATAGATGCCGACCATTTGCGCTCGCTGGGCGTTACGATTGCCGGCTTCCAGAATAAGAACGCGGGCGCCGGCCTGGGCCAGACGGTACGCGACCATGCCGCCGGCAACGCCTGCACCAACAACGATTACATCGAAGTCGCGGTCCTTCTTCACTCGTTTCACGCGTCCTCCAAAGGCTCGTTGTCGGGCCGGTACCGCCAATGCCCGAAGTAACCGCCTGAGAGCCCGGGCACATGAGCTCCAACAATCGACCATGCCAATCCGCTGAAATACTCTTCCTGCGTGCCGTAGCGGAAAACAGTGGGAGTATCGGGGTTTTCCTGCATCGCGGACGTGTACCACAGGAGAATGATTTGGCAGATTGCGGGACGAAGCGCGTCATTCCCAACGATTTGTGATTTGACCTTGTCGGGAAGAGTCTTGTCTTTTTTCAATCCTTGAAAAAGCTCGATGATTTGGCGGAGAAACGGTTCGAACGGAGTGCTCGTCAACCGATCCAGGTACTGGCGACCAAGCTCCGGGTCGAGGTTTTCGACTCCGGTTAGTATTCGCGATAGAGCAAGGAAATCTTCAAGCATCCATGTATGATTCGAATGCGGCAACTCTTTCGAACGGCCGCTTTCGATATCCCTCAAATTCCGGCTAGCTACCTGCCGAGCGCGAAGTTAACAAACTCCTTCAGTCCAAAATGACCGCCTTTGTTGATGGTGGGTATCCACTTCGGGTCTTGTGTAAGAAAAGATTGACTGTCGTAGCGGAGGAGGCCAGCGAAAGTCTCGGCTACAATTCGCCCACCGACTGGCCCAAGGAGTTTCGATTTCACGCCCGCATGACCGGGAGCGGTGTGTGCGTTCGTCTCCGCAAGGCAATAGGCCCACAGCGGACACGTATCCTTGAAAACCGGAGCGATCTTCTCGATGTTTTGCGTTTCTGGAGAGTCCTGGAACTTGCCGATGAGGATTGGATCCAAGACCTTTTCGCCCATCGCTTTCGCCACAGACTGTCCGGAAGGCAGCCTGAGTCTCCATCCACGAACCAAATTCCTTTCCGCTAGGGAGGGGATGATCAGGTCCGCTACATCGGGAGGCAGATCTCCGAGCGGGAAGACAATGGACGTGTCGATGCGATATGCGAGTTGGAGCCTGGCCTTGTTGTCGGCGAGTTGTTGTGCGGAGGGAGCTTTGCCTTCTGGCGTTTTTCCATTGTCGTCCAGTTCAACTCCGCTGGGCCGAGGTTCGACGTCGATAAAACGCGCCCAATCGAGGGCCCAATCGGGGGCTGGTGCCATGAATCCTCGCAGGCTCTTGGGTCTTTCCGGCGACCCTTGCTGCCCGAAAATGGGCAACAGGGTGTCGTTCCCGTCATTGAGGCGGTAGCCCGGCCGCACCATGGAATGGCCGAAGCGGTACGCGGCCACGGAAAATTCCAAGGGCATGAAAGCTTCGTCGCGCGCGTGATAGAACCTCAGAACTGGAGGATTTTCAGCGATCGAGGACTTGGCGGCGAGATGCGGAAACACCGAGTGCAACGTGTCTTTATTGACCAGCTTCACGAGAAAATCGTGAATGAGCATCCACTGATAGTGGTAGCGAAGAGTTCGCTGGGCATGCGCGAAGCTGAGCTTGAAATTTGAATCGTCGATAAGACGATTGTGGAATCGCAGAAAAAGTCCCTGGAGCTGGCTGACGAGCGCGTTTTCATCGTTTCTTGGATCACCGATAATCGCTCGCGCAGGCTGCTTTGGGGCAACGTGAGAATCATTTCGGGCCAGGTCCCTGGCATTGGCATTTAGCGGCCCGCCACCGCTCAATGGTTTCCCGAGCAGGAACTTCGCACGGTCGGAACCGCCACTGAAATCGTAGAGATAGGGTTGGTCAGCCGGGCCGCGACCGTAGACATTGTCGAGATCGAACTTCGGCGTCCTGTAGTCGACGAGACCATCGGGGTCGTTTTGCTGCTGAAGACTACTGGCTGGGTCAAACGTAATATCGTGGTCTACAAACTGCCCAAGATAGGTGTATAGCGCAGGAATTCCGCTTTCCTCCGCGTCCGGACCATCCTTGGGGTCATCTTTAGTGCTGACCATGGCAGCACCGAGCGCTTTGAGATTTGCCCGCGTTTCGTCATCGCTGGCTCCAAACTCGGCAGCTGGGAGAGAACGAAAAATTCGCCCGAAGGCCCCGCCGAAGAAAACTGAACTTCTGGATAGATCCAAACCACGTACGCCTCGGCCGTGTGGAGTTAAGTTTCTTAATTTCATGGTTGCCTCCCAAAAGCACTTGCGATTGGAATCGAGTTCGAGGCCGACCCTCTTACTCCTTCCATATACAGGTGCTGCTCTTTGGTCGAATAGTGCATCGAAACGCGAAATCGTTTCACAGGAGCTTTATTTTCAGACAGTGAACATAAAGTAGATAGTAAACATTCGTCTGATAAGGCCTTGAACAGTTCTCGCAACGAGGGAGCCGAGGTTTGGAATCCTTCTCACCCAGCGAACTTCCTTACGACTTCCGTATTACCTTAGGACTTGGTGGCATATTGCGTGGGGCGGAGGCCAAGTGTATCTTCTCGGTTGACTGGGGCATCTAGGAGCTTACTGACCGATAGGGGGCTACGTGATTCTGGGAATGCCGACATTCACCTTCGTGCACGTGCTACTGAGTTTGGTGGGTATTTTCTCAGGATTCGTGGTCGTGTTCGGGATGCTTGCCGCGAAACGGCTCGACGGTTGGACTGCGTTGTTTTTAGTGACGACCGTCCTGACAAGTGTTACTGGGTTTCTTTTTCCATTCCACAAATTCCTACCTTCGCACGGGGTGGGCATCCTATCGATGATCGCATTGCTGTTTGCAATTGTGGCGCGGTATGGACGAAAGCTTGTAGGCCCGTGGCGGCGGATTTATGCTGTAACCGCGGTGATTTCACTGTATCTGAATGTCTTCGTCTTAATTGCCCAGCTTTTCCAGAAGGTGCCGGCGCTGAAAGCCACGGCGCCAACAGGGTCCGAGCCTCCCTTTTTGGTATCGCAGCTCGCATGCCTGGCAATATTCGTCGTTCTGGGTCTTGCAGCAGCAATCAAATTTCGCCCAGACGCAGCACTGGCAACTTAAGGAAATTTCAATCGAAAGAGGCTATTCATGAGCACCATTACAACCAAAGACGGCACGCAGATTTATTTCAAGGACTGGGGCAAAGGACAGCCCGTGGTCTTCAGCCATGGCTGGCCTCTGAGCGCCGACGCATGGGAAGATCAGATGATATTTCTGGCTGCTCGTGGATTCCGCTGCATCGCGCATGACCGCCGGGGCCATGGCCGATCGAG
>JBGPDI010000111.1:0-15730 GCA_041482215.1 Candidatus Acidiferrum sp. | reverse complement strand
CGCCCAATTCCGCAGAGCCGTCGAAATCGATCCCAAAGATCCCGAGGCACAATATGACTTGGGCATGGAGCGCAAAGCCGACGGCGACATCTCTGGCGCAATCGCGGCGTTCCGGCGCGCAATCGAACTAAAACCTGATTTTGAAAAGGCGCACTACAACTTGGGTATCGCGTTGCGTGCTCAGGGCGAGACCGGCGCCGCGAAAAAGGAACTGGATGATCTGAACGCGCTGCACGAGTTCCGGACACGCCTGGCGCAAGCGAAATACCTTACTCTGCAGGGTGTGGAAGCGCTGAAGCAAGAGAAGCTGGACGAAGCGTTGGCGCTCTTTCAAAATTCCATTGAGCAAAGTCCGGAGCTGCCGACTGGCCATTATTATCTGGGCGTAATTTGGGACCGCAAACAAGACGCTGCGCGTGCCCTGGCGGCCTATGAGAAGGCGCTCGAGCTGAAACCAGACTACGCTCAGGCCCACTCCAGCCTCGGACTTCTCTACTGGCGCCTGAACGATAGCAAACGCGCGCTAGAGGAGTTCCGCCGCGCGGTAATGTCCGATCCGGATCTGGCAGAGGCGCATTATAACCTGGGCCTTGCGCTGGCGCAATCCGGGGGATTAGAGGAAGCCACCCACGAGCTGAATGAAGCCATCAGCCTGGATCCAGAGTACACTGACGCCCGAGTCCAATTAGGATTGGTCCTTAACCAGGCGAACAATACCGCTGGCGCTGCCAACGTCTTCCGTGAACTCGTGCGTCGCGATCCGAATTTCGCGGAAGCTCACAATAATCTCGGATTGGTGCTATTGCAGGCCGGCGACATTCGCAAGGCGCAGGCTGAATTTGTCGAGGCTGTGCGCCTGAAGCCACGTTATGCGGAAGCGCACTACAATCTTGCATTGGCCCTCCACCAGGAAGGAAAGGACGAGGAGTCCCTGGCGGAATTCGAGAAAGCGTACGAGATAGCGCCAGAGTTGAAAAACGCCCCGCGCCCGTAAGGAATGGATATTCGTAACAAACCGTCGCCGGATACCATCAAAATCGCCACGCGGGATATGGTTGTTCTCCATGATGGGTAGACCAATCTAGAACTATGGGAGCCCGATAACAATCGGTGTAAGCTGTTCGGCACGACGGAACGTTGAAACTCATTTGGCGCTCGGGGAGACTACCTGATGCTGGGTCGGCGCGGTCAAAGAAATCGATTTCCGTTCAGCAAGGGAAATGTGGGCTTACTTATAGGTTGGCTGGGGATTGCCCTCTTCGCTGCTGCTGTTTCGACAGAAGCCTGGCCGGTGCCTGAACCAGATGGGGACACTAAGAAGATCTCCTTCAACGATACAATCCAGCCAATATTGTCCGAAAACTGTTATGCGTGCCACGGCCCGGATCCAGGCGGGCGGAAGGCCGGGCTACGGCTCGATCGCGGTGAGTTTGCCTTTGCACCCCATCAGGATTCGCATGAGAAGTTTGAGCCGGCGATTGTTCCGGGCAACCCGGACAAGAGTCCACTGGTGCGAAAGATTGAGGCGAAGAATCCAAAGGATCGCATGCCGCCTCCGGAAGCGCACAAAACATTAAAGCCGGAGGAGATCGCGCTCCTGAGAGAGTGGGTGAAACAGGGAGCACAGTACGAAGAACTCTGGTCTTTCCTTCCGCCAAAGCATCAGGAGATTCCTTCGGTAAAGCACGGCGAGCGGGTACGCAACGCCATAGACAACTTTGTATTGGCCCGACTGGAAAAAGAAGGCTTAGAGCTATCCCCCGAAGCAGATCGGCGAGCCCTGATACGGCGAGTGACCTACGACCTGACGGGATTGCCTCCCACGCCGGATGAAGTGGAAGCATTCGTGGCGGACTCTTCTTCCAACGCCTATGAGATGGTAGTGGACCGATTGCTGGCTAGTCCTCGCTACGGGGAACATCGCGCGCACTACTGGCTCGATGTCGCTCGCTATGGCGACACACACGGCCTGCATCTGGATAATTTTCGCAGCATCTGGGCGTATCGGGACTACGTAATACGCGCGTATAACCAGAACAAACCCTTTGATCAGTTTGTGCGGGAACAACTTGCCGGCGACATGCTTCCCGTGAAAACTTTGGATACATTAATCGCTTCGGCATACTTGCGCGCGGGCATTAGCAGTGGTGAAGGCGGCGCGCTCATTGAAGAGCTGCGGGTCAACAACAAGCGTGAACGGGCCGAAGCGTATGGCGCTGCGTTTCTCGGCTTGACGGTGGGCTGCGCAAACTGCCATGACCACAAGTTTGATCCCATCACCCAGAAAGATTTCTACCGATTGACGGCCTTCTTTAATAATCTCACGGAAATTCCTTCGAATGACGACCGCAACGATTGGCCGCCATTTCTTCGACTTCCTAAATTAGAGAACCGTGAAGCTTACGAGCAAGCCCTGGCAAGACGATCGGAAATCGAACGCCAGCTTGGACTCCGCCGCGAACAGGCTCGCGAACTGATCGCAGCGTGGCTTGGTCAGCCAGGGCAAGCGTCGAAGGCCGTTCCAGTGAGCTCCGAGGGCCTTGCCGTAAGATTCCGTTTCGACGAACAAAAGGGATCAACGTTTGTAGATTCGGCGCCGGGGGCTGCGGGGAAAAAGGTTGCGGCAACGGGCGCGCCAGTAATCTGGGGCGAAGGCACTTTGTTCTGGCCCTACATGCGGATGGAGATCAGCACGAGGCTGGAACTGCCGAACGTTGGTGATGCGAAATCAAATCAGGCTTTCAGCGTGGGTACATGGATGCGCCCGCATTTGCGGTCGTTGGAAGCGAAAGACGTGGAAAAACCCACTGGCGTAATACTGTCGGCTGCGGATGCGGGACAGAAGCAGCGGGGCTGGCAGCTAAAGGTTAACAAGGGGAAGCTTGGATTCCTGCTTGTGCACGAGTTGCCGGACAATTCCATTCAGTTGGAAACAAAAGAAAAGGTGTTGTCAGTAGGCCGCTGGAATCATGTGCTCGCCACATATGATGGTTCGGCCAAAGCTGCGGGCGTTAAGATTTACATAGATGGCCGGCTTCAAGAACTGACCATCATCAAGGATTCTCTTCAAGGGAGCACGCGCACTACCTCACCACTAGAGTTTGGCCGGTTGTATCCCGACTCGGATCCCTTGCGCCAGTCTGCATTTCAAGATTTTCGGTTTTTTCAGCGGGCGCTCTCGGCAGAGGAAGCTGCGCGTCTTCCGATTGAGGACTATGTGGCGGAGATCGTGCAAAAGCCGCTGTCGACCTGGTCTGAAGATGAATTTCACACTGTCAGCGAGTTTTATTTTGCAGAGCGCGACGAAACAGCTCGGAAGCTCACAGCTCAGATCGCGCCGCTCAACGAAGAACTTGACCGGCTTTCGAAAGATGGAGCCATCGCCTTGGTAAGCGAGGAAGTGCCTGGGCTTGCTTATGCGGACGTTCTCGCACGGGGAGCATTTGGTTCACGGACTGAACGTGTGCGGCCCGGCGTGCCACACTTTTTGCCCGCTCTCCTTCCCAACACGCCACTTGACCGGCGAGGCTTGGCGGAGTGGACTGTTAGTGCCTCTAATCCGCTGACCTCTCGTGTGACTGTCAACCGCATGTGGACTGAGCTTTTTGGCGCGGGCCTTGTGGAAACGACTGAGGATTTTGGAGTGATGGGCGGGCGGCCCAGCCATCCGGAATTACTCGATTGGCTCGCCGTGGATTTCCGCGAAAGTGGTTGGGAGGTAAAGCGCTTCTACAAACAATTGGTGCTATCGGCAGCCTATCGCCAGTCCGCGAAGGTGACGCCTCATTTGCTCGAAATCGATCCAAAGAACCGCTTGCTGGCGCGCGGCCCGCGCTTTCGCATGGACGGTGAAATGCTTCGTGACACCGCGTTGGCAACGAGCGGTCTCCTCGTCGAACAAATTGGCGGTCCAAGCGTAAAACCTTATCAGCCTGCTGGAGTGTGGGAAGCTGGCAGCCATCAGGGCAGCGACACGAAAAGCTACGTTCAAGACCACGGAGATTCTTTGTACCGGCGCAGCCTTTACACGTTTTGGAAACGAATGGCAACCATGCCCGATATGGACACTCTGGATGCGCCGGTGCGAGATGCCTCTTGTACCCGCCGGCAACGCACGGACACTCCGCTGCAGGCCCTTGTCTTGATGAACGACCCGCAATGGCTGGAAGCTTCGCGCCATTTGGCGGAGCGCGTGATCCACCAATCATCCGAGACAGGGACGCGGCTGAATTATCTTGGCGAAGTGCTACTCGCACGCCCTTGGGAGCCGCGAGAAAAAATCGTCCTTGAAAATGCCTTGGTGAAGTTTCAAAGCTCTTATGCGCAGGACAAGTCGCGGGCGGAAGAACTTCTGAAAGTGGGAGAGAGTAGCCACGACACAGGGGTTCAGCCGGATGAGCTCGTTTCCTGGATGCTGGTTGCGAGCGCAGCGATGAATCTTGATTCGGTGTTAAACAAATGAAACCGCAAAATCACAATAGATGCGGAGAGTGTTGTGACCATGGCGGCGCGGGGCCTACGGTTTACGATCTTCCCGTCCCGCTTGAATTGCGCGAAGAGTGGCGGCACCTCGCTACACGCAGACACTTCCTCGGCAGAATGGGCAAAGCGCTCGGCTGGGCTAGTCTAGCTACTTTGTTCGGCAATGCTTTGACGCCCGGTGCAGTTCGAGCTGCAACCGATTTGCCGCCTGTTTCGCCTGGGCACTACTTGCCGGACTTTGCCCCCAAGGCCAAGCGCGCGATCTATCTCTTCATGTCTGGTGCGCCATCCCAAATGGATTTATGGGACTACAAGCCGGGCCTTACCGACCTGTACGATAAGGATCTTCCGGAGTCCGTGCGCGGCAATCAGACGTTGACCGGCATGACCTCCGGGCAGGCGCGTTTTCCCATAGCGCCTTCTCACTGGGGATTCTCACGCTACGGCAAAGCAGGACGCTGGGTGAGCGACCTGCTCCCTTGGACCGGGAGGCTGGTGGACCAACTCACGCTAGTCCACTCCATGCAGACGGACGCAATCAATCACGAGCCCGCGATTTTGTTGATGAACACGGGAAACATGGTGCCGGGCAAGCCGTCGATGGGCGCGTGGCTTTCTTACGGCCTTGGCAGCATGAATGAAAATCTGCCCACCTTTGTTGTGCTGAATTCGCTGACGATTCCAGGCACGGACTTGCAACCCATTGCGCCGAAGTTGTGGAGCAGTGGATTCCTTTCGAACGAATATGCCGGTGTCGCGTTCCGCTCACAAGGGGAGCCGGTGCTCTATCTTGGCGATCCACAGGGCATGAGCCGCGAAACGCGGCGTACGCTGATTGAAACTGTAAATTCGATTAACCAAATGACATTTGAAGAGGTCGGGGATCCGGAGACTCACGCCCGTATTCATCAGTACGAAATGGCGTTCCGCATGCAGACTTCGTTGCCCCAACTCACAGATATGCGTGATGAGCCGGAAAGCACTTGGACATTATATGGAGATGACGCAAAGCAGGCTGGCAGCTTTGCCTACAATTGTCTGCTGGCGCGCCGTATGGCCGAGCGCGGTGTCCGGTTCACGCAAATCTATCAGCGCGGATGGGATGTTCACTCGAATGCCGTAGGAAATATTCCCAAACTCTGCGCGGCGACGGATCGCGCTTCGTACGCGTTGGTCACGGATTTGAAGCGCCGGGGGCTTCTGGATGACACGCTCGTGATTTGGGGCGGCGAATTCGGACGCACTGTGTATAGCCAGGGCGGCCTTTCCAAGGACAACTACGGGCGCGATCATCATCCGCGTTGCTTCACCGTGTGGCTCGCTGGCGGCGGCGCCAAGCCTGGGATCGCCCACGGCCAAACGGACGATTTTAGCTATAACGTTGTGAAGGCGCCGGTCCACGTACGTGATTTCAATGCGACCGTTCTCCGTCTGCTGGGGATAGATCACGAAAGACTCAAATTCAAGTTCCAAGGTCTTGAACAAAAACTGACGGGGGTCGTTCCCGCAAAAGTCGTCCCGGAGCTGATTTCATGAAATCGTCCTCCCGCCGATCTTTTCTTGCCCGCTGTTCCGCATTCGCTGCGTCTGCCGCCATTCCTCGCTTCTATTTGCAAGCATCGGACAAGTCCGCTCAGCGTTTACCAGTCGTCGGCTCTGGATTTCACACCTATGAATGTGTCCATGACTGGCTCACTCCGCCCGATGGGCTCGTTTGGGGAGACACGCACGGCCTTTCTCAGGATGAGCAAGGCCACATTTATGTGGCTCACACGGTCAACAAGTCCAGCATGCGCGGAGAGTCGGTGGTCGTTTACGACGCTGATGGGCGCTTCGTAGGAGCTTTTGGCGAGGAATTTCGCGGTGGCGCTCACGGGCTTGGTGTGCGTCGCGAGCCCGAAGGCGAGCTTCTCTACCACTGCGATATCAACCGCTGCAAGATCGTAAAGACTACGCTCGACGGAAAACCTGTTTGGTCGCATGGCTATCCGCGCGAAGACGCGGCTTATGCGGAACGTCCCATCGATTTTGTCCCGACAAATGTTGCGTTTGCTCCAAATGGCGATTTCTTTGTTGGCGATGGATACGGTTCGCATCACGTGCTCCGCTTTTCCAGAAACGGCAAATTTCTGGGTGAAATTGGCCGGCCAGGCCACGGGGACGGAGAATTCAATACGCCTCACGGTTTGTATGTCGATTCTCGAGGCAGGGAACTGGTGCTGCTTGTTGCCGACCGCGGAAACCGCCGCATTCAAGCATTCACTTTAGACGGCACCCACATTCGTACAATAAAGGATGAAGCCCATTTGCGGATGCCATGCCACTTTCATACCCAAGGCGAATGGATGGTTTGTCCCGATCTTGACAGCCAAGTTTGCATCCTTGATCGCGAATACAAAGTGATTGCCCAATTAGGCGATGGCCAAGCGACGAACGGAGAGGTTGGCTCTCGCCGCAATCAATCCAGAAGCGAATTTACGCCCGGACGATTCATCACGCCACACGCGGCCATATTTCTCTATGGCGGCAACATCTTAGTCGCTGAGTGGTTGCCGATCGGGCGCATTACGCTCTTGCGGCGCGTCTGAGGCCGCTGAATGCTACTGCGCACTCGGTTGGTGCTGTTTGGAATCGGCACCGTTCTCCTCCTTACGCTCTCGTGGCTCTTGCTTCACGCTCCTCCCGACGGTCTAGAACACGGTGAGCTGAGCCAGTTTGTCGGGCGCTTTCATCCGCTTGTGGTTCATCTGCCGATTGCCCTTTTGCTGCTCGTCGCTCTCCTGGAAAGTGCAGGCTCTATTCACCGCTGGAATCATCTGCGCGTGTCGGCGGGTTTTGTTTTGACCCTCTCGGCCATCAGCGTTTTCATCTCCGTATTTCTGGGTTGGCTTCTTGCCTGGAGCGGCGGCTACGAAGGGAAACTCGTAACCAACCACATGTGGGGTGGGTTTTCGCTGGCCGTTGCTGTGCTGGTATGCTGCTCCTTGCGAGTAGGGGACAAGCGCATTTATGGCGTCGCGCTTCTTGCCACATTGCTTATTCTCGTCTGGACAACCGATAAGGGCGGAAAGTTGACGCACGGCGAAGCGTTTATGACCCGGCACATGCCTGACAGGCTGCGCACATTGCTCCACGTGCCAGCCGTGCGAAACAAAGTGCAGCCACCCGTCGTTGGTAGCGCCGGCTTAATTTCCGCGAGCAGCAATGCCGCTCCATTGCCGTCCGCCACGTTTTACGCTGCGCGAGTTGCGCCCATTTTTGAGGACAAGTGCTCCAATTGCCACAATGCAGAAAAGAGGAAGGGGAAACTTCGGCTCGACACTTTTGAGAACGTGATGCGCGGCGGCAAGGACGGTATCGTCGTAAGACCTGGGGACACGAGCCACAGCGAACTGTTCCGCCGCATCAATTTGCAGCCAGAAGACAAGGATTTCATGCCCACGGACGGCAAACCCCCGCTGACGTCATCGGAAATTAAAGTCATTGAATTATGGATTGCTTCAGGCGCATCGAGCAGTCTGCCCGCAGCCGAAGTCCGCGGAGCCCCGCCTCTGCCGGTCCGCGGAGCATCATTATTGCCCTTAGCCGGTGACTATCGGCCCGAGTTGAAGATAATTGCTGGGCTCGAACAGGAGCTAGGGGTGCGACTTGTACCGCGATCGCAAAATCCAACGGACGGTTTGATCCTGCGGACTGTGAGCGCTCCGGAGCGCTGCGATGACGAGGCCCTCGCTCGTTTAAAATCGATTGGGAACCTCATCGTGGATGCTGAACTGGCACGCACGAAAGTCACGGATGCGGGGCTCAAAATACTTGCGACGTTTTCCAATATTCGTTCGCTCGATCTTGCGCATACTACTGTCAGCTCGACTGGAGTGCCGCTTCTTGCTGGTCTTAGCCATTTGGAGACGCTCAATCTGACAGCGACGCTCGTCGACGACACGGGGATTGCCAAGCTTCGCCGCAAACAATCTCTCAAGAGGCTCTATCTTTTCGAGACAAAGTGTACTGTTCCGTCCAAAACGGAATCAAACAACGAGAAGCCATAGCTGTCTCTTGCCACCGCGCGCAGAGAAGCTTTTGTCGGAACAATGGAAGCCACTTTTCTGTGAGATGTTGAACAGTGGCGGGGGCGACGAGACTCGAACTCGCGACCTCTGCGGTGACAGGGAACACAGCAATGGAAATGCAACGACTTATGGGGCGCTTTTAGGAGCATTCAGTTGCGTTTTAGAGGAATCAGATACAGCTATCGTTACCGTGTTGTTCCCACGTTGGGCGTTGGCAAATTATCGAAACCCCATTGAAACGAAGCCGTCGTTAGTTGGGGATGAATTGAAACACAGGATGATTTCGGGACAACACTTTTAGGTTTCAGTGACGCATTCTCACCGTGTGCCGCAGCAGGGCGATTCGCATGCTTTGGTGGCCACCACCATTCACGAATCCATATAAGTGACAAGGGGATTCTGAACACCTGAGCCACGAGGTGTGGCTCAATGCGGTTTGGAACAGGGGACACTGACCCCTTTCCACGAAGGTGTCTCATAAGTCTGTATAAAAAGGAACAGGGGGACAGGCTGTATAAAAGGTGACAGCGCGTACCTGCGAAAGTACCAAGAATGTAGTACTGCACTAGAGGAAAAGCAGCAATTTCGTAGAAATGGGCTGGACATTACTTCAGGTGGATCGCCAGCTCGCCGCCATTTGCTATCGCGTCATGATTGCAAATGGCGTTGAGTTAAAGTCTTTCAGAAGCTGGCATTGGAGGAAGTATCGGGACCGCGGGCATCATTCGAAGGAGCAAGGAATTGTTGAAATCCCCAGGACATTCTAGCACGGTGAAAGTTTTCATCGCCGATGGCAGTCAACTGAGCTGTCAGTTGATCGCGGCAGCCGTGCGGCGAGGCCGCTATCGGACCCGAGTTGTTGGCTTTGCAACTGACGCGATTGGGATTCGCGAAGGACTGGAGAAGAACGAAGCTGACGTTGCCGTGATCGGTGCTCGTCTCGAAGAAGAGGATCTGGCTGGTTTCCACATAACGCGAGAAATAATGGCGTCACGCTCCAAGCCCAGTGTAATTATAATTCTCGATTCGAATAAACCGGCGATGGTGGTCGAAGCATTCCGTGCAGGAGCCAGTGGAATATTTTCGAGGGATCAATCTTCCGACCTGCTATGCAAGTGCATCCACGCAGTGCACAAAGGGCAAGTGTGGGCGAGCAGCAAAGAATTGCGCTTTGTGATCGAAGCCCTGGGTACGGCTCTGCCAGCCAAAACTATTGGTGCGCGAGGAATGGGTCTGCTGACAAAAAGGGAAGAAGGCGTTGTTGACCTGGTAGCCGAAGGGCTAACAAATCGCGACATTTCTCAACAGCTTAAGCTGAGTGAGCACACGGTCCGTAACTATTTGTTCAGGATCTTCAACAAAGTGGGGACGTCAAATCGGCTGGAGCTGGCCCTTTACGCCATTGATCGAAGAGAAGGCCATGAACACCATAACTCAGTTGGTATTATAGGTGAGCCGCCAGTAGATGAAGTTCAAGCTGTATCCGCACGGCGGTCCTGATTCGTAGTTCCTTCTGAACGAGTTCCATTTAACTCTAAATAAGCGGCTTCAGTGACGTACAGACTCCGATCTCGATCAGGGTTCTTGACTAAACGTTTTGCGCGTTGTATTGCTCGGATCTCACCCCGCTCGATTGCTGCTTTCTACGAATGGAAGACCGTTCTAGATCATTGACTTGCTCTCTATCGAGCGCCTCTGCTTTTCCGCCACCTGTCCCAGAGATAGTTCTTGTCGCTCGTTGATTGCTGGGCCGAGTGCTTCGTGAGGCTAAGCAACGCAGCCTAGGTACATTTGTACCTAACGAGGGTCGCTCAGCGTCTCCAGTCATTTTCATTAATATATTGGTGACTTTCCTTCTCTTGTAGATGTCCGCGTCCTTGACTAATGTGCATGTAGACGGATCTAAGAGGTGAAGTTTTGAATCTTGTACGACCAGCCAGGAAGACCCTCCGCTTCCTCTTACAAACAGCGGTTACATTTTGTTGGACGAACGGGGAGGGGGAGTCTCGACAGGGAGAAGGCCGTAGCCGTGATGTAAGTGAACACGGTGCGTTTGTTTTTGCTCCCGTTTGTCCGCCAGTCGGAGCGGACGTCGTACTGACAATCGATTTAGAAGGAATCCCCGATGAGATCGGCCCTCTTCCCGTTGAGGTAGAGGGTGCAGTCCTTCGAGTCGAGCAATGCCCCGCCGAGCGTGGAATGCTAACAGGCGGCTTTGCAGTTCAATACTGAAGAGATCGTCTGGTTTCAAAGTGGGGGACGGATCTCTCGAGGAATTTAGCGGCGCGAAGGCGCCAGAGATTTTGCGGCCGGGGCCGAGCGCTACAAAGAGTTTGGAGTTGAAGGTTTTTGTAAGTGAAATGCTATCAGTGACTTACAGTACTCAGGACTGTAAGTCACAGAGCGGAGCTCTATGCCATTTGATCCAACATCCTCGACCGGAATCCAGAGTTTTGAGTCCCCCTGGTATGCGGTCTACACGCGGCATCAGCACGAAAAGATGGTGGCTCACATACTCACCGGTAAAGGTTTTAACACGTTTCTTCCGCTTTACACAACCATCCACGACTGGAAGGACCGGAAGAGGGCACTCTTATTGCCGTTGTTTCCTTGCTACGTATTCCTGAAAGGGGATATCCAACGCCGGCTTCAGATCATAACGACGCCAGGGATATATGGCCTTGTGTCAAGTGCAGGCCAACCAGCCGCAATTCCGGATGTTGAAATTGATGCGATTCGACGAGTTGTCGAAAGCGGGGTGCGGGTGGAAGCCCATCCTTACCTGGAATGCGGCCAGCGAGTGAGGATCAAATGCGGATCCTTAGCCGGGATCGTAGGGATCTTAGTGCGAAAGAAGAATATTTCTCGGTTGGTGCTATCTGTGGAGATATTGGGGACGGCAGCGGCCATCGAAGTTGCAGCGTTCCAAGTGGAGGCAGTAATCGCTCCACGAGTACATGAATCCCACGTTGGGCACGGAGATGGTTCGCGGCAGGCACGAGAAACTGGAGTCGTTGCTCTAGCTTGAATTATGGGATTGCGGACAAGCGCGCAAGATGAGCAATGCCAACAACCGTGATGATCGTCCCGAGCAATTGAACTCCCTGGAGGCGGTAACCTAGGGAGTCGATCCGGACTGTGGACAGGCCAGATTTGTGACACGACAATGCAAACCAAATTGAAGCAGATCAAGATGAAAGTCCGTGAGTCGAAGCGAGACTCCCAACGGAGGATGGCATGAGGAAGTGGCTGTATTTGACGGCAGCAATATCGCTAGTTTTGTGTTCGATGCAGGTGCAGGCTCAAGGACCGACGCAAAATAACATCAAGGGCGAAAGCGCCAGGCTGGTGACCGCTGGGGATGGCGCTTTGCCGTCTCCGAAGCCAGCTACCGAGAGTCTAGACTACTCCATCGCCCCCGAGGACGTCCTCATCATTGATGTCTGGAAGGAGCCGGAAATCTCCCGCACCGTCCCAGTGCGCCGAGATGGAAAGATTTCTCTGCCTTTGCTAAACGACGTACAGGCCGCGGGATTAACTCCAACCCAGCTTAGTTCTGAAATCGTGGAAAGGCTGCGCGCGACAGTCATACATCCGAAGGTAACCGTGATCGTGGCGCAAATGAGCAGCCAGCGGATTTACATTTTGGGGCAAGTCACTCGCGGGGGAGCCTATCCGCTAGTGCCCGACATGACTGCGGTGCAAGCACTCTCGATTGCTGGAGGACTCACCCCGTTCGCCAAGATGAAAAAGATCTACGTCATGCGCACTGAAAATGGTCAGCACAAAATGTTCCCGGTCAACTACAAGGCAGTCGTTAGCGGGCGCATGTCTCAACAAGACGTTCTGCTAAAGCCAGGCGATACGATTGTCGTGCCGTAAGGGATCCTATGGCCATGATGACACGCATTCGAGATTTGGTGCTTCTTGCGGCAGTGTTGTATGTGCCGGTGGTCAAGGCCCAAGAAACCGATACAGCCAAGAACGATCCGCGCGCGCAACCAGTTGCACCTTATCCAGCACCCTTGCCGGCCGGAAGCACCAGCATATTGTCGCTGAACGCCCCTCCAGAGACATCTGAGGAACCCCAGATAGCAGGCAATAATCGGCCGTTAAGTGGAGTGCAGGAACCGACACTTGGGCCTGTTCTGGGCGCCCGCAACTTCTTGGTCCCGAGCATCAATGTAATCTCGCAGATGGCTACGAGTTCTTCTCCTTCAGGTTACGGCACGCCGACAGCCTACAGCTATCTGCTCGGTACGCTGGATTTGAATCGCGTGTCAGAGCGCTCCGAACTGCTTGT
This sequence comes from Candidatus Acidiferrum sp., assembly GCA_041482215.1. Lineage (GTDB taxonomy): Bacteria > Acidobacteriota > Terriglobia > Acidiferrales > UBA7541 > Acidiferrum. The sequence goes on along the minus strand of JBGPDI010000111.1, from coordinate 2,875 downwards.
GCACTACACGGGCGGCGCGATGCTCTCGTCGTACCTAAACTCGGCCGTGCAGGATCTGGAATTGTCTTACAACTACAAATGGCAGCGCTGGTCACTTTTGGTAGACGACCAGGCCAGCTATCTCTCGGAATCTCCTTTTGGATTTGGAGGCATCGGAGGACTGGCATTCGTGAACGGCGTTTTGGAGTTTGATCCCACGCTGAATAGCTCTCTGACTCCCAGTCAGACTATTCCAACGATTATGGTTCCACGATTGAGCAATACGGCAGTCTCGCAGATTGAATACCAGCTTAGCCCGCGCTCTTCGTGGACTGCCTCCGGCTCTTTCGGAATGCTGAATTTCATGGGGGCAGGCTACATCAACAGCACGCAGGGGACACTCCAAACAGGGTACAACTACGCGCTCAGTCCACAGAGCTCGGCTGCGGTGATCTACCAGTTCGATGCTTTCCGGTATACGTATCTTCCTGAGGGAATCAGGGAACACGTGGTGGAGCTTGGTTATGCGCGCTATTTGACGGGAAGAATGAGTTTCCACGTCGCGGCCGGCCCCAGCATGGTAATACTTCAGGGCTTGGTGCCAGGTTCCGCGAACCGCCTTTCATGGGCTGCGAATAGCGCAGTCAGTTATCAGTTGGATCGCACCAAACTTCTACTTAGTTACGATCGCATGGTGACCGGGGGGAGCGGAGTGCTGTTCGGCGCGCAGACGAGTCAGGTAGAGGCGAGTGTTGAGAGAAAATTGAACCCGAGATGGCAAGGTTCGGCCGCGATGGGTTACGCGACAAATCGCGGACTCGTAGAGTCTGCCGCTAACTTGAGCAATCAGAATTACAACTCCTGGTACGTCGCGGTTCGCGTCAATCATCAATTGCGTCCTGGGACCGCTTTTTTTGTGGGTTATGGCGCACGGTTACAGGCAATAAACGCTGCCACCTGCAATACCCTGAATTGTGGAACCAATTTCATTAGCCACGAGATTTCCGCCGGTTTCAATTTTGGCCTGCGACCGATCTTATTCCGATAGACGGTGCGGGAGAAATCACGAGCACGTGCGCAGAGTTTGTTAACTAAACATCGACTATTTTGACTTGTAAGCCCAAGACAGGATTCCCACGGAGAAAATAGGAATGTCTGACAAACAAGATGAGCGGGTTCAACGCGGATGGGAAGAGTACGTCGCCATCATTTTGCGGAGGCGTTGGTGGATTGTGCTTCCACTTTTTCTGTCGTGGCTGGCGGTATGGGGATTTAGCTGGTTCTTGCAGACTACCTATCAGTCGGATGCGCTTATCTCCGCTGAACAGCAGAAGGTGTCCGACCAATACGTCATGGAGAACGTAAATGTAAATCTTCAAAATCGCCTGCAGAGCACAACGCAGCAGGTTCTAAGCCGTTCCAGCCTTCAGGGAATCATAGAGCACTTTAAGCTGTATGCAACGCCTCCCCGGTTCAGCGCTTTTTTTAAACCGAAGGATCCAGTCGATATGATGCGGAACGACATCAAGATCGAGCTCATAGGATCGCCGGGATACCGAGGAGAGTTCGTGACCTTTAAGATTCACTACTCAGCTGATACGCCGGAATTGGCACAGCAGGTAAATAGTGAGCTGACATCGCTCTTCATCAACGAAAATGTTAAAGCTCAGAGGCAGCTCTCCGAGAATACAACAGCGTTCCTGGTGAACGAACTGGCAGATGCGCGCACGAAAATGGAGCAACAGGAAGCGGAAGTCTCAACATTCAGGACCAAACACGCTGGAAACCTGCCAGGCCAGTTGCAAAGCAACGTCCAGATCCTGGCGGGTCTGCAAGCACAATTGGCGAGTACTCAACATGCGTTGGACACTTCGAAGCAGCAGAAGATCTATCTGGAATCGTTGTTGCAGCAGTATCAATCGGCACAAGCGAGTCTAGGTGGAGACTCAAACGCGCTTTCCACGCAGATATTGGATAAGGAACTTCAGAATCTGCGCGTTCGAATCCAGGATTTGCGTAGCCGCTATACAGACGATCACCCAGACATCATCGAATTGAAAGATAAGATCGCCAAGAATGAGGCGCTGAGGAAACAAACGGAAGGGGAGATTGCTTCCAATCATCAGACCAGTAAAGCGACAAGTCCGATTGACTTCTCGGCCGCAGAAGGACTACAGCGTGGCTCGCCGACAGCAGTGATGCAGCTCCAAAGCCAATTGAAGGCCAATCAATTGGAGATCCAGAACGAGCAACAGCACGCTAAGGACCTTGAGTTACAAACTACCCTCTATCAATCTCGCCTGAATATGACTCCGGAAACGGAGCAAGAGCTAGCCGTTTTCTCTCGGGGTTTTGATGAAGCCAAATTCAATTACAACTCGCTTCTTCAGAAGCAAACGCAATCACAACTTGCCACTAGCCTCGGACAGCAGCAGCAGGGTCAACAGTTCCGAATCATTGATCCGCCAAAGCTGCCCAACAAGCCTTCGGCCCCAAATCGATTCCTGATCAGTCTTGTGGGGTTGGGTCTGGGGACGGTTCTGGGACTGGGAATTGCTACTTTTCTTGAATTGACCGACGTGCGGTTCCGCCAGGAGAAAGATCTGGAAGGCGTACTTCCTGCTCGTTTGCTGGTCGGCATTCCCCGCCTAAGCACGCCCCGGGAAGATCGTTCCCGGCTTATCGTGCTGTGGATGGAATGTGGCGTTGTTGGAGCAATAGCTTTAGTGATTTTCACAGGCAATCTCTACACCTATTACAACGGGTAGTGGCGTTGAATTTGAAATTGCAAGGCTTGGACGAAAGACTTTGGCCGCGGATTCAGCCTGCATCGCGAAATCTGTTGCCGCATGGAAGAGTTGGAGTCAAGAATGGAAACCAAATGAGCGGATTATTT
>JBGPDI010000110.1:0-15842 GCA_041482215.1 Candidatus Acidiferrum sp. | reverse complement strand
CTTTGCGAAGGTCGAGCAGGACGTTCTTGGGCGGGGGCTGGTGGCCGGGGGGCATCATGTTGAGCCACTGGATGGGATTGGGTTCGTCGCCGGTGCGGAATTCGTCGAACCATTCGGGAGCTTCGGCAAATTGGGAGAGGAATTGGGTGGCGACTTCGGTGCCGACTTCGTAGCAACAGCCTCCGATGGAGGGGCCGATGGCGGCGAGGAGGTCGGCAGGGTTGGATTTGAATTGCATTTGCATTTTGCCGATGGCTTTGACGACAATGCGGGCGAGAGTGCCGCGCCAGCCGGCGTGGATGGCGGCGATGGCACGTTTTTGGGGGTCTACGAGGAGAATAGGGACGCAGTCGGCAGTTTGCACGCCGAGGAGGAGGCCGGGACGGTTGGTGATGGAGGCATCGCCGTTGCAAGGGTCGGCGGGGCTACGGCTTGTGTCGAAAAGGTGGATTGCGTCGGAGTGGATTTGTTTCAGGGTGACGAGTTTTAGGCTGGCGGCGCCCAGGGCAGATTGGAAGCGGCGGCGGTTTTCGAGGACGTTCTCTTTGGTGTCCCATTCGGTGAAGCCAAGATTGAGGAGTTTCTCTTTGTTGAGAGAGCTGACGCCGCCGGGCTTGGTGCTGAAGCCATGGATTAGCCAAGGGAGTTTTGCGAGCGCGGGGGCTTGGAGGATTTGGAGACCGCGAGATCTTACGGTGATCCAGGCAGAATTGAACTGGGCGGAGTGGACAGACAGGAGTGTCTCCCCCACTTTGCGGGGCTTGTGGCGGGGTTTTGCTGTTTTCGTGGGCGGCATGGAGATATCAGTATAATGCCAAGAGGCATGCAGCGTGTTTTGGGCGTGCCGCGAGATCGTGGCGTTGTAGAGTGATTTGTTTTTAGGTGCGATCGTAAAAGCGGCAGCTGGGCTGCCGCACTCCAAATGGGGGTCTAAGGACCCGCCGCTACGGGGGGCACTTGATCATAGGAATGGGCGTGGACTTGGCCGAGGTGGGGCGGATTCGGGAGGCGATCGAGCGCTATGGGGAAACATTTTTGAGGCGGATATATACGGCGCGAGAGCGGGAGTATTGCGAGCGGTTTAAGAATAAATATGAGCGGTATGCGGGGCGTTTTGCGGCGAAAGAAGCGGCAATGAAGGCACTGGGGACGGGTTGGCGGCGTGGGGTGCGATGGGTGGATTTGGAAGTGGTGCGGGAGACGAGCGGGCGGCCGACTTTGGCGATTGCGGGGGAGGCGGCGAAGATTGCGGAGCAAATTGGGGTGAAGAGTGTGGCGCTGAGCATTACGCATACGGAGAGTCAGGCGCTGGCGCAGGTGATTTTCGAGGGATAGAAGAGAAAGATAACGCAGAGACGCAGAGATCGCTGAGTCAGCGCAGAGAAGAGAAAGAAAAAGGTCTAACACTCCGAGCGGGTCGGGGCAGGCGCCGGACATGGAGGACGGAGCAAAGAGAACACAGAGAAGAAAAACCAAGCTTAACGCAGAGACGCTGAGGGCACAGAGCAGGAAAGAAGCGGTTCACCTTCCAGAGTGGTTCCAATTTCATCTGAAATCAAAACATCAAACCAAGTGTTGGCGGGATAAATGCCGCTGAGGCGGACTTTCAGATAATTGCTGGAGAGGGCGGGCGTCGTTTCGACGTCAGGATGGTCATCGCGGCGGAGGGTTAGGACGCGGAGGGTGCGGCCGAGTTGGGAATGGCGCGCGGCGGCGGATTTTTTTTCGCTGAGGGTGCGGAGTTCGCGGGCGCGGCGCTTGATGGTTGCGGCTGGGACTTCGTTCGAAAGATGGGCAGCTTTGGTGCCGGGGCGTTTTGAAAAAGAGAAAACGTGGAGATAGGTGAAGGGGCGGCTTTCGATGAAAACCAGCGTTGCGGCGTGATCGGATTCGGATTCGCCGGGGAAACCGGTGATGACGTCGGCGCCGATAGCGGCATGGGGGAGGCGTTCGTGGATGAGTTCGACGCGGCGGGCGTAATGCTCGGCGCGATACCAGCGGTGCATCGCGGCGAGGATACGGTCGGAGGCGGACTGCAACGGCATGTGGAAATGTTGGGCGATGCGATCGGTCCCGGCAAAAAGATCGACGAGGTCTTGGGTGACGTCGAGCGGCTCGATGGAACTGATGCGGAGGCGCTCGACAGTGGTTTCGCAGAGGATGCGGCATAGGAGATCTTCGAACTCGACGCGAGGGGAAAGATCGCGGCCGTAGGTGCCGAGGTTGATGCCGCTGAGAACGATTTCGCGGAAACCTGATTCGGCGAGGCGACAGATTTCCTGGACGACGGTGGCGGGAGGGAGGCTGCGGCTTTTTCCGCGAACAAAGGGGATGACGCAGTAGGAACAGCGAGAGTCACAGCCGTCTTGAATTTTTAGGGTGGGGCGGGTGTGATTCCCTTCTCCACCGAGGACGGGGGCGGAGAGAAATTCTGTGGTGTCAAAGATGTCGCCCGCTAGGATCTTGCCAAGCTGGGGCGCAGCATGCTGCGCCACTACAAAGGAATGGAAGGGGACGGCGGAATCAGGCTGCAAGGCGGCGATGGGGAAAAAATCGTTTGCGGACTCGGCAGGGGCAGGCGCGGCGGTGGAGAGCGAATTGACTAGGTCGGGGATTTGGGGTTTGTGGGAATTGCCGACGACCCAGGAGACGCCGGGGAGGGCGGCGAGCTCCTCGGGGGCACGCTGGGCGTAGCAGCCGGTGACGATAACGCGAGCGCCGGGATTGGAGGCGTGGAACTTTCGAATGGCATCGCGGGCTTGGGCGTCGGCGGATGCGGTGACGGTGCAAGTGTTGACAACGATGATGTCAGCGGCGACAGCGGTAGTGGCGGAGGTGCAGCCACGGTCGAGCAACTGGCGCTCGAGTGCGGCACCATCGGCTTGGGTGGCGCGGCAACCGAATTGTTCGATGAAGAAAGTAGACATAGCAGGCTAAGAAAAACACGTAACACAGAGTTCGCAAAGAGCGCAGGGATCACAAAAAAGAGAAAATCTACGCGCCGGTAAATGCGAACCTCTACAAGGATAGCGGGTTTGAAGCACTCCGGAAAGGCGGGGAGTAACTGTGAGCGGCAATTGAAGGCGAGTTGCCTTTACTCGATGGAGGCTGCGCCGCTACAATCTCTCGACAATCATGGCCCATCAAAGACACAACCCATCTGCGCTGCACGATCCGAAGGTCTCGATCGTGATTCCAGTTTACAACGAGAAATCGACGATTGATGAGATCTTGCGACGCGTGCTGGACACGGAGATTCGCAAGGAAGTGATCATCGTGGATGATTGCTCGACCGATGGAACGCGGCAGATTCTGGAGAACATGGCGGCGCGGCAAGCGAATGGCGAAGCGTTCGCGCCGGCGCAGGATGGAAGCGATCCGATCGAAGTGCGAGATTTAAGATTTTTCTTCCAGGCACCGAACCAGGGTAAAGGAGCGGCGCTGCGGCGCGGCTTTGCGCAAGCGACGGGAGAGATCGTGCTGGTTCAAGATGCCGACCTGGAATACGACCCGCGCGACTACGCAGTGTTGCTGGGGCCGATCATCGAAGGGAAGGCGGACGTGGTGTACGGGTCACGGTTCTTGAGCGGACCGCAGCGCGTGCATTACTTCTGGCACTATGTGGCAAATCGGATGCTGACGCTGCTTTCGGATATTTTTACGAACTTGAAGCTGACGGACATGGAGACATGCTACAAAGTTTTCCGGAGAGAAGTGCTGGCAGGGGTGCAGATCAAATCGAACCGGTTTGGATTCGAGCCAGAGATCACGGCAAAAATCGCGAAACACAAGTGGCGGATCTACGAAGTGCCAATAACCTACGCGGGCAGGACCTACGAAGAAGGAAAAAAGATTACCTGGAAAGATGGGTTCCAGGCGTTGTGGTGCATCATCCGGTACACCATCGGAGACTAAAACAAGATAGCGCCCTAGGAAGCGTACCCGTGAGGATTTTTCTGCTTCCACGTCCACGCAGACTGGATGATCTCATCGAGTGAGGAGTGAGAGGCTTCCCAACCGAGGGTACGCTTCAGCTTTTCGGAGCTGGCTACGAGAACGGCCGGATCACCGGGGCGACGTGGACCGAGTTTGCGAGGAATCTTGCGTCCAGTGATGCGCTCCGCGGCGTCGATGACTTCCAAGATAGAGAAACCGCGGCTGTTGCCAACGTTGAAGGCTTCACCGGAGACGCGGTCAATTTCTTCCAGCGCGCGGACGTGAGAATCAGCAATATCGAGGACGTGGATGTAATCGCGGACGCAGGTTCCGTCGGGCGTGGGATAGTCCGTGCCGAAAACATCGACATGGGGGATGCCACCGGCGGCGGCATCGAGAACGCGGGGGATGAGGTGAGTTTCCACGCGATGATTTTCGCCGCGTTCCTTGGAGGCGCCGGCGGCGTTGAAATAACGGAGCGTCGCGTACTTCAACCCGGTATAGAGTTTATAGTCCGCAAGAATTTGTTCGAACGTGAGCTTGGATTTGCCGTAGGGATTGATGGGCGCTTTGCGATGGTCTTCGGGGATGGGAACGATTTCGGGTTCGCCGTAAGTGGCAGCGGTGGAAGAAAAGATGAATTTCTTTATGCCATGGCGCGTAACGGCATCGAGAAGATTGACTCCGCAGGCGACGTTGGTAGCGTAGAAGATGCTCGGCTCGCTGACGGATTTGGCTACCAGAGCTTCGGCAGCGAAATGCATAACGGCGTCAATTTTGTGCTGAGTGAAAACGCTTTCGAGCTGAGGACGATTCGCGAGATCCACCTGGCAAAAAGTGGCTCCGGGCGGGACGGCGGGGCGATGGCCTTCCAAAAGGCTGTCCAGCGCGATAACGGACATGCCACGCGAAATTAGAACCTCTGCGCAGATGCTGCCGATGTAACCCGCCGCTCCGGTAACGAGAATATTCACCTGTAGACTCTCCTGTAGCGAGGTAAAAAACTAAAAAGGGTGCGATCTAAGTTGCTTGAGTCGACGAAATGTGCGTCCAAGAGAAGGGTACACCAGCGACAGAATTTGAGAAAGTTCAGGCTTGAGACAAGCGCCGCTGAAAGGTGAGAAGGATCAAATCGGCACGGCGGCGCACGCCGAACTTGTTGAGGAGATTTGAAACGTGAAACTTCACGGTGCGTTCCGCAATGTTTAGTTTGCTGGCAATTTCTTTGTTGGAAAGATTTTCGAGCAGCGAATCGAGAACTTCCTGCTCGCGGCGGCTGAGATTGGTGACGGAATCGGTCTTCAGACGGCGGCCCTGACCGGTAAGAATGGAATCAACGAAACCGGAGAGTAGCTGACGTGGGACCCAGAAGCCTCCGCTGGCGACGAGCGGGAGAGCGCGAGTCAATTGCTCGCGGGCTTCGACGTATGTGAGCAAACCCTTCACGCCGAGGCGCAAGAGCGAAAAACTGTTGGCGTCGTTGTGCTGCTCGCCGACAACGATAAGGCGGGCTTCGGGATAACGTTCAAGAATATTGGCAAGGAGCGCGCCAGTGGCGGGCTTCGCGGCGTGAGCGTCAATCACGTAAACCTGCGCCTTAGGAGGCTCCAGAGTGCGCAGATCGGGCGCAAGAGTGGATTCCAGCTGCTTGACGATCACTTTGAGTTGGGATTTCGCCAGAATGCGCTCGAACTCGCTCAGCACCAGCGGGTGCGGCGAGAGGATGCAAACGGTCAATTTGGTGGCGGCGCGTTTCGTAGTCACTATTCGAAAGAGTATTGAAAACCGGTCAAAGGGGCAAGCCCTTTGGTGTCTCTGTTCACGAGTTGCTACTGACTGCTACGATGCATTTCCCCGGGTTCTTTCCTTCACTAATATGTCAACTATGTACTTGGCAGTATGACCGTCCCAGAGCGGATGGGTGCAGTGGATTTTCCCTGACTGCTATGGAAGAGATCATTTTTCCGTCCGAAGACAATATAGCCTGCGGGGACTAACCGTTCAGCGCGGCGGAATCGCCATTCGCGTCTAAAAAGCACTAGTTCAATGGATGGGCGTAGGTATCCACGAGGAAACCCGGGTAAAATGGAGGTGTCCGGAAACGACGGATTTCTATGGTATTTACGGCATTTTGTGGGGCAGGACAGCAAGGAGCGGTACTTTCCAGCGCATGCGTGACCTGAACGAATCGGCCAAAGCCATACGCGAGTTGCTTGAGCAACGGATCCTCGTGCTTGATGGGGCGATGGGGACGATGCTGCAGCAGCGCGACCTGAACGCGGAGGATTTTGGCGGAGCTGCGCTTGAGGGATGCAATGAAAATCTTGTTCGCACGCGGCCAGACGTGGTGCTGGATATTCACAGGAAGTATTTTGAGGCGGGATCGGACATCGTCGAAACCAATACGTTTGGAGGGGCGCCGATTGTTTTGGCCGAGTATGGATTGGCGGCGGACGCGCATTTCCTAAACAAGCGCGCGGCTGAGCTGGCGCGGCAGGCTGCGGATGAAATCAGCACTCCGGGTAAGCCGCGGTTCGTCGGGGGTTCCCTGGGACCGACCACAAAGGCGATCACGGTTACAGGCGGGGTGACATTCGAAGAGCTACGCGAGGCTTACTACATACAGTCAAAGGGTCTTGTGGAAGGCGGCGTGGATTTACTGCTGGTGGAGACTTGCCAGGATACGCGGAACATTAAAGCGGCGATCCTTGCGATTCGAAAGCTATCGAAGGAAATTGGCGCGGAGATTCCATTCATCATTTCCGCCACAATCGAGGCCATGGGCACGATGCTGGCCGGACAGACGATCGAGGCCCTGTGGGCGTCGCTGCGGCATGCGAAGCCGCTGGCATTCGGGATGAACTGCGCGACGGGGCCGGAGTTCATGACGGACCACATTCGAACGTTGAGCCAGCTGAGTAGCGAGTACGTTTCCTGCTATCCGAATGCGGGACTGCCGGATGAGGAAGGCAAGTACCTGGAAACTCCGACGACGCTGGCAGCACAGCTGGAGAAGTTTGCAGATCATGGCTGGTTGAATTTCGTGGGCGGATGCTGCGGGACGACAGAGAAACATATTCGTGCGATTGCGCAAATGACGGAGGGCAAGAAGCCGCGGCAACGGCCTGCGGAGATGCACCGGGCGGTGTACTCGGGAATTGAAACGATTGAAGCGGAGGAGAGCACACGGCCGCTGCTAGTGGGAGAGCGGACCAATGTGATTGGTTCGCGACTTTTTAAGAATCTTGTTGCGGAAGATAAGTGGGAAGAAGCGAGCGAGATTGCCCGGCGGCAGGTGCGTGGCGGCGCGCATATCGTGGACGTGTGCCTGCAAAGTACGGAGCGGGATGAAAAGAAAGACATTCCGCCGTTCTATGAAAAGCTGATTCGAAAAGTGAAGGCGCCAGTGATGATTGACACCACCGATCCGACGGCGATCGAGCTGGCGCTGACGTATTGCCAGGGCAAAGCGATCCTCAATTCGATCAATTTGGAGGATGGCGAGGAAAAATTCGAGCGCGTGGTGCCGATTGCGCATGAATTTGGCGCGGCGGTGGTGGTGGGCTGCATTGATGAAGACAAGCTGCAGGCGCAAGCGTTTACGCGCGAGCGGAAACTAGCGATTGCGCAGCGTTCATACAAGCTGCTGACGGAAAAATACGGGCTAGGACCGGAAGATATTATTTTCGACCCGCTGGTGTTTCCATGCGCGACGGGCGATGAGAATTACATCGGCGGCGCGGTGGAGACGATCGAAGGCATCCGGCTGATCAAGCAGGCACTGCCGGACGTTCGAACGATTCTGGGGATTTCGAATGTTTCGTTTGGGCTGCCCGCGGGTGCGCGCGAAGTGGTGAATTCGGTTTTCTTGTACTACTGCACGAAGGCGGGACTGGACCTTGCCATCGTCAATACGGAAAAGCTGGAGCGATTTGCTTCGATTCCGCCGCACGAGCGGGAGCTCGCGGAAAATCTGCTGTTCTCGCATCCGCCGAAGGATGTGCCTGCGGATCATTCGAATGCCGCGTTGTTGAGGGATGTTCCTGCCGACTGGCGCAAACAGAATAAGGAACAACGCGCGGCGGTGAATCAGCACTACATCGCGGCTATTGCAGAACACTTCCGGACCGCGAAGAAAAAAGAAAAGGCGCGCGCGGCGGACGTGCCGCTGGACGAGCGGCTGGCGAATTACATTATTGAAGGCACGCGGGACGGACTGATCGCCGATCTGGATAAGAAGCGAGGGGATGGGGCAGCGCCGCTGGATATCGTGAACGGGCCGTTGATGGCAGGAATGGCGGAAGTTGGCCGGCTCTTCAACGCGAATGAGCTGATCGTGGCGGAAGTCTTGCAATCGGCGGAAGCGATGAAGGCGGCGGTGAGCCACCTCGAGCAGTTTATGGAAAAAGCAGATACGGCGAAGCGCGGAAAAGTGGTGCTGGCGACGGTGAAGGGTGACGTCCACGACATCGGGAAAAACCTCGTGGAGATCATTTTGAAAAACAACGGCTACGACGTGGTGAATCTGGGGATCAAGGTGCCGCCGGAGGAATTGATCAAGGCCTATCTGGAACACCGGCCAGACGCGATCGGATTGTCCGGGCTGCTGGTGAAGAGCGCGCAACAAATGGTGATTACCGCGAACGACTTAAAAGATGCGGGGATCGAGATACCGATGCTGGTGGGCGGCGCGGCGCTTTCGGCAAAGTTCACACAGACGAAGATTGCTCCGAGTTACGGGAAAGCAGTGTGCTACGCAAAAGATGCGATGACCGGACTGCGGCTGATGAACGAGTTGATGGATCCCGCGACGCGCGATGGCGTGCTGCGGACGCACACGTCAATCGGAAATGGCGCGAATGTATCAACTGTCGTGACTGTACAAGAGATTCCGACGGTGACGCGGTCGCCGCGCGTTCGAACGGACTTGCCAATTCCAAGCGTTGCGACACTGGAGCGCAAAGTACGACTGGTACCGGACTTGCGCGAAGTGTGGGGCTACATTAACCCCTTCATGCTGTACGGGCGGCATATGGGCTTCCGCGGCGACTTTGAGAAGAGATTGGCGGAACGTGAGCCGAAGGCTGTGGAGCTATTCGAGAGCATGGAAGAGGTGAAGAAGGAAGCCGCGGACTTCATGAAGATCCGCGCGGTGTGGCAGTTTTTCGAAGCGGAAGCCGACGGCGATGCGCTGCACCTATTTGCACCCAGTGCGAAAGAGCCGCTACATACATTTCGATTTGGCAGGCAACGGCAGGGCGATTTTCTTTGCTTAGCCGATTATGTTTTGCCACCGAAGAATGGCAGCCGCGACCACGTGGCACTTTTTGTTGTGTCGGCAGGCGAAGGAATTCGCGATCGGGCGGAAAAAGCGAAGAACGACGGCTACTATTTCAAATCGCACGGTTTGCAGGCACTGGCAATTGAAACCGCGGAAGGTTGCGCGGAATGGCTGCACCGGCGCATTCGCGAGGACTGGGGTTTTCCCGATGCGCCGGAGATGACCATGGCACAGCGATATACTTCGCGCTATCGCGGGAAGCGCTACAGCTTTGGTTATCCGGCATGCCCAAATCTGGAAGATCAGGAAGGGCTTTGGAAACTGTTGAAGCCCGAAGAGATCGGCGTGCAGCTTACAGAGGGATTCATGATGGATCCGGAGGCGAGTGTGAGCGCGCTGGCGTTTCACCATCCGGATTGCACGTACTTCAGCGTGGGTGAAACAAACGAAGCGTAAATTCTGTTACTGCGAAAATCTGCGGTGATACTCAATGCAGCCAGAAGTGGCCTTCCAGAGAATTTGTGAGACAGCGATTTGTTGCTTGCTGGGGTTTAGGACACAATCCAAGTTGGCAGAGCGAACGGAATATTAAGCGATTCGTATCTTGAATCACACCAAAACGATAGATATTGCTTGCTGACTAGCTGATTCGTACAGGATAATCTGCCGGATGGTGGCCGTTTAGTTAGCCCTCAATCATGATCTGTCCTTCGTGCAAAACTGAAAACTCCGCCCACGCAGTGCGTTGTGGACACTGCGGAGCTGTCTTGGAGCTGCCTAAGGCGGACAACGCCATTGATAGCGGCGACCGTGGAGTTCCGCCAGATGAAGGAGAAAAGCGGAAGTCAACCTCGACCAGCCGACCGTCTTCTCGATTGGATGCTCCAGACGACAAAACAATGGACGGCGTTGCTCCCTCAGCGGGGTTCCGGCCGCCAGATAGAGCGGGGGTGTCGATACTGAGCAAGACTCCTTCCGGAGCCGTTCCCATGGACGATCGTACGATGGACGGCTTTGGTCCGGGAGGGGTTGGGCAAAGGAGTGACGAATCACCGGCAGCGGCCGGCAGCAGGCCACCCACGCAAAGCAGGGGGGGCAGTTCGACGAGCGTTCCGGGGGGTCTGGAACCCGGGATGGATTTCGGGCCGAGGTTTCGAATCGAAAAGCTACTTGGCGCGGGGGGAATGGGGAAGGTCTATAAGGCCTTCGATAAGGATCTATCCCGCACGGTAGCTCTCAAGACCCTGCAGCCAGATCTGGTTAACGATCCCCTGCTAACACAGCGCTTTAAGCAGGAGTTACTGCTCGCCAGCAAGATTTCACACAGAAACATTCTGCGCATCCACGACCTTGGCGAGGTCGATGGAGTGAAGTTCATTTCCATGGCGTTCATCGAAGGCCAGGACTTGAACCAGGTGCTGAGGGCGGAGGGGCCACTCCCTCTGGAGAGGTCACTTAAAATCGCCAGACAATTGTGCGAGGCGCTGGATGCCGCTCATTCCGAGGGCGTTGTGCATCGTGACTTCAAGCCGCAAAACGTCCTGGTCGGAAGTAATGACCAAGTCTTCGTTTCCGACTTCGGGCTGGCTACATCATTTGAAACCGCAAAGATGGGAATGACGCGCACTGGCGCAGTAATGGGCACGCCGCGCTACATGTCGCCGGAGCAGGTGGAAGGAAAACCGGTCGACAGCCGGTGTGATTTGTACGCTTTGGGCCTAGTGCTCTACGAAATGGTGACCGGGGGAACGCCCTTTTCTGGAGAATCGACTTGGCAGTTGATGTATCAACGAGTCCAAGTAACGCCCAAGGACGTGAAGCTCGTCAATCCCGCGCTACCGGAGTATGTGGGGCGGGTGATCATGCACTGCCTCGAGAAAGAACCGGCCGACCGTTATCAGAGCGCCAAAGAGATCTTGGCCGACCTGGATGCCGGACGCAGCCCTTCGCTTCCACCTCCTTCTGCTGTTTCGCGGACGGTACAGATCAACCTCCCAGTGGTCGAAAAACGCTGGTGGTACGCGGTTGGAGGCGGGCTGCTGATTCTGGTCGCATTGTTTTTTGCAATTCCCAAGACAAGGCATTGGGTTTTTGGTGGTCCAGCTGGCGGCAGCACCGGGCTAGGCGCAAACGGTCTTGCACCGGTATCGCAGGCAAAATTTATCGCTGTATTGCCATTTCGCGTACTCGGGGACCAAACCTCACTCGGGTACGTAGCAGATGGGCTGGTCGAAGCCATGTCAGCAAAGCTGTTCCAACTGAAGGATGTGCGCCTAGCGTCGTCGACCGCGGCTGCCAAGACGGACCCAAACACTCCTCTTCCACAAGTAGCGAAGCAGCTGGGTGTGAATTTGATCGTACGCGGGACGGTGCAGGGGTCCGGAGATAACCTGCGGGTGACCGTCAACCTGGAGAACGTGGGTGAGAATCGGCTGGTGTGGAGCAAGGAATTCGCTGGGGTGACTGGCGATCTGCTGACGATTGAGGACCAGATGTATGCGCAGCTGGTGGACGCGCTAGTCGTCAAGCCGAGCAATGACGATCTGGCCCGCGCCGCGTCCCATCCCACGGAGAATATCGAGGCTTATGACCTTTACCTGCGCGGCCGGAACGCGATGGGTGGGCAATTGAAGGTCAGCAATGTGCAAACAGCAATTGGATATTTTGAAGGGGCGATCAAGAAGGATCCGGGCTTTGCGCTGGCATATACGGGGTTGGCCGATGCCAGCCTAAGAATGTATCGAGAGAAGAAGGATACGGCATGGACTGACAAAGCCCTATCCGCGAGTCAACAGGCCGATCGGTTGAACGACAATCTGGCGGAGGTTCATACCGCGCTAGGTAGCGTTTATAGTGCAACTGGGAAGTCCTCCGAAGCTATCGCCGAACTGCGTAGGGCCATAGAGCTGGCCCCCAACTCAGACGAGGGATATCGGCGACTGGGCGATGCTTACCGCGCCAGCGGCCGGAAGGAAGAAGCGATCCAGGCATATCAAAAAGGGATTGAAGTTAGTCCATACTATTGGTTCAACTGGAACGCACTCGGAACAGCGTATTACCGCTTCGGGGACAATCAGAAAGCGCTGGAGGCCTTTCAGCACGTCACTCAGCTTGATCCCCGCAATGCCGCCGCCTATCGGAATATGGGTGCAGTTTACTTTCAGCAAGATAAATGGAACGAGTGCATTCCTGTGTTTCAGAAATCACTGGAGCTTGAGCAGAACAGCGTGACGTACTCCAATCTAGGCACGGCTTATTTTTACGTCAAGCGATACGATGATGCCGTCAAAATGTTTGAGAAGGCCGTAGAGATGAGCCCCAACGACCAAACCTACGTGGGTAACCTGGCAGATGCTTTCCGCTGGTCCGGAAAGAAGCAAGAATCAGTGGCTACTTACGATAAGGCCATCACGCTCGCGTACAAAGATCTAAAGGTAGACCCCCGCTCGGCCAGCACACTGGAAAATCTGGCCCTCTACCACGCCAAGAAAGGAGACTCAGCGCATGCGCTGAGTTTCATCCAGCATGCACGTTCGATCGAACCGGAGAATGTTTCCATGTTGTACAGCCAAGCGGTAGTCTACTGCTTGGCAGACAGAAAGACGGAATCATTGAACACTTTGGATGCGGCCCTGCAGAAGGGATATTCGTTAGAGGAAGCAAAGAACGACCCCGAACTAGGCGAGTTGCAAAGACTCCCCCAGTTCGAAGTGCTCGTGAAGAAATTTACAAAGGCAGGAAACTAGGTAAGTGGTTGAGATGGCTTGCGGCTGCTGAGCTTTTTCTTGGCCAAGAATGTTCCCAATCCTGCAGCCATCAGAGTCAGCGTAGCAGGTTCAGGAACAGCGGGAACGGGAACGTTTGCCTCCGCCGTAAAGCCAAGATTCGGACCCCATCCCCCGGAGCCAGCTGGATCAGTATTGGGGACATCATTGATATCATCGTTAAGATTTATCGTGAAGACGTTTTGGTCCGATTGGTTTGATATCCCAGGAAAGCACCCTTCAAAGCACTCAGGGCCACTGACTCCAGAGAAATAGATGACCAGCAAATCGCCAATATTGAACACTTGGGTGGGATTCGCGAATAGTGGGGAACTGGCATTGACATTACTAGCCAAAATGCCGGTGGTCTCGATCAGGAGACTCGACCAACTGGAATCTGAGGCGTTTTCAAACGTCGTGATTCCCCCCCCAATGCCATTGGAACTAAACGTAAAGGTTGTACCTTCGACCACCGTGCAGCCAAGGCCGCAGGTTGGATCGCTGACAACCATTTTGGGGTCCACTGGGGTGGTATCCGCATATGTTACGGATGAGAAACCCACCAGAAGGACAGCCAAAAGTACAGCCAAACGGACGTAGCGAGCAGACGTCATTACACACCTCCCAATCTGCGGACTAACTGTGCATCTCAGAGGCCAATCCAAGTGTCCAATTAGTGCGCAGATAAATTGCCTGTAATCTGTATCTTCCAAAAAATCAATCTAATGGGCAAGAAATCGGTGGAAAACTAAATTGCTTCTTTTGCGCAACGAATTGGGGCAAACATGCGGTCCCACCTCGAGTGTCACGGCACAAGGGGGGAGATCGCTCCCACTTTTTTGTGAGGAGGGATGACAGTTAGGGTAGGTAGACATTGAGAATTTACAAACGCTAGCAGTGTGAGACTGCTCCGATTCTTCGCAGTTATGCGTTAGGCTATCGGGGTGTCATCGAAGCGGGCTCAGGGGAACTGCAACTGGAACCACCAAAGGTAATAGAGACAACCACACCAATTTAAATAGAAACGTGGGCCATTGAGGCCCACGTTTCGTAAACTGGATCGCACGGCAAAAGTCTGAACCGATTCGACCGAGCCGGTTTATTTCTTATGAGCGAGAAGCAAGAATGCAGCCAAACCTGCAAAGAGAAGGACGATAGTGCTTGGCTCGGGAGTAGCGGCTCCAGGGCCAGGAACAAGAAATTCTTGGCCATAACCACCCTTAGGAGTAAGGATCTCCCAGCCGGTTACAGAGAAGCCACCCTTAGGGTCCGTAACAGCAGCCAAGGCCTTATTGTCCCAGGACACATCCGTCGCGTAGTCGGGGAAAGCGGTATTTTTTTGCTGTTGGGGAGTTAAGGAAAGGAACCAAATAGCCCACTGCAACTGCGCATCTAGAGCTTGGCTATTGTTTGGGTTCATCATCTGTGTGATGAGCCAAGCAGCCTGCAAATAGAAGGTTTGGTTGCCTTGAAGCGTATTGGAATAACCGGTGGGGCTGGTAAGGTACGTGACGTTGGCGAACCAACCAGTGTTCCCGGAGATCTGATCGTTGAAATCAACGCAGTAGAACTGTGTAGGAGAACCGTTCAGAGTTCCCCCGTATGGACCGATCGCATACCCATTGCTGATGGACGCGTAAGAGCCGTTCACATACACATAGTCTTGGTCGGCCTTAGCAGGCAGGGCGACAATCAAGAGCATGGGGAGCAGCCAAGCAAGCTGCTTTAGACGCATAAATAGTCCTCCGGGCCGATGGGACGCAGGTGAACCCACCTAGGGCAGTGCAACTATGGTTCCAAAGAGCTCAGCTGTCAAGTGCTTCGTTTTCAAGGGACTGCAAGGTGGCTATAAACAGGGTGTTACAGGAGTGAGAAGCGCAGCGTAAAAGTATGGCAAATAACTGCATACCTTAGGGATAGCGGTCCACGGACATCCCACGGTCAGATGGTCGAGGAGGAAAGTACGCAGCCCCCTCCCAAGAGGGTGATTCCGACGCCGGGATGCCAGCTCATTAGCAAAGAAGGGGCGAACAAGATTCGGACACTGGAATCCAGCCAGATCTCGTCCGCCAAGCTCTGCCGTGCTATGGAATTGTGGCCGAGATCTCGTTGGAGTAAACGCTCTCGTTGCTGCTGGAGTCAACGGCAGTTGTCACGTAGTAATAGGTCTGCCCCGACACTACTGTGGTATCCGTGTAGGTGGCAACGGTGACGAGGGAACCGTTCAAGAGCGTGTAGGGTCCACCACTTACGGTACCCCTGTAGACACGATAGCCCGCCACCGCCGATGTACTGCTGGTCCACGTTAGAGCGGCTGAGTGTTGTACGGGTTGCGAACCCGAGCCGGATAGAGAGATGGTAAGGGGAGAGTTGGAGGCGTCACTGGTCACAGTGACGCTCCCTGAGACCCCGGTAGTTCCCGCTGGTGCAAATGTCACATGGAGCGTGACCGATTGATTGGGAGTCAGAACCGTGTTGGCTGTGAGCCCTGTATCGGTAAAGCCTGAACCATTGATCGAGACGCTGGAGATTGTCACGTTTGAGTTGCCGGTGTTTGTCAGCGTCGCATTCAGAAGGCTGTTGCTACCAATATTCACAGTGCCAAAACTCAGGCTCACTGGGTTTGCTGCAAGGAGTTTGGTGGCGGTGGCAGCGGTCCCACTCAAAGGAATCGTAAGCGGAGATCCCGGCGCGTTGCTGGTTAACAAGATCGAACCGCTGAGCGGACCCGAGCCCGTGGGAGCGAATTTGGCTGTAAGAGTAGTGCTGCTCCCGGCAGCTATGGTGGCAGGAACGGTGAGGCCGGTCATAGAAAACCCAGTGCCCGAGACTGTAGCCTGAGAAATCGTAAGACTGGCAGT
>JBGPDI010000109.1:0-15852 GCA_041482215.1 Candidatus Acidiferrum sp. | reverse complement strand
AGTGGCGGCCCGGCGCAGAGGGAAAAAGCGCGTAGCGTTCCATTTGAAGATTGATTCGGGAATGAACCGGCTAGGCATTTCTACCGGAGATGTGGAGTGTTTTGCGCGGCAGCTTGGGAAGTGCAAACACCTGCAGCTGACGGGAATTTTTTCGCATTTTGCTTCTTCGGGGGTTTTCACAGAGACCACGGTTGGCCAGCAGACGCGCGAACAAGAGGAGCGGTTTTACGCGGCAGTCGAACGGCTGCGTACCTTGGGAATCGACCCGGGGCTCGTGCATTTGGCGAACAGCGCGGCGATCGCATCGAGGCCGGAGACGTGGGCGGACATGGTACGGCCGGGAGCAATTCTCTATGGCTACCATCCAGGCTACGATCCGATTGCATTGCGAGATGAAGCAGAAGCTCGGCTGCGGCTGAAGCCGGTGATGAGTCTGCGATCGAAAATCATCAGTCTTCGCAGCGTTCCTGCGGGCGCAGGGGTCGGATACGACTCCGCATTTGTGGCGCAGCGGCCCTCGCGAATCGGAGTGCTGGCCGCGGGATATGGAGACGGAATTCACCGCTCGCTGGGAAATCACGGAAACGTCCTGGTGCGCGGAAAACTCGCGCCGATTGTGGGCATCATCTCCATGGACGTGACCATGATAGATGTCACGGACGTGGAGGGTGCGGAAATCGGCGACGTGGCTACGATCCACGGGACGGACGGCAAGAATGTGTTGCCGGCGAATCGCGTGGCGCGCAGCATCGGGACAGTCACTTCGGATTTGCTTTGCGCAGTAAGCCAACGAGTGCCGCGGCTGTACGTCAAGTAATTCAAAATTTCTATTCACATCTTCAGTTATTCCGTGCCTGCTAATTTCACATTTGCTTGACGCCACGCTATTGAAAGAGTATATAGACGGCGGTAACGCGAACCGGCGTTCCGCATCCCGCATCGGCTTTTCGCCGATCCTCTCCCGCGGGCTGGCTGTACTGATTTTGCAGTGAACGATCGATACTGTGAGGTCGTATGAGCCGGATGAGCAACGAAGTGCAGCAGCGTCTGCATCCTCCTGTAACAAAAAATCTACGCCAGAACCAAGAGTTTGCGATGCGTTCGCGAGCCGCGTGGGAATTCTGGCTGGTGCGCACAGTTGTTGTCGCGTGCGCTGGCGCGGTGGGTTATAAGCTGGTGCCGTTTGGTGTGCGTGGAATGGCGGCGGCCGGGGTTGGACTTATCGTCGCAATGGTGGTGGTGCTGACGGAATTGCGGCTGCGACGCGCGGCGCTGAGCGGACTGGTGGGCGGGGCGTTGGGCGTGGTGCTCGGCGTGTTCGCCGCACTTCTAGTGACGCTGGTGATCTCCCATACGAATGAGCCGGAAACTACAAAATCGTTTCTGGAATTTGCGGCGCTATTTGCGTTTGGTTATCTAGGATTGGTTTTGGGCTCGAGCCGGGGTGGGGAGTTGCAGGTGGAAGCTCTGAGTGGATTGTTGGGAAAGAAGAGCGCGCCGGCGGAATCGGTGAAGCTGCTGGATACCAGCGTGTTGATCGACGGGAGGATCGCGGAAATTTGCGAGGCGCAGTTCATGGAAGGTGTTCTTGGCGTGCCGCAATTCGTGCTGCATGAGTTGCAGATGGTGGCGGATTCTTCGGATTCGCTGAAGCGGCAGCGCGGACGGCGTGGGCTGGAAGTGCTGCAAAGGATTCAGAAGATGCCGCAGGTGGAAGTGCGGATCTTGCAGGAAGATTTTCCACTGGCTGGGGATGTGGATCACAAGCTGGTGGAGCTGGCGCGTAGCATGGGTGCGAAGATTGTTACCAACGATTTCAATTTGAACAAGGTGGCCACGGTGCAGGGATTTTCAGTGCTGAACGTGAATCAGTTGGCGCAGGCGCTGAAGCCGGCAGTGCTGCCCGGGGAGCCCATGCGCGTGTTGATCTTGCGCGAGGGCAAGGAACCGAACCAAGGCGTGGCGTATCTGGATGACGGCACGATGGTGGTAGTGGATGGCGCGCGGCGGATGATCAACAAGAGCGTGGACGTAATTGTGACGTCGGTGCACCAGACGACCGCGGGGAAAATGATTTTTGGACGGATGGATGAACGCGCGGAACAGCCGACCCCTTTGTTACGGCAGGCTGCGGCGGCGGGACGAGGAGATGGTCCGAGCCGAGTGGAAACTTCGGCGCGGCCTATTTTTCCTGAACCGGATGCGAGCTAGTCGATAGCGCGCATCCTAGGTAATGTGTCAGTTTCCGATAGGGCGACTTACCAGGACTTAGCCTGCCGCATATGGCTGTGATATAAGCACTCTGAATTCTTTCCAAGCTACATCCTCGGTCGGTCACAATGCGAAACAGAGGTACTGCAAATTCCCGCACCCTTGGTAGTTATCAGCGTCGTGTGTTGCTGGCTTGGCTGAGTGTGGTGACCTTTGGCTGCGGCCAAACGTGCGCTCGTCCTCAAGACCTGCCTGGGAACACCGGGATGGATCTTCGGCTCGACTTACCGAAAGAACAGCACGAGGTGGGTAAGCTTTTCACCTTCCGTGTTGTATTTCAAAATCGTGGGAATCGAGAAATCAAAATTGGATTTGCACGTGATGCGGTGGGGAGGAAACTCTCACTACGACTCAAGTTTACAGACGACAGCGGCAAAGAGCTGCTTCCAAGGTATTCAATTCATCTCAGTGAATTTGGACCAGAAACAAAACGAGACATAGTGGTTGCCCTCGAACCCGGTCATTTTTACGGATGGGAAGTGTCTCTAAGTTCCTCCGACTATCCCTTCTTGGGTCAACCTGGACTGTATCAGGCTCAAGCTTTCTACGAGTATCACGCACCAAATGAAGGGGTGCGAACAACCCAGAGCCTCGCAAATGACACAGAAAAGCCAGCCTTCTTCAGCGGGACACTTCGGTCTGAACCAGTGCGGATTACGGTTGTCCCACATTAGCCCTGACACTCGTCGCGTGCGCTCCCCAGCACCTATTTGGATATAACCTAGCTGCGTGCTGGGTCAGTGCCTGATAAACGCGGTAACCGGGGGACTGACCCGCTATCCAGCCGGTCGACTATTTCACGCCACGCCTCCGCTTGAGGTACACTCTGAAGTTTGCGAGGGCCGCCCTGAAGCGTCCGGGCGGAATCGCTCCTAACATGAGCCGAATCGCTGCCATTCTTCCCGCCGCCGGTATGGGAACGCGCATGGGCGCGGAAAAGCCCAAGCAGTTTCTGGAGCTGGACGGAACGCCGATCGTGATCCTGAGCTTGCGGCGGATCGCAAGCTGCACGCTGGTTACGGACATTATTGTGGCGACGCGGGCGGATGAGGTGGCGCGGCTGGAAACGTTGATCGCTGCGGAAAAATTTGCGCAGACGGTGCGCGTGGTGAAAGGCGGAGATTCGCGACAGGAGTCGGTGGCGGCGGCGTTGCGCGAGGTAGCGGACGGCACGGAAATTGTGCTGGTGCATGACGCGGTGCGGCCGTTTGTGACGACGGAGCAGATTGCGCGAGTGATTGAAGAGGCGCGGCGGTGCGAGGCGGCGATTCTGGGAATTCCGGCTATGGACACAGTGAAGGAAGTGAAGCGCGCGAGTTTGCCGGAGGATGTGGCGTTGATTATTGGGACGGTGCCGCGGGAACGCGTGGTGTTGGCGCAGACGCCGCAAGCGTTTTCGGCGAAGCTTTTGAAGGAGGCGTTTGCGCGGGCGGCGGCGGATGGGGTGAATGCTTCGGATGAGGCGGGGCTGGTTGAGCGCATGGGGCGCGATGTGCATGTGGTGTTGGGGTCCGAGCGGAATATGAAGATTACCAAGCCGGCGGACATGGAGCTGGCGCGGTTTTACCTGGCACGCGAGCGGCAGAAGGCATGAGTACGCGCTGTGGGATTGGTTACGATCTGCATCGGCTGGAAGCGGGGCGGAAATTGATTGTTGGGGGGATTGAGCTGACTTTTGATAAGGGGCCGGCGGGGCATTCGGATGGAGATGTGTTGGCGCATGCGCTTTGCGATGCGTTGCTGGGGGCGGCGGGGCTCGGGGATATCGGAACGCATTTTCCGGATACGGATCCGAAGTGGAAGGGTGCGAACAGTTTGATTTTTCTGGAGCATGCTCGAAAACTGCTGGATGAGAAAAAATTTGCGATTGAGCATGTGGATGCGGTGGTGATGCTGGAAAGGCCGAAACTGGGGCCGCATTTTCCGAAGATGCGGGAGGCGCTGGGGAAGGCTTTGGGCGTGGAGAGCGAAAAGATTCATTTGAAGGCCAAGACGAATGAAGGTGTGGACGCGGTTGGACGGGGTGAAGCGATCGCGGCGCACGTGGTAGCTACACTGACTTCCCGCTAATTGTACCTAGTCCTTTGATTGGCAAAAAAGCAGATCCCTTCCGACCAGGTCGGAATCTCGCGATCGCCTGCGCTCGGGATGACAACCAAGGAACCCTATCAGCAATCTCTACGCTACAATTCCTCTTGATGATTCCGGCAGAACATTCCGGTGGGGCAGTTGCGGCGGCGAATCCGTTTAATTCGGGCGATGTGCTTGCGATTCTGCGCGAGCGCGGGTGGATTGTTGGTGATGCCACGGCGGAGCAAAATGCCTGGTGCGCGCGCGCGGCGTTGATGCTTGGCGGGCACGTGGCGGATCGCGCGGGGCTGGCCGAGTTGCTGGGCTTAGTTTTTTGCTATGACGCGGGCGGGATCATTTCACGGGTGGGGAGCCATGTGGTGCTTTCGCGTTATGCGGCGCGGAACGTTTTGCGGCAGGCGGCGCGAATGCTGCTGGAGGGCGGGGCGTTGACGTCGGAACGATTCAAGGAAATTGCGACGGCGATGAAAGAGGGGATGGATATTCGCGGCAGGGAATTGTTTCATCCGATACGGCTGGCGCTGGCGGGGCGGGCGGGGGAGGGGGATCTGGATCGGGTGATTTTGTTGCTGGATGAGGCGGCGGGGCTGGATTTTGCGGTGCATGTGAAATCTGCGCGGGAAAGAATGGTGGAGTTTTGCTCGGTGTTGGATTGATTGTGCGACGGAAAAGGGCGCAGCATGCTGCGCCACTACAAAGACACAAAGTTAGGGGAAGAGAAGGGCGGAAATTCGGCGTCGAATGAGATAGGCGGTTGAACGAAGATGCGTGCTTTGGCTGAAGCGGACAGGCTGAATGCCTGTCCCACCAACTGCTTTCAACTGCGGACGGGCGACGGTAAACTCTCTACTTCATGGATAAACTGACGGGCATACATGCGGTTAAGGAAGCGCTGGAGGCGCAGCGGCCTATCGATCGCATTGCGATTGCGAAGGGGCGGCAGGATACGCGCGTGGAAGAAATTGTGCAGCTGGCGCGAAAGCAGGGCGTTCCTGTACGGTTCGAGGATCGCGGGCAGCTCGACCGGCTGGCGAATTCGAAAGATCATCAGGGAGTGGTGGCGCTGGCGGCGGCGCGCGCGGCGGCGACTTTGGAAGATATTCTGAAGATTGCGAGTGCAAGCCACGGGGGGATGGGGCTGATTGTTTTGCTGGATGGCGTGGAAGATCCACACAATTTGGGAGCGATCATTCGAACGACTCTGGCAGCGGGTGCGCATGGCGTGGTGATTCCGGAGCGGCGCGCGGCGGGGCTCACGGATACTGTGGCGCGGGCTTCGGCGGGCGCGCTAGCGCATTTGCCGGTGGCGAAGGTGACGAATCTTGTCCGCACGATGGAGGAGTTGAAGGAAGCGGGGTATTGGTTGGTGGGGCTGGATGAGCAGGGGGACAAGAACTACACGGAAGTGGACTACACCTCGCCGGTGGGGATCGTGCTGGGGAGCGAGGGGCAGGGCTTGCATGAGTTGACGCGCAAGCGGTGCGATTTTGTGGTGTCGCTTCCGACTACGGGGCCGGTGAAATCGCTCAACGTTTCGGTGGCGGCGGGCGTGGTTCTCTTTGAAGCCATCAGACAGCGAAAAAGCTCTTCACGGAAGCTCGGCATTGAGAAGTAGCACCTTTAGGGCGCTCCCCGCGTGTCGCGCCCAATGCGAGCGAAAATCAAATCTCCATTGCCAGTAGACGTCATTCAAGTCTGTTCCGCTTTCCAAAAGATCTAGTGAATCCGCTAAGTCCATGCAGATTTCAGCGATGTCTCTTGCCAAAGAGCCATTGACGGGCTCCTCTTTTTGCGTTGGGTCAAAGACATCCCAATAGCTATCAAGACTGCCGAAAACCTTTCGAAGTTTCTCCGACAATTTGAAGCATTCATCAGCGCGCGCCTGAATGTCGTCTTGGTTGATTTCGACATCCGCTGTGGTTGGATCCACCCAAGGTAGACGGTTGGCAACTTCACAAACTTTTGTAAGTTGGACAAACAATTGTTGAATGAAAGGCTCACGCTGGTCCGGGCCTGTTTGTTCAACAAACTGGCAAAACTCCCGAGCTACCAGAGGGAAACTTTCAAGAGCCAGTTTTTCATCCTGCGTCAACTCATGTGGCATTCCTCAAGTCTACCTGCCCAGAATTCACTTGTCGTACTGAATCAGAGAAAAGACATCGAGGCCGTTTAGTTTTTTGCGGCCGTTGAGGAAGGTAAGTTCGACGGCGAAGGCGGCGCCTTCGACGGTGCCGCCGAGTTGCTGGATGAGCTTGGCAGTGGCGGCGGCAGTGCCGCCGGTGGCGAGAAGGTCGTCGCATATGATGACGCGCTGGCCGGGCTGGATGGCGTCTTCGTGGAGTTCGAGGGAGTCGGTGCCGTACTCCAGGGAGTAGGAAATGCTGGCGGTCTTGGCGGGAAGTTTTTTGGGCTTTCGAACGGGGACAAAACCGGCGTTGAGGCGGTAAGCCAGAGCGGGGGCAAAAATAAAGCCGCGCGCTTCGATACCGGCGACGACGTCAATGGTGCGGCCGACGTAGTGCTCGCAGAGGCGGTCAATCATCCTGTGAAAGCCGAGCTTGTCTTTCAGCAGGGTCGTCAAGTCGTAAAAAAGGATTCCGGGCTTGGGGTAGTCGGGGACTTCGCGAATCAGTTTCTTCAGCTCGTCCATTCGAACATCTCCTGGTTGTGCGCTTCAAGTCTGATCGCGCGATTCGTTAGTGGGTCAGTTTGAATTTTGACCCCTATTGTCACGATCAGGAAAATTCAAACTGACCCACTACCCGCGATTCAAGCACTGGGGTTTATGACAAAGCCGCCCTCATATTGTGGATCGAGGTCCGAGGGCTCTTCCTGCACACTACTGACGCTGGAGAAGCGTGGTCCGCGCTCGAGCAGGGTGCGCAATTCGGCGTGCTGCTGCGGCGTGGCTATGGCGAAAACTTCCACGCGGCCATCCCGCAGATTTCGCACAAAGCCGCTGACGTGAAGTTTCTCGGCGGCGTCTTGCGTGAAGTAGCGGTAGCCTACACCCTGAACCATTCCCGACACGAGATAACGCTTAGCTTGTATGGCTTCGCTCACAAAACTTCAGAATTGTAACAGAGAGCTCCCGATTCTTGCGCGGCGGGGGTGATTCAGGTTGCTCTACTGGAGGGGGATACGCGGAGTGCGCTAGACTCGTGGTTTGAGGGCACGTGGGAAGCTGCCTTAAGAGGAACTGCGCGCATCCAATTTGATATGAACCTGGTCCGACTAATTCGTTGCCGTAAGCACTTTTCGTTCGTATTGCTTGTTGCTGGATTGCTTCTTGTGACTGGGATCCAGTGTGCACCATTGCTGGCGCAGGAGGCGGCACAAGGGCCGATGGCGCCGCCCCCGGAACACCACGTGACGCGTATGGGAACGGAACCTGTGCCCGCGGCGCCGCCGTCGCTGCCCGAAGCGGAAATCATTAAGCGCTTCGCCGAAAAAGAGGACGAGTACATTCGATCGGGAGCCCACTACACCTATCGAAGAACAGTACGGATTCAGGAGTTCGGCCCGGATGGGCAGCCCGTAGGCGATTTTGAGCTGGTGACTTCGCCGAGCCGCGACGTGGATGGGAAGGCGGTCGAAAAAGTAATCGAAAGGCCGCACTCCTCGCTGCAGCGGCTCTACATCAAAACGGAGGATATTGAAGGACTGCAGCGGATCCCTGCGTTTCCACTGACGAGCGCTCAGCTTGCGAAATACAACTTGAAATACCTGGGCAAGGAACAAGTGGACGAGGTTGATTGCTACATTTTTCAGGTGAAGCCGAAAGGGGTCGAGCGGCAGAAGGCGTACTTCGATGGCATCGTGTGGGTGGACGCGAAATATTTAGAAGTGGTGAAGACGTACGGGAAGTGGGTAAACGATCTGGGTGAGGTGCACTCCATTCCGGATTTGCCTTTCAGCCTTTTCGAAACATATCGAGAAAATGTGGATGGGAAATACTGGTTCCCGAGTTATTCACGCTCGGACGGGACGCTGACGCAGAAGGGCCAGGAGATTCCTGTGCGCATCGTCATCAAGTGGACGGATTTCAAACCCATCACGAATGCGCCGGCAACCGCGACGCCATCTTCCACGCCAGCGCCTGCGAATCCCGCGAAACCATAATCCGATATTATTGCCGGGAAACACGGCCGATCACCGCAGCAACTTCTTTAGCACATCGGGCAATTCCTCGATCGAACTAATTAGATACTCCGGGCGAGCTGCGCGCAGACGCTTTTCGGTGGGGAACGGGCCGAGAACGCCGATCGCGCGCACACCAGCGCGTTGTGCCATTTCGACATCCTGTGGTGCATCGCCAACGTAAACGCACGCGGAGGGATGGAGCTGCATTTGGCGAAGAGCCATGCGGAGCGGCTGCGGATGAGGCTTCTTGTGGAAGGTGTCGCCGCTGCAGACGCGCGCCGCGAAGATCGTCGTCAAACGAAACTGGCGCAACTGGATGGTAAGGCGATCACAATCGGCGCTGGTAACGAGGCCGAGAGCATGAGAGCCTCGTAGTTTTGCGAGGACGCCGCGCGCACCCGCAATCAGTTTCGGGCGGTGCTTGGCATAGTGGTCGCGCCAGACGCGGTCCGCGTCGTCCCAGCGCTTTCGTGGCAGGCGCGCGGCGCGATAGACGTGATACCAGTTTGGCGAATAGTGTTTCTCGAGATCTTCGAGACCCCATGGGATGCCCATCACTTTGAACATGGCAAGGTAAGAAGATGAATCGGCCTCGAAGGAGTTGAGGAGCGTGCCGTCCCAATCGAAAAGGACTCCTTCGATAGCGTGTTTTCGCATTGCGACCATGGGCAATCAGAGTAGCAGAAAGATTGCAGTTCTCGGCCGATGCAAAATCCAAAACAGATTGCGTAAGTTTGAAAGTTACCGTGGGACTGGAGCGAGGGGCGGGAACTACGGTTTCAGAAAGCGAGAGGGAAGGCGGTCGTCGCGATCGAATTGAACGTCATCGAAGGCCGCGGCGATACCGTGCCAGCCGGGCATAGCGGCGGCTTCGGTGCGGCACACATGCGCGCGCGTTACCATGACGACGCTGCCGAGACCCAAAGGCTTGTTGACCAATACGATTTCAAGTTCGAGAGAAGCGCCGATGGCTAGATGCCTGGGACAAAGAAAATAGACGCCCGTTGAGCTGATGTCGCGAGTGACGAGAGTGACGGGAAATTCCTCTGGGATTCCTGCCGCAGCACGAAGACGCAGCGGAAGGTTCAGAGTGGCGCGAGGATACTCGCGATGTTCCGGATGCACGCCTACGGCATGAGTCGGCACGCGGACGAAGCGGCGAGGCTGCGAGGGGCCAAGGAGCGGGGCAACACGAAGCGCCGGAACACGCGGGTTTCCCGGCAGCGGTTGCACTGCTCTTACGCCTTCACGAGCTTCCGTGGCAGGCTTTTCTGGCCACAATTCAATTGGAGTTGCGCGCTTCGATGCGCCCATCACACCCTCAGAGACGGCAATACACGGACGTTTGCCAAAACCGAACAAAACTAAACAAAGACAACTGTCGAACTGGCTTTCTGGAATTACCGCGTCCTCGTAACGCGGTGTGGTGCGCTAAGATGTCATTAGAAAAGGCCAACGTCAACATGTGGAAAACGGCGGAAGTGTCTTAACCTCAAACACTTAGTAATAGTACTGGAACTAGTCCACTACATACTGTGGATAGTTGTGGAAAAGGCTCTACCAATATGGTGCTCGACAGTTGTGGGTTTTCCGGCTATTGATGGAAAATAGATCCGCAGGCATGTCTACCACGACAATCGAATCGCAAAGTAGCAAAGGAACTTCCGGGCCTCTTCCGCACGCT
Source organism: Candidatus Acidiferrum sp. (assembly GCA_041482215.1). Classification (GTDB taxonomy): domain Bacteria; phylum Acidobacteriota; class Terriglobia; order Acidiferrales; family UBA7541; genus Acidiferrum. The sequence continues at coordinate 5,663 of JBGPDI010000109.1, read as the reverse complement.
CCTGCACGTATGACGACTCTGGTCCTGATGGCGTTTGCAGCGGTCTACGTCGTTTGGGGCTCGACTTATCTGGCAATTCGCATCGGGATTGAATCGTTTCCTCCGTTGATTCTGGCCGGGCTCCGCCACATAACCGCAGGGCTCATCCTGTACCCGCTGGTGCGTTGGAAAACGGGGATCAAGCCAACGGCGATCAACTGGCGGGCCGCTGTCGTCACCGGATTTCTGTTGATGTTTGCGGGCAATGGCGGCGTCAGTTGGGCGGAACAAACGGTGCCATCGGGGATTGCGGCGCTGTTGGTGGCCACAGTATCGCTCTGGCTAGTGATTGTGGATTGGCTAAGACCTGGTGGCGTCAAGCCCGTTACCCGAGTGGTCCTCGGCCTGTTGATTGGCTTTGCAGGGCTCGCGTTGCTGGTAGGGCCTGCGCATCTGGGAGGTTCGGAACGGGTTGATCCGCGAGGCGCAGCGGTGCTGGTGGTTGCCTCGCTGGCGTGGGCTTGCGGGTCACTCTATTCGAAACATGGCGGGATGCCGAGTTCCGCGATGCTTGGTGTGGCGATGCAAAGTCTTACGGGTGGCGTGATTCTTCTGATCGTTGGCTTTTTTGCGGGGGAATACCACGCGTTGCATCTTGGCGCGATTTCGATGCGGTCGTGGCTGGCGCTGGCTTATCTGATCGTTTTCGGTTCGGGGATCGGGTTCAGCGCGTACCTCTATATTTTGCAGAAAGGCACGGCGGCGCGAGTGGGGACTTACCCGTTCGTGAATCCGGTCGTGGCGCTGTTTCTCGGCTGGTTATTTGCCGGTGAACCCATTTCATTGCGCACCGCGCTTGCTGCCGGCGTTATCCTCACGGCAGTGATTCTGGTGATCACCGCGCCGCACCGGGCGCCTGCGCCGATTGCGAAAACAGTTCCCGCCTCTGGCGAAGTCTGATTGTTCCGCTTATCCGCTGCTGCCGCGCTGGTTATTTTTCTGGATTTTTCCGGATGCGTGGGTGGCGCATCCTCGTGGACACCGGCATAATCAAGTTCAAGGAATAGGGCCCACGCTCCATCACGAAACCGCCAGAGAGGAGGCAACTTTGTCTCGCGGGCACTCACCAAAGAAGAAGCTCTGCGAATGCGGTCACGCCAAAGGGTTCCACCGCAGCGCGAACAAACCACCATCGCACGGACGGACACCGTGCGGATTCCCTGCATGTAACTGCAAATCCTACAAACCAACGACACCTTGAAGCCGCGCCAACGTCACCTCCGGCCTCACGGACATACGATGGGATCGCCTCGACTTACTAAGCGAGTGCCAGATTCAAGTTCTCGATCGCCTCGTCAATCTCCGCAGTGTTCTTGTAGCCGACTGTAACGGAATCCACTCCGGCGTTTCTGAACGCGAATCTCATTGCCGCCTGGCGGTCTTCACGGTTGAATGTACCCTCTCCCACGAGTTTCATGCTGATTACGCCCATTCCTTCTTTGCGAACCTGTTTGACGTGGGTGACAACCTCGGAGACATTGCCCAGTCCGTTGGTGTCGTAATCCTCGGCGTCCATTCTGGTGCCCTTGTGATTCATGCGGATCATGGCGATGTCGAGCCACTTGTTCCCGGGGACTTGGCGCAATGCGGGAAGCCCATGAACCGACGCGCCGTGACTTACAATTGCCTTCCTCGACTGCGCTTCCAGAATGCCGTCCTGCCACATGCTCGTGTCCGCGGGCCATGTCGAAGTATGTTGCCAGTGGAGCAGCATGATGTCGAAGTATTCGGTATTTGCAAGTTTGCGGAGCTCATCGAATTTCTCTTGCGGATTTACACCTTGGTGGGTGGTCACCTTCGACATGATGCGATAGCTATCGCGGGGAATGCCCTTTAGGGCCACTCCGAGCATCCTGTGCATCTCGCTGTAAGACTCAGCAGTCTCGAAGAAGCGAATGCCGTGGTCGTAGGCGTAGCGCACCAGGCGCGTAAAGCCGTCTTGTCCCAAGTCGCGCTGTACCTTGCCGCTGAAGCTGCCGGTGCCAAAGGCGAGCCGCGTCACCTTCACTCCGGATTTTCCAAGCATTACCCAATCTGTCGCGGTCTGGCGCGCCGCGCTCAGCGAGAGGTTTCCGGAGACGGCAAGTGCGCCGGCGGCGAGACCGGTTTTCAGGAATTCACGTCTGGTGGAGTCAAACATGGATGCACCTCGAATTGGGTGAATGATTGTGCGAGTGTGAAGGAGCGGAGATGCCGCTCTGCCGGGGCGCGACTGAGTGTCCAGATGCCATGGCAAGACAATCGTAATACTAAAGTCGGATATCAGGTACACCGAAGGTGTCGAGAAGAAGCTGAAGCAATTGTCCGGGTATGCGTTAACCAGGAGTTGAGTTCTTGCGATTCGAATCGGCGTTTGCCATCGCCGTAGCGATCCTCTTCATGCCGTCAGGGAGGTTTGCCGCGAACGCAGCCTTCACTTGCGAAAGGTACAAATCGGCTTTCTGACCATTCAGGACAATTCGCTGTGTGAGCCGGGTTCTTCCATCGGCAAGTCCTACAAATCGCCACTCAAACGACAATGTTGCACCGTCCAGACTCATCTCGATGGTGGCTGCGTTGGGGGGAGTGACTTCTCGGATAAGCCAGGGTAGCGGTTCCTGTCCCGGCAACCGCGTGCGCCCGCGCGACCCGGCAGCGAAGGGCCCGTCTAACTCAAACTCTGCTGGTGGGTCGTCCCAATTGGCGATATTAGTCCAGTAATGCCAAGCGAAGGCGGGACTCGCGTCTGTCTCGACCGAATGGGTTATTTCCCAAGGAACGGTCGCCATGGATTGCACCTCTTTAGTTTCTCCGCTGTTCATACCCCACAAGCAGAATGGTATCAATTCGCGATTGACGCTGCCCCCCATTCCTGTGATTCTCCGCCCACGGAATGCGGCCCGGCCTCTTTCTACCCACATGAGTTTGACCCATACTTAACGGATAGATTCGGTTTTCGGCTTGCGATACTTTTAGCGTGTTGAACATGAGCCATACACAAAGCAAATTCGTGCAGAACATATCGGCGCAGGCCGCCGCGCGCTATTGGCGGGCGACGCTGGCGCGCGATTCGCGGGCTGATGGGAGCTTCGTGCTGGCGGTGCGCTCGACGCATATTTATTGCCGGCCATCGTGCCCGGCGCGGCGGCCACTACGGCGCAACGTCACTTTTTACCGCACGCGTGAAGAAGCAGAAAAGCAGGGGTATCGGGCCTGCTTGCGTTGCCGGCCGAATGAGATTGCAGGGCCGGTAGCGCTGGTCCAGCGAGCCGTGGGACAACTTGCGGAGTCGAGCGAAGAAAGTGTTCGCCTAGGAGCGATAGCAGTGGCGCTGGGGACAACGCAAGCAACGCTGCGACGTGCATTTCAGCAGGTGACGGGATTGAAGCCGCGAGAGCTCGCAGAAGCTCTGCGCATCAAACGATTCAAGGCGATGCTGCGCGCAGGCAAGAGTATTGCGGATGCTTTGTACGAAACGGGATACGGCTCAACCAGCCGCGTCTATGAACGCAGCAATGCGCAGCTGGGAATGACGCCGGCAACTTATCGAAAGGGAGGACAAGGTATGAAGATCGGATATACGATTGCGAAATCGCCGCTGGGGAAGGTTTTGGTGGCGGCAACGGAGCGCGGGGTGTCGGCTGTTTATTTAGGCGATGCCGACGGTGCGATGATCGCGGAATTGCGAGAAGAGTATCCACGCGCGGAGATTGCGCCGGCCACGGATTCGTTCCAGCGCTGGGTGCGGGAAATCGTGGGACGCATTGAAGGCAAACAACCGCGAGTGGAGCTTCCGCTCGACTTGCAGGCGACGGCGTTTCAACGGCGCGTTTGGCAGGAATTGCAGCGGATTCCTCGGGGGAGGACGCGCACTTATTCGCAAGTGGCGCGCTCACTCGGTCAACCCAAAGCTGTGCGAGCAGTGGCGAGGGCTTGTGCGACGAATCCCGTTTCCATTGTGGTGCCTTGCCATCGCGTGATTCGCGAGGACGGCACACTTGCGGGGTATCGCTGGGGGCTTTCGCGGAAGGAACAGTTGCTGAAGCAAGAGCGCGCGGCGAGCGATTAGCGAATCATCTTTTCAGGCTGAGAGAGCTTGAGGAGTTGCCAGAATCCGTAGATGGCGCGAACTTAGAAATTACCCGCGGGGCTTTTCTACTCTTACGCTCTTAGGCCAGTCGGGCTTGAACTTTCCATCGCCGACTTTCAAATTTTTCATCAGGTGTGTGTAGTGGGATAGGAAGTAGTCGTCGGTGCTGGTCTCGAAAAATTTCTGCTGCACCGGCAGCCAGGAAGCTTCGTCAATCCACATGCGAATTCTGGCAATCTGGCTGCGCGCCTGTTCGGACTTGGGCGTCAATTCCAGCACGACAGTTTTGTGATTGTCGAACTCTTCCTCGCCGATCAAGGTTACAACGTAATTCTTCTTGAGCGCTTCGCCTTTTGTTCCGAATCCCAACGCCAGGTATTGATCGGCATACGCGCGGTGTTTGCCGATGTTGTATTCCTCGACGCGATTGATCTTGGGAGTGAAGATGTAGAGGGAATCGCCGGTACGGAGAATCGTCCGCGGATCGGGCTTCTGAAACTCGATACGCATTTTTTCATCGCGGCGCACGAAAATCTGACCGGTCTCGGTGGAAGTGTCTTTTACTACCGCGGTGTATTTGATGTGCTCGATATCGGCGGTGAGGGTATGAAAGTCCTGAGCTGACTTGTCCAGCATTTCCAGGACGCCATCGAGGGTCCAGCTTGAAGTAGCCTGTGCGGCGTGCGTGCTGCCTGCGACGCAGATCAAAGTTACCAGCGCGAAAAAAAAGCGAAAAGGTAGACGTCTCAAACGTGGCCCCTATACAGGATTGATACGGCGGCTAGTGCAAGCCTTGGGCATCGTAACACATACGTAGAGATGCGCGAACGCGCTGCAGTGTTACCCAGGAGCACGTTTTGGCGTTCGCTCAGAAATGGGCTTGATGGTGAATTTCCACTTGGTAGGCGATCACCGTGCCTTGCTCATCGCGGAGCGGTTCGACTTTGGCGATGGAGAAATTTCCACCATGGAGTTCGGGCAGCGCTTCCTGGAGGGCGGTATGCAGATCGTTTTGAAGCGCGAGAGTTGTCGGCGGGGCAAGGATGCGGGCATCCACGCGATATGTGATCCGGTTTCCGTCTTTGGAAATAAATTGGACCTGGCCCGGTGTGACGGGCGCTCCGCTCTGTGGTTTGTCATGGAACCATGCTCGTGGGGTAACGAGCGCGAAAACCAGAATGAGAATGACGGCGAGGTCGTACTGCCAGGTTCCTCGCTCGTAGGACCAGAAAAACGTGCGGGACAAAATTTGGCCAAGGTTCGCCATGTTTAGTCCGCGGGAACCCCGTCGACGATGACGCCATCGCGCATGTGGACGACGCGATCGAAATAGGTGGTTGCTTCCGGGTTGTGGGTGATCATGACGATGGTCTGGCCGAGATCTTTGTTGAGCTGACGCAGCATTTGCAGAACGATTTCGGAGTTTTTCGAATCAAGGTTGCCGGTAGGCTCGTCGGCCAGAAGAATTTTCGGACGGGTGATGACGGCGCGGGCGATCGCCACGCGCTGCTGCTCGCCTCCGGATAACTCTCCGGGACGATGTTTGAGGCGCTTT
>JBGPDI010000108.1:0-15920 GCA_041482215.1 Candidatus Acidiferrum sp. | reverse complement strand
CTTCTCAAAGAGTCCTCACTCTTGAATTGCGATTCCCGCCCCCCGGGAGGCCGCACCTCGGAGATCACGAAGCTCTCGCCTGCGCGGAGGCCGCGTACTCCTCGTACGGCCCCTTGAAGTCCTCGATCCGCCCGCCGTCGAAGTGCCAGATGCGCGTGGCGACTTCGTCGATGACGTCATGGTCGTGCGTCACCAGCAGCACCGTCCCGTCGTACCGCTGTAACGCGATGTTCAGCGCGTTGATCGATTCCAGGTCGAGGTGGTTGGTCGGCTCGTCAAGCACCAGAAAATTGGGCTTCTGCAGCATCAGCCGACAAAAAATCAGCCGCGCGGACTCACCGCCGGAAAGCGCTCGCGTGGGCTTCAGCGCGTCTTCGCCGCTGAAGAGCATTTGCCCCATCAGACCGCGCAGCTCCTGCTGCGAAGCAGCGGGATCGAACTGCCAAAGCCATTCGATCGCGGTCATACCTTTGGTGATGGATTCGCCGTGGTCCTGCGCGAAGTAGCCCACCGCCACTTCGTGTCCCCATCTCACCTCGCCGCCATCGATCGGAAACTGCAGGTCCTTGTCCTCGATGAATCCCGGCGCATTGCGAACCAGCGACTTCAGCAAAGTAGTCTTACCGGCGCCATTGCGTCCCATCAGCGCGATTTTTTCGCCGCGCACCACGCTCGCCGAGAAACGCGGAATTACTTTCAGATCCTCGTAGGATTTCTCGACGCTGCGGATTTCCAGCGGATGGCGTCCTGAATTCCTCTTCATATCGAACTTAATGTACGGCCGCTGGATGTTGCTCCTGGCCAGCTCCGCCGTTTGCAGGCGCTCGACTTCCTTCTTGCGCGAAGTCGCTTGCGCGGAACGCGTGCCCGCGGAAAACCGCGCGATAAACTCCTGCAACTGCGCGATTTTTTTCTCGCGATTAGCGTTGTCCGCTTCGATGCGCCCGCGAATCTGTGTTTTGGCCACCACCATATCGTCGTACCCACCGCCGTACATGATGATGGTCTCGTAGTCGATGTCCGCGGTGTACGTGCACACGCTGTTCAGAAAGTGGCGGTCGTGCGAGATCACGATCAGCACGCCTTCGTAGTCGCAAAGATATCTTTGCAGCCAGTGCACGGAATCGAGGTCCAGGTTGTTCGTCGGTTCGTCGAGCAGCAGCGCCGTCGGATTGCCGAAGAGCGCTTGCGCCAGCAATACGCGCACTTTCTGACCACCCTGCAGTTCGCCCATTTTGCGTTCGTGCAGCTCGGCCTCCACACCCAGGCCGTCGAGCAAAATAGCGGCATCCGCCTCCGCGGTGTACCCGCCTTCTTCTCCAACGATGCCTTCGAGCTCGCCGAGGCGCATGCCGTCCGCGTCCGTCAAATCATCGTGCGGCTTGGCGTAAAGCTTGTCGCGCTCTTCGAGCGCCTTCCAAAGCGCGGCATTGCCCATAATGACGGTGTCAATGACACGATATTGGTCAAACGCAAACTGGTCCTGGCGCAAAACGCCCATTTTTTTCGGCCGCGTAATTGAGCCGCTGGTCGAATCGATCTCGCCAGTCAAAATCTTCATAAATGTGGACTTGCCGGCGCCATTTGGCCCGGTAACGGCGTAGCGGCGTCCCGCCATAAAGGTACACGTCACGTTCTCAAAGAGAACGCGTGGACCGAAACGCATAGTGATGTTGTTGACCGCGAGCATAACCCTCTAAGTATAGCGTGAATTCCGCGTTCCTGCTCGCGGCGGATTTAGGGCAGTCCAAATGCAAAGAGCGCCGAGCCAGCTGCAACTACGACGTACTGTTTACCGTCCATCTGAAACGACATCGGCGAAGAATAGACGGACGCGCCGCACTGAAAGTGCCACAGCGCTTTGCCCGAAGCAGCATCGAGCGCAATGAAGTTTCCTTCAGCATCACCAGTGAAGACGAGGCCGCCAGCCGTGGATAGTACACCGGACCACGTCGGCGAGGGATGCTTCCATTCCCACTTCATTTTCCCGGTGTTCGGATCGATTGCGCGGAGCGCCCCAGTGAAGGGCGCGGCATCGTCGTTCGGAAAATACGCGCTGCCGTAGTAGGCGTGTCCGGCTTCGTAGGCCTGCGGGGCCGTGCTGAAGACGTCGCACTGCTCGCGCGCCGTCACGTAGAAGAGCTGCGTTTGCGGATCGTAAGTCGGCGACATCCAGTTAGTAGCGCCAGCTGCGCCCGGGCAGACGCGATTCCCTTCCAGCGTCGGCGAAGCATCCTTCCGCGCAAGGGGAATTCCGTTTACATCTTTCGAATCGCTCCAGGTCACTTTTGCAAACGGGTTTGCAAGCAGCAGCTTTCCATTGGTGCGATCAACCACGTAAAAGAATCCGTTGCGATTCGCTTGCAGAATTAGGTGCCGGTCGCCTTGGTCGACCATGACGGGAACTTGTGTGGCGTCGTAGTCGTGCTCGTCGTGCTTTGAGAATTGAAGATACCATTTGAGCTTGCCGGTCTCCGGATCAAGGGCCAGCAAGGAATTGCTGTAAAGATTGTCACCGGCACGCCCCTCGCCGCGATTCGAAGGTGAAGGATTGCCGGTGGTCCAGAAAGTTGTGTTCGTTGCGGGATCGTAAGTGCCGGTGATCCAAGCGGGCGCGCCTCCAATTTTCCACGAGTCGCCTTCCCAGGTTTCATGTCCTGGCTCGCCCGGACCCGGGACTGTGTAGAAGCGCCACTTGCGTTCGCCGGTCGCGGTGTCATACGCATCAATGAACCCGCGAATTCCATATTCGCCGCCGGACACTCCTATGAGCACGAGATTCTTGACCACCAGCGGCGCGAGCGTGATGCTGTATCCCCCACGATAATCCACTGCCGCGGCATCCCACACGACGTTTCCGGTCTTAGCATCGAGCGCAATGACATGAGCATCGAGTGTGCCCATGAAAACTTTGTCGCCCAAGATCGCCAGCCCGCGATTCACGCGCCCACAACACGGACGAATATCCGCCGGCAACGCTCGCTGATACTGCCAAATCGGCCGGCCGGAGCGCTCGTCCAGCGCAAAAGCACGATCGTCCTGTCCGGTGGCGTAGAGCACGCCGTCAACCGCAAGTGGCGTCGTCTCGAATTTTCCACCGGCCATCGTTTGATAAGCCCACTTCGGAACAAGCTTCGCCGCGTTCGTCGTATTGATCTGATCCAACGCGCTAAACCGGTGCCCCGCGTAGTCACCGGAATACATCAGCCAGTTCTGCGGATCCTTGGACGAGTCCAGCAGTCGTTGTGGCGTCACCTGCGCGAAAGCGTTGGGTGCAACAACGTTCAAAATAAGCAGTGCGATTGAAGCCAGGGAAACTCTAGTGTTGATCCGTATGGTCATCATTGGGCACCTACGACAAGCAGGTATGCGATCACATCCTGCATATCTTTATCGCTCAACATTTTCTGATCGTAGACCGGCATCAACGATTCCCGGCTCTTCTCCAGCGATCGCAGCTTATCTTTTTCGAAGAGGTGCAGTTGCTCGCGGGTATCCAACATTTGCAGCGTAAAATTGTCTTCGTTCAGCACAACGCCAACGAACTTCGATCCGTCCGATGTGACGACTGTGACCGTTACATACTCCTGCGAAAATTCCTTCATCGCCTCGGAAATCCCCTGCGCCAGTCGACGGCTGGGACTGCGCAGAGATTCCACCAGATACTCGGTCGAACGCGCTGATCCCGTAGTGCTGAGGTCAGGCCCAAGCCGCCCTCCCTTCCCCTGAATCATGTGGCAGCTGGAACAAGCCGACGTGCCATAAAAAAGTTCTTTGCCATGCGCCGCATTACCGGCAACCTGCGCTGGAGTCTTCGCTTGTACGCTCCGAATGTACGCGATCACCTGCCAAATCTCTTCTTCCGTCATTCCCACGCCTTGTTGCGTCGCTCCGTTTTGCGGCATGGCCGTGCCGGGAACACCTTCATTGATGGTTCGAAAGAGGTCTGCGTCAGAATTGCCGTGACGTTTCTGCGCGCGCGTGAGATCCGGCCCACGGCCACCTCCGCGCGCACCCAGTCCATGGCAAAAAGCGCAGTTCGCACGGAATTGCGATTCGCCAATCTTGACGGCCTTGGCATCGCCCGCGAACGGATTCTTGTCTTGCGCGCGAAGACTCATCGCCGCCGCGCCGCAAGCAACCAGCGCGCCGCACGCGAAAAAAAGAAGTAGGCGCTCTCGTAGAGCCGACGACTTCGCATGCCTTAGATTTGGATTGGTCATGAACATGGTTTCACCCTGCCCTTCGTATTGCTGATATTGGAATGAGCAGCGATCGCGTTTCATCGTTATTGGGCTGGATTCGCGGCCAATATAACACTCGCTGAGAGCGTGCGGGTGAACTTCACAAGATTTTCATAAAAGCAGCCACATCGCGATTCGTTCGCGGCGGATTGCGCATGGCGCCTGCCTCCGGTAGAATCCCGCGCGTTGGTGCTCATGAGCGAATCTCCTGCCAAGCCGCGAATCGTCATCGGTTCCGACCACGCCGGATTCCCCGTCAAGGAAATCATACGCAAACACCTCGAAGGCGCCGGATACGCCGTCGACGATCAAGGAACACGTTCAGAGGAACCCGTGGATTATCCGGATTACGGAAAGGCGGTAGGCGAGCGTGTGGCTTCAAAACAAGCCGATCTCGGCATTGCCGTCTGCGGTTCGGGCATCGGAATCTCCATCGCCGCCAACAAAGTGCCCGGCATCCGCGCCGCCCTGGCACATGACGTTAACACCGCGCGTCTTGCGCGCGAACACAACAACGCCAATGTCCTGGCCCTCGGGGGCCGCGTCGTTACGGGCGTTACGGCCATAGAAATGGTGCAAACCTTCTTGACCACTACCTATCTTGGCGGCCGCCACCAACTCCGCCTCGACAAAATCACAGCGATTGAGCGAGAAGAAAAAAACCGCGCGTAGGATAGTCAGCGAACTCCAAAGAAGAAATTGCGAAAGAATTTCAGCGAGCCTAATTATTCTTTCAAAGGCTCCATATGTCCCGTGAGCCATTCGCGGATTTGCCGGATGCGGAATTCCCGCTTGCTGATCGCCTCCGTGATGAATCGATGAGCGGTGAGTGGTTCGAGCTCAAGATAGAATCCATTGACACGGAGAAACGTGTCTGTGACGGCGAGACTGATTCTCTTGTTGCCGTCCAGGAAAGCATGATTATTGGCCAGGGATTCCACCAACGCTGCTGCTTCATGAATCAAGTCGTCGTGGTATCCATTTTGCGGGCGGTAAATGGCTGCTTCTAGAAGTCCACGATCGCGAAGACCTCGCATGCCGCCAAATTCGCTGATCAGGAGGCGATGTATCTCCATGGCTTCCGCGACTGTCGGATAGACGTACTCCGCCATTTATTGCGCCAAGAGATGATGCAGCTTCCGATTCTTTTCGGTGGAGCGGCGGAAATGCTTCATGACCTCCGGCCGGACCGTGTTCTGAGAGGGAACAACCACTTCCAGATAGTGCTCAAGCGCTTTTTCCAGGAGGAAACGCCGCGACTGGCCATTCTGCTCGGCCACCTTGGAAAGTTTCGAATAGAGTTGTGCGTCCATTTCCAGACCGATCTTTCTAGTAGTGGCCTTGCCCATCGCTTGCTCTCCTCTGAATCATTATATCCGTATACTCTTTATTAGTCTAGATTGTTCTGGATTTATCTTCCAGTTGGTGCATTAGGGATCGTATTCTTGCTCCTCGATTCCTCGCTCGCCGCTTCAGTTCTTACGGGCCTTTAAGTTCCGCAGGTTAACTCAATTGGCTTTCCTCCACTCCATCCGATAAAATCACTTCCCTGCCCACCCCTTGCCGACGATTGGCCCGGGCTACCGAGGAATCGCTATGAGTAAGACTACCGACTCCAATGACCGCATGAACCGGCCGCTGGACTCCGTCGATCCACAAATCGCGGACCTGCTACGCGAAGAAGCCAAGCGCCAAGCTACCGGGCTTGAACTGATTCCCTCGGAGAACCTCGTTTCGGAAGCGGTCCTCGAAGCCATGGGATCGATCTTCACGAACAAGTACGCCGAGGGCTATCCGGGAAAGCGCTACTACGGTGGCTGCGAGTACGCCGACAAGGTGGAGCAGCTGGCGATTGATCGCGCGAAGGAACTTTTTGGGGCTGAGCACGCCAACGTGCAAGCGCATTCGGGCACATCTGCAAACGTGGCCGTGTATATGTCGACTTTGCAAAAGGACGACGTAGTGCTGGGCATGAATCTTTCCCACGGCGGGCACCTGACACATGGGCATCCGCTGAATTTTTCCGGGCGTATGTACAAATTCGTGGCCTATGGCGTGAAGAAAGAAGACGAGCGCATTGATTATGACGAAATCGAAAAGCTCGCCGCCGAACACAAGCCGAAGATGATCGTTGCCGGCGCCAGCGCCTATTCACGGATCATCGATTTCGAGCGCATTGGCAAAGTCGCAAAGTCAGTCGGCGCGCTCTTCTTCGTGGACATGGCGCACATCGCCGGACTCGTGGCCGCGGGAGTGCATCCCAGCCCGGTGCCGCACGCGGACATTGTTTCAACCACGACGCACAAAACGCTGCGCGGGCCGCGCGGCGGGATGGTGCTTTGCAAGACTGCGCTTGCCAAGGAACTGGACAAGCTAACGTTCCCTGGAACGCAGGGCGGGCCATTGGTCCACACCATCGCCGCTAAAGCCGTCTGCCTGAAGGAAGCCATGGAACCATCCTTCAAGGAGTACCAGAAGCAAGTGGTGGCCAATACCAAAGCGATGGCGGCATCAGTTGCAAAACATGGCTACCGCATTGTCACGGGCGGCACGGACAATCACCTCTTCCTGATCGAAGTCCACTCGCGCGGCATCACTGGAACGGACGCCGAAAAAGCTCTCGACCGCGCTGGCATCACGGTAAACAAAAATTCGATTCCGTTCGATCCCCTCCCGCCCATGAAGGGCGGCGGCATCCGCCTCGGCAGCCCTTCGGTTACGACACGCGGCATGCGCGAGCCGGAGATGGAACAGATCGGCAACTGGATCACCGAAATCCTCTCCAACATCGGCAACGCAGAAGTCGAGCAGCGCGTGCGCAAACAAGTCGCCGACCTTGCCGCGAAGTTCCCCATATATGAAGGGCGCCTCCGCGGCGGACCCACGCGAACCTCACTCGCACACGTCTAGTCCAACGGGAATTCTTCCGGGGGCAGCATGAATATCTTCAAAGCAACCGCCGATTTCGAACATTGGTTAGCGGGGCAGCTCCCGATCATTCGCCAGGATCTTGCCCTCAAGCATCAGCACATGGCGGAAGCCGCCTTCCCCTTTTTCCGTGCCACCTTCTACCGCTGGTTGCAGCTGTGGCCTGAGATTTGCAGCGACCTGGTGAAAGCCCCGGCAGTTTTGGGTGTAGGCGACCTGCACATCGAAAACTTCGGAACCTGGCGGGATGAAGAAGGCCGTCTCATCTGGGGCGTCAATGATTTGGATGAAGCATGGCCGGCGCCTTATGCACTTGATCTGGTGCGGCTCGTCACGAGCGTCTATGTTGCAATTGCGGAAGAGCATCTCTGCATTTCCAGGCGAGTTGCTGCCGATGCGATCGAAGAAGGCTATAGAGACGCCCTGGACGCTGGGGGCAAAGCGTTCATCCTGGCGGAGGACCATCGCTGGCTGCGATTGCTCGCACCGGGCAAACTGCGCGATCCGGTGCAATTCTGGAGTAGGTTGGTGCATCTGCCGCCGTACGCTGCCAAACCGCCGGAGGAAGTACGAAAACTGTTAGAGAGTTCCCTGCCTTCTGCACGGGAAGAATATCTATTGAAAAGAAGAATTGCCGGATTGGGGAGCCTCGGCCACCCCAGGGTTCTAGCCTTGTCCAGATGGCGGGGAGCGTTCATCTCCCGGGAAGCAAAAGCGATCCGGCCTTCGGCTTGGGTATGGGCCAAAAAGGCTTCTTCCGCCGAAATCTATTGCGAGAAGCTCATGCAGCGTTCGATTCGAGTGCCTGATCGGTGTGTGCACTTCCACGGGCGATGGGTGGTGCGGCGTCTGGCGCCGGACTGCTCGCGAATCGAACTCGCGTCCCTTTCGAAAGATCGCGACGAGGCGCGGCTGCTTTATTCCATGGGCTGGGAGACAGCCAACATGCACTTCGCCACGCCGCAGGCGATCGCCAAAGTGAAGCATGATCTTGCGGCAAGGCGGGGACGCTGGCTTCATAAAGCCGCAAAAGCCATGCTGGCGGCCACCACGAAGAATTGGAAAAAGTGGCGAAGCGAATGGAAGAGCTCCGCACCGCGGTAGATGCGGGCAAATGACCTGTACTCATTCTTGACGATGCAACTCCAGTCCCGCTGGCCCAAGACTGTACTCCGGGTCAGTAGATTCCGAGCAAAAGTGCGAGTAGCTTCAAAAATGACTGGGATGGGAACTTTTCTCGCTACCGTGTTGCTGGCTGTTCCGCTGATCGTCTGGCTGCGCGGGACAATTCTTTTTGACGGTCCACAGCTGAAGTTGGCGCGAGTCTCCAACGCGCCACGCGGAAAATTCCTCACCTCCCAGAAATCCCATTCTTCCCTAACCGCAGCGCGGCTGGATTCGGATCTCGCCGCCCAGCGGTGGATGAGGTGAGCCGATGATGGATACGGAAGCCTTCCGTGAATTCAAGACCGGATTAACACTTCTGCGGGACAATTACGCAGTCAAAGCCTTGCCACATATGCGCCGCGCGGTGGACCTGGACAAGAACAATCCCTATTACATGTCCTATCTGGGTGTGGTGCTCGCGCGTTCCGAAGCAAAATGGGGCGAAGCGGAAAGGCTGTGCGACTCCGCCGTTCGAATGAAGCGCAATCAGGCACAGCTCTATTTGAATCTGGCAGAAGTCTATGCCACCGCAGGGCGCCGCGACGACGCCGTCGACGCTCTTCAAACCGGGCTGCGATATGCCCGCCGCGATGTGCGGCTGACTATCGCTATGAACAAACTGACATCGCGCCGGCCGCCCGTGCTGAGCTTCCTTGGCCGGAGACATCCGATCAACCGGCAGCTTGGAATTCTGAGACACCGTGCGATGCGGCTGTTCACGCAGACGTCCTAAACGATTTCTCCACCCCCAAACACAAGAACGGGCGCCTCGGGAAACCGGGGCGCCCGTTCTTGCTTTTAGAAACGGATTCGAATAGCCGAGCCTTCAACGCGAACTAACGCGTTTCGCTGGCTCCAAAGTGATAGGTGTGTTGGATTCCCATTTCCATGAGGATCTTGAAACCGATACCAAACATGCCGGTCGGGAGGATATCTCTTCGAACGACTTCCGCTAGATATTCCCGGGCCATGGAAGCAGGATCTTTCGAATATGGCATGGTCACGAACAGACGCATGCCAACTTCATAGCCAGGCTCACTGGACTGGAAAAAGACGCCAGAGCGGGAAACGCTGACGGTCCCGCGCAGGTCTTCAAAGTGGTCGATGTTTGGATCCGAAGGTCGGATGCGCATCAGTTGCGTGATTTTGCAGCGGCGGCTGCCGCGGCGCTCCGTGCGTGAATACGGCGGTTTTGAAGAATTTCCTGTGGGCAGTTTTGTAGTCATTAGCTCGTGCTGGGTCGCCATGGGTAAACCAATCTCTCCGGAAAACTGCGTAACTCGATCCGTTAAGAGTGTAAGCCGAGAGCGACAACTAAACCTATAGCGGAAACGTACTCGGGAAAAAGTAGGACGCTCCAAGAAAATGGTAGTACGGAAGTACTAGAAAAGAAAGAGGAGAGGTGTGTGGAAAAAGTGGTAAGCCACTGAAAGATAAGAAGAAACAAAGAAGGTGGGGTCCCGAAATGAAGCTTGGGACCGACTTAGTACCAATTCGAGACCGAGGAAGAAGCAACGTGTTTCCAGGCCGAATTCAAGTGACTCGTTTCATGGGTGGTTACAGGGGCACGTAAAAGTTGGCGCACGACTGGAGGCGGCAGGCAAAGTGCATATCTGAAGTGCGTGGGCGGGAATCCAGCAAGTCATTGTTCACGACGATTGCAAATAGCGTAAGAACCACGGAGGAAATCCCATTATGCAGGCAGGCACACGGCAAATTCTGGAAAGAACAGTACCACTCCAAAAAAAATTCGATTCGAATGGTGATCGCCGGAAGAGCTCTTCGACGGAAGAAAGAACCGCGCACATGATTGGCGGGCTGGCGTTGGACGTAAAGCCGCGCGTGTACGTCGCCGCGGAGAATCGCCTGATGAGGGAAGCGCTGTCGCGGATGTTGGCGAAGAGTGGGGAGATCGAAGTGGTCGGAACGAATGAAGTGGATGCCTTTCCGAAGGAAGACCTGCTCAAGGAAGAAACGGACGTCCTGCTACTAGCGTCCGGCGGAAACCGAATTGAAGACTTAAACACCATTCGAACGGTACGAACGTCCGCTCCGAGGGTACAGATTTTGCTGATCGGCGTGACGGGAGATGAATCGGAATTCTTGCAGTGTGTACGCGCGGGAGTGCGAGGATACCTACCGGGAGACGCATCTGCGCGAGATGTTGTGGATGGAATTTGCGCCTTGCAGGCGAATAAAGCGGTCTGCCCAGGAACACTATGCGCGGTGCTTCTAAGGTATTTCGAAAGCGAAGCGACGTCCTTCCCCTCTGCGAGCATGCACCAGCGGCTGGGTTTGACTCGGCGCGAGCAGCAGTTGATTCCACTGATCGCTGAGGGGCTGACGAACAAAGAAATCGCAAATCGCTTCTACCTCTCCGAGCAAACGGTGAAGAATCATCTTTATCGAATGAAGCACAAAGTTGGCGCGGGAGACAGGCTGGGAATCGTGCAGGTGTGCCGTTCGCAGGGGTTCATGCCGTAGTTTTCAGTTTGCAATTCACAGAAAACGCGATTCTACTGTGACTCCTCGACACCGCGTTCAAGTTGACGTTGGTAGTCTGCACTATCGAAGTGGCCCTCCGACTCGGCGATTAGTCCATCCTCTCCGATCTTCCACATCTCGAACCCGCTGAATCGAACGCGTTGCCCTGTGCCGTTCGGCCCACTGTTGGTGCCGATGAATGTCCAGTGGTAAACCGCATGCTGGTCCTGCAGAACGATGTCGTCCATCAGCAATTGCAAGTCTGGAAAACCGGTCATGAAACCTTGCGCCATTTCCGTGATGGCGCCGCGCCCCACGGACCGAGTGCCGTTGACGCTGATCGAACCGTTCGGTGCGAAGAACGCGGCTACGCTGGAGGCGTTCTTACTGCACCACGCCGCCGTGTAACATTTGGCGAAATCCCCCAACTGAGCGAGGTCAGGCTTCACGCACGTACTCCGAATCTGGATTTCCGCCCATGGGCGCACTCAGCCTATCTCACTTTCGAATCAGGGCCAACGGGTTGCCGTTGACTTTACCTCTCCGAGTCGCAGGATGACTTCGCAGCTCGGTTTGTGCGATTCTGCTCCCTCACAGAAGTGCAAGGGCGGGGACCGATGCTGAAGAAATTCAAGGATTTGACGGAAAAAGAGATTCTGGCGATCGCGATCGCTGCGGAAGAGGAAGACGGGCGGATTTACGGTGAGTTTGCGGATGCACTGCGAGACGAATATCCATCTACGGCGGATATGTTCGAAGAGATGCGCCAAGAAGAAGTGGGACACCGCGACCGATTGTTTGGAATGTTCCGGCAACGGTTCGGAGACCATATACCGCTGATCCGGCGGGAAAACGTGAAGGGCTTCTTGACAAGGAAACCAGTTTGGCTAGTCCGGCCACTGGGTGTGAAAGTCGCCAGGAAGCAGGCGGAAATGATGGAACTGGAGGCAACGCGCTTTTACGCGCGAGCCGCAAGTAGAACGACGGACGTCTCAACACGGGAATTGCTAAACAAATTGGCGGATGAGGAAAGAAAGCACACGCATACGGCAGGTGAACTGGAAGAAAAGCACCTGACGGCGAATGCGAAAGCCACGGAAGATGAGTCGCACCGCAAGCTGTTCCTGCTGCAGGTAGTGCAGCCTGGACTTCTCGGGCTGATGGATGGGTCAATCTCGACGCTGGCGCCGCTCTTTGCGGCGGCGTTTGCCTTCCAGAATAGCTGGAAGGCATTTCTAGTAGGGTTGGCCGCATCAGTTGGTGCTGGCATCTCGATGGGATTTTCGGAATCGCAATCCGACGATGGTTCGCTGACGGGGCGAGGTTCACCTTGGTTGCGGGGAGCCATCACCGGACTGATGACCACAGCTGGCGGAATCGGGCATACGCTCCCTTTCTTAATAGGCAATTTTCATGTCGCAATGGTAGTGGCGGTGATTGTCGTGGCGGTCGAGCTGATGGTCATCAGTTACATCCGCCATCGCTACATGGATACGCCGTTTTTGCAGGCAGCCTTTCAAGTGATTGTCGGTGGCGTTTTGGTTTTCTTGGCGGGATGGTTGATCGGCAGCGCCTAGACAGAACTGCCAATGGTTTCTCGGTGGATCAGTCTGTCTGCGGCGCAGGAGCAGGCAGATGCGCATGGACGGGAGCCTTCCCGGTAAACACCGAGCGCAGCCACGTTTGCAATCGGTCCATGTAAATGTACACGACCGGCGTCGTAAAGAGTGTAAGCATCTGGCTGAGGATGAGGCCGCCAACGATGGTAATTCCCAGAGGGCGGCGAAGTTCGGAGCCCACACCCGCGCCGAGCGCCAGCGGCATGGCGCCCAGGAGGGCCGCCATGGTGGTCATTAAGATGGGCCGAAAACGTAGCAAGCAGGCCTTGTAGATCGCTTCCACAGGCGGCAAGCCTTCTTCCCTTTCCACTTGAACCGCAAAATCAATCATGAGAATGGCATTTTTCTTCACAATGCCGATGAGCAAAATGATGCCGATCAGGGCGATGATGTTCAGATCCGACTTGATGAACTGAATCGCGAGCAGCGCGCCAATCCCAGCAGAGGGAATGGTGGAGAGAATCGTAATGGGATGAATGAAGCTCTCGTAAAGAATTCCAAGCACGATGTAAACGGCAGCGACCGCCGTGATGATCAGGATGAGTTGGTTGGAAAGAGAATCCTGAAACGCCTGGGCGGTGCCTTGAAACGTTGTGTGGACGGTGGCGGGAACGCCAAGCTCGCGCCGGGCAGCTTCAATGTGCTCCACGGCAGGCCCTAGCGAAGCACCGGGAGCGAGATTGAAGGAAAGCGTTATGGCCGGGAAGATGCCCTGATGGTTGACGGAAAGAGCGGTGTTGGAGTGCTCGTAATGGGCGAAGGCACTCAACGGGACTAGCTTCCCGGTATTCGACGGAACGTATACGGCTTTGAGCGCGTCAGGACCTGGCTGGAATTCGGGTGCGACTTCCAGCACGACGTGATACTGATTCAGGCCTTTGTAAATGTTGGAGACCTGGCGCTGTCCGAAGGCGTCGCTCAAGGTGTTGTCAACGTCAATCAGATTGACACCGAGGCGGCCGGCAGTGTCGCGATCAATGACGATAGAACTTTCAAGGCCGTGCATCTGCTGGTCAGAATTGACGTCGCGCAGCTCAGGAACCTTTGCCAGACGTTGCTGAAGAATGGGCGCCCAATGAGTGAGATCGTCAAGATTATCGGCCTGCAAGGTGTATTGATATTGCGCGGCGCCCATGCGGCCGCCGACGCTAAGATCCTGCACGGCTTGTAAGTACAAAGCGGCGCCAGGAATCCCGGCAGATTTTGAACGAATCCGCGCGATGACCTGGTCGGCGCTGAGCTTGCGCTCGTTGAGCGGCCTGAGCTGGGCGAACATGCGCGCGGTGCTGCCACCGCTGCCACCACCGGTGAAAGCGGTAACGGTATCAACCGCAGGATCATTCGCAACAATGTCGGTGAATGTGCGCATCTTTTTGGACATGGCGGCAAAAGAGAGATCTTGATCGCCTTGAATGCTGCCATTAATGCGGCCAGTGTCCTGCTGCGGGAAGAAGCCCTTCGGAGTTTTGACGAAAAGATAGCCGTTCAAGCAAACCGTGCCAATCGTGACCAGCAAGATGAGGAACTGGTGACGCAGAACCCAGCGTAGAGAGAAATCGTAGGTCCGGTGAAGGCGGTTAAACGCTCCTTCGGAGAATCTATAGAGGCGGTTGTGTTTGCCCGATTCATGGCGGAGGAAGCGGGCGCACATCATGGGTGTGGTCGTCAGCGAAACGAAGAGTGAGACGGCGATGGCCACACTGAGGACGACGGCAAACTCGCGGAAAAGACGGCCAACGATGCCGCCCATCATCAAGATCGGGATAAAAACGGCGATGAGCGAAGTGCTCATCGAAAGAACAGTAAAACCGATTTCGCTGGCGCCCTTCATAGCGGCATCGTACGGTTTCATGCCTCCTTCGATGTGACGCGCGATGTTCTCGATGACCACGATGGCGTCGTCAACAACGAACCCAGTCGAGATGGTGAGAGCCATGAGCGAGAGATTGTCCAGACTGTAATGGCAGAGATACATCACTCCGAACGTTCCGATGAGGGAAAGCGGGACGGCAACGCTGGGAATAATGGTGGCCCAGACATTCCGGAGAAATGCGAACACCACGAAAATAACCAGGATGATGGAGATGATGAGCGCGATTTCCACGTCATGGACAGAAGCGCGAATCGTGGTAGTGCGGTCGACGGCAACGCTCAGATGGAGCGATGGAGAAATGGAAGCGCTGAGCTGCGGGAGCAGGGCGGTGATGCGGTTCACCGTCTCAATCATATTGGCGCCGGGCTGGCGAAAGATGGCGAGCAGGACGGAAGGCTTTCCGCCGAAAAGTCCCAGGTTGCGGCTATCTTCAACGGAGTCGTTGACCGACGCAATGTCGCGCAAGCGCACGGGCGCGCCCACGTGTCCAGCAACGATGAGCGGCTGATATTCATACGCCTTGAAAATCTGATCCGTATCGGACACAGCCCACGTTTGCCGCGAATCGGAAAGCGCACCTTTTGCGAGGTTGGCGTTGGCCGCCTGGAGCGACTTGCGAACGGTGTCCAAACTAATTCCGTAGCTATTTAGCTGGTTGGGGTTCACTTCGACGCGTACAGCAGGGCGGGAACTGCCCCAGGTAAAGACCTGGCCGACGCCTTCGACCTGCGCAAGCTTCTGCGCGAGGATGGAATCAGCTGCGTCGTAAATTTGCGCGGGCGGAATGTTGTCGGATGTCAGGGCCAGCAGCATGATGGGAGCGTCGGCAGGATTGACCTTACGATAGGTGGGCTGGCCGGGGAGATCGGCGGGCAACTGGCTGCGAGCGGCGTTAATGGCCGCCTGGACGTCGCGCGCGGCGGCATTGATGTCGCGATTAAGATCGAACTGAAGAGTGATGCCAGTGGAGCCGAGTCCACTGGAAGAGGTCATTTGTGTGACGCCGGCAATTCGGCCGAACTGGCGCTCGAGGGGCGTAGCGACGGCGGAGGCCATCGTCTCCGGGCTTGCGCCTGGCAGGTTGGCGCCGACCGAGATGGTCGGAAAATCAACTTGAGGAAGCGGCGCAACCGGCAAGAACCGGAAGGCCACGACACCCGAGAGAAGGATGGCGAAAGTCACGAGCGAGGTCGCGACTGGTCGACGGATAAAGGGTGCCGAAAAATTAGAGGAGAAATTCATGAATCAATCTCCAGGTGCGGCTCCAGATGCAGGCTCCTCAATCGGGTTTCCGACATGAAATGCAAAGCGGTGCGCCAGCCAGTCAAACGCAAGATAAACCACCGGCGTGGTGTAGAGCGTAAGCAGTTGGCTGAGAATCAACCCGCCGACGATGGTGATGCCCAGTGGACGACGCAATTCCGATCCGACACCAGTACCGAGCGCCAGGGGCAATCCACCAAGCAGCGCCGCCATGGTGGTCATCATGATCGGGCGGAAGCGCAGCAGGCAGGCCTCGTAGATGGCATCGAGCGGCGCTTTTCCTTCCTTGCGCTCAGCTTCGAGAGCAAAGTCGATCATCATGATGGCGTTTTTCTTGACGAT
>JBGPDI010000107.1:0-16135 GCA_041482215.1 Candidatus Acidiferrum sp. | reverse complement strand
GGTCATCAGCGGGTATGGCTCGGTCCTGTCCGATGCGCTCGCCGCCGATCCCAAGCTGCGCGGACACGTCGAGCAGATTCAAAAAGCCGGTGAGCGTGCCGCGTCCCTCACCCGTCAGCTCCTCGCCTTCAGCCGGAAGCAAGCCATCCAGCCAGTGCCGCTGAACCTGAATACAGTGGTCATCGGAATCGAAAAGCTTCTCCACCGCCTGATCGGCGAAAACATCGCCATCACCACCAACCTTACGCCCGATCCGGGAATGGTTATGGCCGATGCGGGTCAAATGGAGCAGGTGATTCTAAATCTCGCAATCAACGCGCGCGACGCCATGCCTGAAGGTGGACGCCTTACGCTGGAAATCAAGAACTCCGAGATCGCAAGCTTGGCCGCGGGGCCAAACAACTTGAAGCCCGGACAGTACCTCGAGTTGATCGTCAGCGATACCGGCGTGGGCATGGATTTGAATGTGCAGTCGCGCGTATTCGAACCGTTTTTCACCACCAAGCCCGCAGGAAAAGGCACCGGCCTTGGGCTCTCAACCGTCTATGGGATCGTTCAGCAAGCCAACGGTCACGTTACTTTCACAAGCCAGCCGGGACGTGGAACAACCTTTCGCGTATACCTGCCGCGCATCGACTCCAGGCAGCCTGCAGGATTACTGGCCGATTCCGGCACCGCTGCGCTGGACGGGAGCGAGACGGTCTTGCTGGTCGAGGATGATCCTTCAGTCTGCGAGTTGGTGCGCGCGGTTCTGACTTCGCATGGCTACACGGTGCTTTCCGCGCGGCGTCCGCAGGAAGCGAAGATGCTTTGCGAGACACACGCAGGCCGGATTGCGCTCTTGCTTTCCGACGTCATCATGCCCGAGATGAATGGAGGCGAGCTTTCACGGCGCCTCACGGAAAACAATCCGCAAATGAAAGTTCTCTTTATGTCGGGATACATTGATGATGCGCTGGTTCGAAAGGGAATTAAAGAGAAGGACGTAGCTTTCCTGCAAAAGCCTTTTTCGCCGCTAAGCCTGGCAAGAAAAGTGAGAGAAGTTCTTGATGGTCTGCGCGTCGCCTGACGCGCCGTCGTAACGCTAGCGCCGGGTGCGGTCCTTGCGCACGGCTTCATCAATCAACGCATCGAGTTCGCTGCGCGTGAGCGTTACGTCATCCGTCGCATTTTCTCCGCTGTCACAGGTGATCGGCAATTCCGCCCCGCCGCCCGGTGGAGGTGAAACAAAATAGCGTGGGCGAGCGGCCATCAGCTTCGCGACTTCCCTGCTGGACAGCAATACGGGTTCTCCGGCCATCTCCGCAGCCAGCGTGATCTTCGCGCTGTGCTCGATGGTCTCCATTCGAAAGAAAGCAGTGAGAAGATCGGGGCCGCAAGTTACCGCGCCATGGTTGGCAAGAAGCAGCGCATCGTAATGCGGCACAAACGGTTCGATGGCCGCGCTCAATTCGGGAGTGCCCGGCGTGGCATATTGCACCAAGGGGATTTGTCCCAGTCCCACGATCACTTCCGGGAGCAGCGCATGATTCAGCGCGCGTCCGGCGACTGCAAATCCGGTTGCTGTAGGGGGATGCGCATGGCAGATAGCCATTACGTCCGGCCGCATGCGGTAGAACAGGAGATGCATGGCCAGTTCAGAGGAAAATTTGCGATCGCCAGCAACCTGCCGCCCGTTCAAATCGGTGATAACAAGATCCTGAGGCGAGAGCATCCCCTTATTCATGCAGGTGGGAGTGGTGAGAACGGTGTCATCATCCAGCCGCACGGAAACGTTTCCTTCGCAGGCAACGATGTGTCCGCGTTCATACATCCATCGTCCAGCGATACAAATCTCGCGGCGGTGCTGCTCTTCGCTTTTTGCGTGGCCTGACAAGAGCGAGTCCGGGGTCACGGGCGAACTCCTTCCTGGCGCGGGGCGATTCTCCCGAGCCTTTCAGCTTGAGTTGGTCCTGGCACACTCCGTAGCGGAGTTACGGAGGCGCTCATGCCGGTCCCTATTCGCACGGCAGGAGCGAAAAAGAAACTATTACAAGTTGGCCCAAGAAGCTAGGCATAAATACCGCGAAGCTTGAGCGCGCTGGCGACCCGGTCGATGGCCAGCATATAAGCCGCTATGCGGTTGTTCACTTTGTGCATCCCTGCAAATCGTACCACTTCATCGAAGGCATTATCCATCACGTCAAATAAGCGCTCGTTTACTTCGCTCTCGCGCCAGAAGAAGCCCTGGCGGTCCTGAACCCATTCGAAATAACTGACAGTAACGCCGCCGGCATTGCCGAGAATATCCGGCACGGTAAAAATGCCCTTGGCATCAATGATGGCATCGGCCTGCCAGGTCGTAGGGCCGTTGGCACCCTCGCAGAGAATCCTCGCCTGCACCTGATTGGCATTCTTCTCGGTGATTTGGTTTTCGATGGCCGCGGGAATGGCAATCTCGCAGGGCTGGAAGAGCACGTCGCGCGCGCTCATCTTCGTTCCGCCGCCGGGGAAATCCTGCAAAGCTCTTTTCTGCGTGTACACCCAGTCCACCACCTTCGGCACATCGAAACCTTTCTCATTGTAAAGCCCGCCGCCGATGTCCGCGAGTCCCACAATTTTGTAGCCGGCCTTCTGCATCAGGTCTGCGGCCATTGAGCCTACGTTGCCGAAGCCCTGAATGACGACGCGGCAGCCTTCTTTCTTGATTCCCACCTTGGTCAGTGCTTTATCGCAGCAAATCATCACGCCGCGCCCGGTGGCTTCTTTTCTTCCGCGCGATCCGCCAAGCTCGATGGGCTTACCGGTCACAACGGCGGTGGTGGCTTGGCCAAGGTGCATGGCGTAAGTGTCCATTACCCATGCCATGGTCTGCTCGTTGGTGCCTACATCCGGGGCCGGCACGTCTTTCTCAGGACCCAGCCAGTTCGAAAGTTCAGCGGTGTAGCGGCGAGTGAGGCGTTCCAGTTCTCCGCGCGACATTTTCCGAGGATCGCAAATAATTCCGCCCTTGGCCCCGCCAAACGGAATGTTCACCACAGCGCACTTCCAGGTCATCCACGTCGCCAGCGCGCGCACTTCATCAAGCGAAACATCCGGGGCAAAGCGAATTCCGCCTTTGCCGGGCCCACGCACCGTGGAATGCAGCACGCGATATCCGGTGAATACTTCCAGAGTTCCGTTGTCCATGCCGATGGGGATGTAGAGTGTGATTTCCTTGCTCGGATACTTCAGATAGCGGTATAGCCCCTGTTCGAGCCCCAGTTTGTTCGCGGCTACTTCGAAGCGCGCTTCCGCGTTCTGGTAGACATTCATCTCTTCCGGCATCGGAGTTTGCGGCATGCGAAATTCTCCTTAATATCGGCGCGGCATTTCTTCCTTCAATTGCGGGACGAAACTGCGCCCACGCAAAGAGCCGTCCACGGCGCGCTGAACACAGACGCAACCGCGGTTGATTCGAAACCGGCGGTCTTCACGCAATCCGGCCCGCAATGAAAACTTACAGGCACGATTTGAAAGGCCAAGGAAGGTGAGCCCAGGTGGTCTACCCCACCACCGGAACTGCCAATTGGCCGGGTCGTCAGTATACGAACCTGCTTCGCATCCCGCAAGCAACTCTACATGTCGCAATGAATTAGGTTTCCCGGGCAGGCCGCCCGGTGAATTGACACTCTCTCCGACCGCCCTGCTTCGGAAAAAATAAAGTTTGACCAAACTTTTTTCCATACTCAGTCGTCTATACATTGAGGTCTGAGTATGCCCAAACCCGACTCCCTTCAAGGTTCTCTAGATTTGCTGGTCTTGAAGATACTCACGAGGCGCCCGCGCCTCCATGGCTACGCCATCATGTCCGCCATCCAGGACATGTCCGGGGAAGTGCTCCGTGTTGAAGAAGGTTCGCTCTATCCCGCCCTCCACCGCATGGAAGAAGCCGGATGGATTCGCGCCCGATGGATCACCAAAGAGACCGGTCGTCGCGCCCGCCTCTACGAACTGACCGCCGCCGGCAAGAAACAACTCGGTGCCGAAGAGTCCCGCTGGCAAGCGGTCACCGCGGCCGTAAATCGCGTTCTTAGGATGGCCTGACATGTCTCTCTGGTCGCGCATTTCAAACGTTTTTCGCGGCGATCGTTTGAACCGCGAGCTCGATGAAGAACTCCAGTCCCACATCGAAACTGCCATCGAACAAGACCGCGACCCCGCCGAAGCCCGCCGCGCCTTTGGCTCCACGCTGCGGCATCGCGAACAAAGCTGCGACATGCGACTCATCCCCTGGCTCGAGTCGCTCCGCGCCGATGCTTTCTTCAGCTTGCGGCGACTCAATAAGGCCAAGACTGCGTCCGCTGCCGCAATTCTGTCCCTCGCTCTAGCCGTCGGCGCGTGTACTTCCGCTTTCCGGCTCATTGACGCCTTGCTTTTGCGGCCGCTGCCGGTGGCCCATCCTGAGCAGTTGTACGCGCTCTCCCGCCATGGAATCGGGTGGGATGGCAAACCGCAAACATTCGACGGGTGGGCGTACCCGTCGTTTCGCCAGATGCGCGCCGAGGCGAAAGACCAGGCCGAGTTGATTGCCATCTCATACGCCGAGCGAATGGATCTGACATTCAGCTCCGATGAGGAGATGGAAAAAGCATACTTGCAGTACGTTTCCGGATCGATGTTTGGCACGTTCGGACTGCGGCCCGCCATGGGACATCTGTTGACGGAAGACGACGACGTCACGCCTGGGGCTCATCCCTACGCGGTGATCTCTCACGACTATTGGACCCATCGCTTCGGTCAGGATCCTAAGGTAATCGGTCGTACTTTCCGGATGGGAGAAAATCTCTTCCAGATCATCGGCGTTGTTGAGGAGCCCTTCACCGGCACCGAACCGGGCACAATGACTGACATTTTCGTTTCCACAATGATGGATCCTTATGTCACGCGTTCGGATGCGACTGTGACTCGCGTGCTTGCTGTACTGAAACGAGATTTCGCTATTGAACCTCTTCGCCAGAAACTTCAGGAGAATTCTCGAGCGTTCGAAGCGGATAGAGCCAAGTCATTCACTGGAATTCCCCAGCAGAGTCTGGAAAATTACCTGAACCAAACTCTATTGATGGAACCCGCCGCTTCCGGCGTTTCCGATCTTCAAAAGGAGAATTATCGTCCGCTCGCCGCTCTCGGCCTGTTGGTCGCGCTGGTGCTTCTCATTGCGTGCGTCAATGTCGCCAACCTGATGACCGCGCAAGCCGCGGCCCGAAGCCGCGAGATGGCTTTGCGAGTTTCGATCGGTGCGGGACGCCGCCGGCTGGTGCAAATGGTGCTCGTAGAAAGTGCCTGGATCGCTCTGCTGGCGGCAGCCTTGGGCTCGCTTTTTGCTTGGTGGTCCGCGCCATTCGTGGTCAGCATGATCAATCCGCCGGACAATCCGGCGCGGCTGTCGCTTCCTGCGGATTGGCGTGTTCTTGGTTTCAGCATTTTATTGACCCTTGCGGTAACTTGTCTGTTCGGCTTGGCGCCTGCGTTACGGGCCTCGGCGGTCAAGCCGGTCAGCGCGCTCAAAGGCGGCGAAGACCCTCACTCGCGGCGTCGCCTGATGTATGCGCTGATTGCTATACAGGTCGCGTTCTGTTTTCTGGTGCTCTTCGTTGCCGGCCTGTTTGTTGCTACGTTCGAACGGCTGTCCCATGAATCCACGGGTTTCTCCTCGGAACGTCTGCTCACTCTTGACACCTTCGCCCAACGCGCTCAGCCTCCGGCCTATTGGTCTCAGGTGACTGAACATCTCCGCGGAGTGCCGGGCGTGGAGACCGTGGCGCTTGGCAGTTGGGCATTGCTGGGAGGAAATAGCGTGAACAGCTTCATTTCGGTTAACGGAGCCCCTCCGGGCCAGAGCGAAGCTTATTTTCTGAGAGTGTCACCCGGCTGGTTGGATGCGATGAAAATTCCCTTCGTTGACGGGAGAGATTTTATTCCGAGCGACACGGCTCCCGGTATTGCCATCGTTAACGAAACTTTCGCCAAAGTCTTCTTCGACGGAGTGAACCCGGTCGGAAGAACGTTTGCGCGTGCGGAAGATGAAGGCAAGCGTTTCCCCTTTCGAATCGTCGGCTTGGTCCGCGATGTGCGCTATCGCGACGTTCGTGAGCCGATCTTGCCTGTGGCCTTTGTTCCCTTTCAGGGCGCCCGCGCCGATGGGACATGGCAGCCGCAAAACTGGGGCACGTTTATTGTGCGAACCTCCAGCGCCAATCCGCTCGCGCTTGCACAGACTCTCCGGCGGGAAGTGCCGCGCGCTTGGCCCGAGTTTCGCGTGACAAGAATCCGTACGCAAATGGAAATCAATCTTTCGCACACTGTACGCGAACGGCTGCTGGCAATGCTGGCGCTCTTTTTCGCTGTTGTGGCGCTGCTACTCGCTGGCGTCGGACTCTATGGGGTTCTGCACTACTCCGTTCTTCAGCGGCGACGCGAGATCGGCATTCGAATCGCCGTCGGCGCGCAGGCCAGTGTCATCGCGCGTCTCGTGACTGTGAATGTCTTCTCAATGGTCTTTGCGGGAGGACTTGCTGGCCTTGCGCTTGGGATGATTTTGGTGCGCTACATCCAAGGGCTGTTCTACCAGGTGAAAGCTACCGACTTGGCGATGCTTGCTTTTCCATCTCTGGCAATTCTCGCCGCGGCGTTGCTGGCCTCGCTCCCCGCGGTGCTTCGCGCCATTCGAACCGATCCGGTCGCGATGCTGCGCGCCGAATAAGCGCGTGGGTATGACTCCATGCAAGCGTTCGAACGAGCGCCGGTTCGCGGTAATGCCGGCCCGCTGCTGATATGTGCTTGAGATTTCGCGAAGAATTACTGTAAGCGGAACTGGATGGTCACATTCAAGTGCATGGGCACTGCTTGACCGTTGAGAGATGCCGGCTGGTACTTCCACTGCTTTAGCGCGTCCATGGCGGCTTGGTGCAGCAGTACCGGACCTGAAATAACCTTCATTTTCGCTACGCGTCCGGTGGCATCGATCAACGCGTCAATCACCACATTGCCCGAGACGCGCTGCGTCCTCGCCATCGCAGGATATACCGGAGGGACAGTCGAAATCTGTTTGGCCGCCGTTACGTCGCCACCGACGGGAAGCGGTGCTACGGGCATCGCAGGCTGTTTGCTGCCGCCTAGTCCGCCACTGAGCGCTTCTGTGCCAGACTCAGGCTGATCATCGTTGGTCAATGCGATTCCCGGGTCAACTACTGCGCTGTTTTGCGTGTTGCGGCTCGGGGTCACTTTGGGGGCTGCAAGATTAACTTCACCAAGGATGCTTTTCTTTTCCGACGCCGCTGGCTGATTCGAAACAGATGTCGTACCGCTAGCGCCACTGTTTGCAGGATTCGAGGAAGGTTGCGAATTGCGCGTCGACGGAGCAACTGGCACGACGCTTATGGAATTCGCCCCCGAATTGGGTTCCGCCCCAGTCTTGATCTGCGTTAACGAATTTGTTTGCTCGGGGGAATTCGTCTGTGACGATGCATTTCGCTGCGGTTGTGATGGCGAACTGGTCCCCGGTAGGGAGGCCACGGATGCTTGCACGTTCGAAGCGGACGCCGCGCCAGCATGAACGCCACCAGGCTGCGGCCGCATGAACCACCAGCCAACACCAGCCAGCAGCAGGGCACCGGCGGCAATCGCCGCGAACAGAACTCCCTTGTTTGAACTCTTGGATCCAGTTTCTCTGGTGCTCTTCTCCTCATCCATCGGGAGGGCACTGCCAAATGTCGGTAGCGGCAGTTCGGTGATCTGATTTTCTTCCATTGCCGCGACGGACTCCGCAGCGATCTCATCCACCTTCGGCTGTTCCGAGAGGCGCTTTGCCTTTTCTCTTTCGATCAACTCCTGGGTAGAACTGGGCGCAGCAGCGTTGCGCGCAAGAGGCGCGAGCCAAGATGGAATTTCCAGCTCTTCCTCATCCAACTTGGTTGTTACCGGCGCGATCGCGGATTTCACCGGCTCTTGTTGCTTCGTTGGTGGAGGAGTTGGCTCGGACGCCTGGGCAATTTCAAGAACCTTGGCCGCGGTTTCAACGATCTCTTTCTTTTCGACGAGTGGGACGACATCATTTTGCGCGGCGATGACTGAAGACGCGGCGGGCGGCGCAACAGGGGGCGCGGAGAAAAGTAAGCTTGAGAGTTGTTCTTGCAAGCGGGCGGTGTGCTGCTTCAGTGCCTCCGTCTCAGGATCGCTCGCGATCGGCGACGGAGGAGGAGGCACCACCTCGGGCGTGAACGGCTTCGCTTCGAACTCTGCAGGCACAATCGTTGCATTGACGGTGTGGGGCGGAGCCACGAATGCCTTCGGCGGTTCAAGAAATGAAGCTTGCGATTCCGATGCGCGCGGCGAATCAAATGTCACCGGCACGGGAGTTTCCAGTTTCTCCGCGGGGGAATCGAACCTGATTTCCGGAATCGTAGTCACCGGCGCAATTGGCGTGACCGGAACCGCAGGCACGAACGGCGTTGTCGCGGGCAAACTTAGCGGAGCTGCCGGGTCAAAGGACGAGGACATAGAAGAGCTAAGCCGCGCAGTCGGCGCAACCAGTTTCTGCTCCACTTGCTTTTCCCCAACCGGTGCCGCAGGAATCTTGCCCAAGGGTGCTGCGGGAACATTAAATTTCACTTCGGAAACTTGTGGGGCGGCATCTCTCGGCACGGAAGGAACCACAGCAGGCTTGAGCGCCGGCACGCTGGGAGCAACATTCACCGCCGGAGCTGCAACAACGGGAGCAACTGGCCGCGGAGCAATAGGCGATCCGCTCGCCGAAGGCGAAATGACCGTGGCAGGCCGTGGGCTGGAGCCAATCCGGTCACTCGGAAAACGCATGCCCCAGAAACCAACCACGGACTCCGTGAATTCGAGCTCAACATATCCGCTCACGTTGCGATAGTTTTTTGACTTCACAACCTGGCAGACAACTTCTTTCTTGGTTCTTTCGTTGGTAAGAAAAAGTAGTTGTCCCGGGGCAACAGAGGAAGCAAGGCGGATGACCGCGCCGCTTCCAAAGACCAGCACGGTCTTCGTCGATTCGGAAAATGGTTCGCGCTTATCGCTGCCTTCAACGGTACGGGCGCCGTTCACGGACACGGGAACTTCGAGTGCGACGGGCTGCTGCTTAATGGACGCATCACCGGCAAGCGTGGGGGTTGACGAGGGGCGCTGCGCCGTCTCCGATCCTCCAACTTGAATTTCGTTTTCTTTAACCGTAGAAGGCATGGCTTGCACACTCGCGAAGGAAGATTTTCGTAGTCGCCCTGCTGGAAGCAGGGTTCCCCTCAAACATCTATATGGTCTGCCTCCAGGGACAGGGCCAACCATAGTACGGGCGTACTACATGGGTGCTGGGGTGGAAACACCTGTACGGAGGGACAGGGTGAAATTTTGCACGTGGTCAGGTCTCGCGAAGTCGGAATTTCAATCGCGAGGAAAAATGGGGATTCTTCAAGAGCTAGCGCGGAAGAGGTGGCTGGAATCGCTGATCCACCTCTACCTGGTAGCCAGTGACAAGTTTATTGGTCTCGTTGGCCATGCCGATCACGGCCTGCAGTTCCTTGAACATGGTGTCGGTCATGCCTTTGCCGAAAGCGGAAGCCGTGTGCGAGGCGATGCAGTAGTTGCAATTGTTGGTGACGCTGACGGCGATGTAGATCAGTTCCTTGGTGAGGGGGTCGAGAGCGCCAGGGCCCATGATTTGCTTGAGACTCTCCCAAGTGCGTTTGAGCAATGCGGGATCGTGGGCGATGGCCTTCCAGAAATTGTTGATCCAGTCGGTTTTGCGGATGGCCATGATGTCGTCGTAGATGGCGCGGACTTCGGGAGTGGCGTCTTTATATTCGATGAAGGCAAATGTTGGCATGAGAGTCTCCGAAACAAGATGGTGAGCTGAATCCAAGTTAGCAGGAATTGCGAGGACCATCCAGCGCGGCGACGCGAATAAGCTCGAAGCAGAGTTCTGAAAGAGTGCCAGCCAAGCGAATAATCATAAGGGGGAAAACTCTGCCCAGCACTGGCCAAGGATGAATTTTTTGGGTGCAGTGGATGAAATTCATTATCCTTGACACAAAGAGGTTAGAGGGCTAAAACTCACCCTACGTTGCCATATCGGCCTCAAAGCTGAATGGCATTTTGAACCAAAAAAAGGCAAGCATGTCCGGGGCGCTTGTCTTTGTTTTCGTCGAGGGGCTTCGAACTAAAAAACCGAAAGTAAAAGGTTCGCAATGCGGCCTTGAGAATTTTTTATTTGTAAAACGTTTCCCGAGCGGATGAGGGGGACGGGTGCTGTCAGTGGTGGCTTTGATCTACATGAGAGGGGTGTTCACACTATGAAGCGTCTAGTCTTAGCAATTCTTTTGGTTTTGTCTCTCGCAGTAGCAGCAGACGCTCAGACTTACCGGGGCGCGATCAATGGAGCGGTGATGGACCCTTCGGGCGCAGTGGTTCCGAATGCCCAGGTGAAGATCAAAGAAAAATCCACGGGAATCGAGCGTTCGACAACCTCAACGAGTGATGGACAGTTTGCGTTTCAGGATCTTCCTGTTGGGACGTACTCGGTCATTGTTACCGCGACTGGATTTCCGGTAACGACGATTGACAACGTTTTGGTAAGCCAGGGTTCGGTTTACACGCTGCCGGTCAAGTTGACGATCTCGCAGCAAGCAACCACGGTCGAAGTATCCGCCGCGGCGCTCTCGCTCGACACCACTTCAGAAACGCAGACAACTCTTGTCACCGGTACTGATTTGCAGGCCATGCCGCTGAATGGCAGGGACTTCACCCAATTGATCGCCGTTGCGCCCGGTTACGGAGGCTACTCGGCTGGTGGGTTTGGCTCGGTGAATGGCACGCGGGCTAACCAGGTGAACTGGCAGATCGACGGCGTGGATAACAACGATTTGTGGCACAACATCCCGGCGGTCAACCAGGGCGGAATTTTGGGGATTGCGGGTATAGTGCTTCCGGTCGATTCCATCGACCAATTCTCTGTGCAGACGCAAGCGGCACCGGAATCAGGACGCAATCCCGGCGGCACCGTAGATTTGGCGCTGAAAGCGGGCGGCAATGATTTTCATGGCACCGCTTATTACTTCATCCGCAATGAAGCGTTTGCCGCGCAATCTCCGTTCGCAGATACAAAAGGACGAAACCGTAACCAACAATACGGCTTTTCCGTCGGCGGACCACTCATAAAAGACCGTCTCTTTTTCTTCTCTACCTTCGAGAAGCAGCGCTTCTCAATCTCACTACCGGGGCGGGGGACGGAGCCATCGCTTGACTATCAAGCAGCCGCCCTCGACGTGCTGAACAATCCTGGGGGCAAATACGGATCGTACGCTCCGATTGCTGCGAATCCAGTCATGACGAACTTGATCGGCATTCTCTTGCCCAGCTACGCGGTTCAGGGACCCGCAGAGCCCAACAACTACAATAGCCCGGACCCCGAGTATGGTTACAGCTATAACGGCTTGGCTAAAGTGGACTACAAAATCAACGACAAGAATAGCTTTTCCTTCCACTATTTCATCGGACAAGGAAACCAAGTCGCTCCCGTTGGATCGCAAGTGCTTAGTTATTATGAAGTTGGTCCGATCCACGTATCCAATTATGCGGCTTCCTTGAACACTGTGTTGACTCCTAGACTTTCAAATCAATTGCTGGCTGGCGTGAACTATTTCCATCAATCCTTTAGTGACTTCAACACCAATTTCGATATTGCTGGGGCAGGCTTAAACCTCTACAACGGTTTCGACTTGCCCGGCGCGCCGAACATCGAGATAACCGGATTTGATGATATGGGCCTGACGCCACCGGAGGGCCGTGAGGACATCACTGGCCATCTAACCGACGTAGTTTCCTACACGGTGGGTAAGCACCAGTTCCGATTCGGCGGAGAATTCCGCAGAGCGCAATTAGAAGAGTTCTATCATCGTCATGCTCTGGGCAACTTCGTATTTGACGGTTCGCAGGGCCCGTGGTCACAGACCACATTAGCCGATAGCAACACTCTGGCTCTTGCTGACTTTCTGGCCGGCGACATAAGCCGGGCGAGCATCGCAGTAGGAGACCCAACTCGCCTGGTCTACGTAAAGACCTTTGCGGTGTACGCACAAGATGCCTGGCAGTTTAACCAGAAACTGTCGCTCAACTACGGCTTGCGATGGGACTATGAAGGCCCCTTGGGGAACGACAAGAAAGACTTGTCGGTGTTTGTCCCCAGTAAGGGCGGCTTGTTGTTCCAGGGCGCTGGGATCTCCAGTGTATATCCCAAGGACTACAAGAACTTCTCCCCACGCGTTGGATTTGCGTACAAAGTTGGCGACAAGGGCGATCTCGTCGTTCGCGGCGGATTCGGTGTGTTTTTCGATACTCCGAACTTGAATCCTTTCCTGGACAATCGCCCGGGCAACGGCGCGCCCAACGGTCTTGAAGGCAATCCTGCGGGTCCATCGCCCGTCCAAACAATTTCTGCGAACGGTTCCACAATCCAATCCGGAGTGCCCGTCTTCACTCCCACTAACTCGACCTGCCCGACAGGCAACGGTTGCGGACAGAGCTTCAACATCTTCTCCGTCAGCCAGGATTTCCGCACGCCTTACAGCTACAACTACAACTTGCAAATTGAGAAGAGCTTGGGTGGTTCGCTGCTCTGGCAGATCGGTTATGTAGGAAGCGCTTCTCATCACCTGATGACTACCGCGGATATCAACCAGGCGGCTATCGATCCGACTCTGGCGGGGATTGTGTATGGAGGGACCAGCACACCCGCCCAAGTGGCCGCAGCGCAAGCGGCGATTCTAGCGACACGACCATTCAACTCCACGTTCCCAGATTTCGGGGTGATCAACCAGATTCAAACGAATGGTAATTCCAATTACAACTCTCTCCAGACAGTCCTGAAAGTTCGCGAATGGCATCGCTTCACCAGCCAGTTCACGTACACCTGGGCTCACGGCCTGGACGACATGACCCAGTATCGCGGCACGCTTCCTCAGGACAGCTTTAACCTAAAGGCTGACTACGGGAACATGGACTACGATACGCGCCATAAATTCACGGCAGCCATGAACTATGCTCTGCCAAATGCGGCCAGGTACAAAGCCTTGTTGAACGGGTGGGCATTGAACAGCCTGGTGGCGATCGGCACGGGGCAGCCCTTCTCGGTCTTTTCGTCGGCGGACACGACCGGTGCAGAAGAGGGAACGCAGAGGGCGAACCAAATTGGCAATCCCTTTGCCGGGGTATCGCACGCATTCAACAAGAACGGCGTAACGTGGATCAATCCCGCGGCCTTTGAAGACGCGGCTCCAGGAACGTTGGGAAATAGCCCGCGAAACGGCTACTACGGACCAGGCTATGCTTCCGTGGACTTCTCTGTCGTGAAGAGCACGAAGATCACGGAACGCATCAGCACGCAACTTCGCGTCGAAATGTTCAACCTATTTAATCGCACCAACCTGGCGCCGCCAAGCACTAGCAATGGCAGCGGAGTGGGCATCACGGCCGACACGGTCGGCGACTGGAATGGCGCACCTGGGATCGGCCCCGGAGAAGCGTTCAACATGCAGCTCGGCCTGAAGATCATTTTCTAACGGCTGCAAAAAAAAACTCTTTCCAAAAGGGCGCTCCGACGATGTCGGGGCGCCCTTTTGCTTTTGGTGGGCGCGGGCTCAGAGATACCCCCCACCCCCATGTTTTCCATAAGTGGTCATTCTAAAGATACTTAAAGTCGTTTGTTTTGATACATTTTTGCAAGTGTTGATTCTAAGAGGACTTAGATTGCACTGAAATTGTGCAATTGGGGAGACGGGCGGACGCTGAGTTAGGAATGATTAATTAACGACGACAGGAATAACTAATGCTTAGTATATCAGAGAG
The DNA here is from genome assembly GCA_041482215.1 of Candidatus Acidiferrum sp. Lineage (GTDB taxonomy): Bacteria > Acidobacteriota > Terriglobia > Acidiferrales > UBA7541 > Acidiferrum. The sequence goes on along the minus strand of JBGPDI010000107.1, from coordinate 2,257 downwards.
GTAAGGGTCTGTCAAGAGGGAGGTAGACGCGAGCAGGACCCCGTTGGGACGACATCCGGCGGGGCGCTTCTGGCCGCCTGGTAACGGGAGGCGAGCCGGGCTCAAGCCCGGCCTCTACAAAGGGAATAGTGCTGGCTAGCGGTGGAGGAATTCTTCGAGGAGGAGGCGGGAGAGGCGATTGGTATGGTGGCGGATGACGCCGTGTTCTTCGAGGAGATTGTCGAGGATGACGCGGAAGCCGAGCTTCTGGAGCGCAGGGAGGTCGATGGCGACAGGTTCGGCGCCTTGGGCGCGGTAGCGCCGGGCGACTTCGGGGGAGACAGCCTGGCGGTTGGCGACAACCCAATCTATGACGCGGTGGCGGACGTGGGTCTGGATGACGCGCAAATGATCGGCGAGGGCGTAGCCGGCGGTTTCCCCGGGCTGGGTCATGAGATTGGCAACGTAGACGCGCGGAGCCTTGGATTTGGCGATGGCGCTGGCAATTTCCGGGATCATCAGGTTCGGAAGAATGCTGGTGTAGAGCGAGCCGGGGCCAAGTAAGATCAGGTCGGCCTGCTTGATAGCTTCAATGGCTTTGGGGAGTGGGCGCACGCGGCGGGGAGAAAGGCTGAGGGTCTTGATGGGCGAGCGGCTGGCGGTGATGCGGGTCTCGCCGTGAACGGTGCGGCCATTTTCGAGTTTGGCGACAAGGTGGACGTTCGAAAGTGTCGAGGGGAAGATGCGGCCGCGAATCGCGAGCACTTTGCTGCTGACGCGGATGGCTTCGGTGAAATCACCGGTGACGTGCGTGAGCGCGGCAAGAAAAAGATTGCCGAAATTGTGGCCGATCAAGCCGCGGCCTGCATGGAAACGGTATTGGAAGAGGCGGCCGAGGAGCGCTTCATCTTTCGAAAGAGCGACCATGCAGTTGCGAATGTCGCCCGGTGGAAGAATGCGGTTCTCGCGTCGCAGGCGGCCGGAGCTGCCACCGTCGTCGGTGACGGTGACGATGGCAGCAAGATCGGCGATGGGATGTTCGGGGCTGGCGTGTTCGCCAGGGCGCGAGATGACGAGTTCTTTCAGACCGCGGAGGAGAGTGGAGAGGCCGGTGCCTCCGCCGAGGGCGACGACGCGGAAGCCGCGGGAGAGAGAGGTTGGTTTGGGAGCGTTTTTTTTCATGCGGGCGTTCGGATTCGCGGAAATGGCTTCAACAATAGCAGAAAAGAATTTAACACAGAGCACACAGAGAAAAACGAGAGCACAGAGAGCACAGAGAAGAAAAAGCGGACAGGCTGAAGCCTGTCCCACAAAATCAGCTCAGCCGGCGGTGCCGTCTTTCTCCGGATAGAGCAGCTCGGTGAAGCGCGGGTCTTCCTGGAGGAAAGCAAAATCTTCGTCGTTGCGCGCGTGATAGCGATTTTCCGGGCGCAATTGAATGGCGACCTTCAGATTGGCCATGGCGGAATCGGCTTCGCCAGTGAGGCAATCGAGCGCGGCAAGCGCGTAATGAATATGATCGGCCTTGGGAGCGGCTTTGCGGGCTTTGTCGAGACTTTCGCGGGCATCGTCCCAGCGGCCAATGTTCATCATGGCGACGCCACGCTGGTAATGCTCATCGGCGGTGTGGGGATTTTTCTCCAGAGATGGCTTCATGCGCTGCTCGGCAATTTTCACGTGCATGCGCGCGCGATCGGCGAGTTCCTTGCTGGGACCTTCCAGAACTTTTTCAAGTTCCTGCTTGGCGCGAGCGAATTTTTGCTGATGAAAGAGAGTCAGAGCTTCATCGTAGACTTTGAGCTGCGCCTGTACGCGAGGATCAACCAGCTCTACACCACCACGCTGGGGGGGCGGAGGAGGCGGGAAAGTCTTCTTTTTCTTTGACTTAGACTGACCGCGCGCTGTGCCCTTGGTGCTTCTGGATGACCCTGATGAGGGCTTATGGGCTTTTGCCATGGGGCGAATGCTAGCAGAGCAGGATTCGCGCGTCAACGGATGTGCGAGGGTGGGCCTCTGGGAGGGGCGGGGATGGCGGACGTTACCGAACGGAGGCATTTGTAAAAATAGGGCGTGGAGTTCTGGGTAGAATCGCGGACACTGTAGGTGCAGTAGACGCAAGATGACACGCGGGGCGGGAAAGCTGGCCTGTCTGCGCCGCGTATGCTATAAATTTGTGGCCAAACTCGGGTTGACGACAAAGTGCCTTTCATCAATTTTCCTGCTCGCGAAATTAACTGCAAGCTCGTGTACTACGGTCCAGGTCTGGGCGGAAAGACCG
>JBGPDI010000106.1:0-16176 GCA_041482215.1 Candidatus Acidiferrum sp. | reverse complement strand
GATTATCCAGCTCCTCGAAGAATTTACTTCTGCGAAGACAAGCCATTACATCTGGAGTGATCCCCGCAGTCAAAGCATCGTCCTGATCATCGAGCCCGTGGGGCGTTTCCGGATGGTGAGTGTCCATGCCCGTGAACGTACCACTCGTCAGCATACGGAACAAGAGGCATCGATTGACCAAACAAGAACTGAAGCCAATGCTATGCCATGATTCGCGAGTTCTTGTGAATGATTAGGGGTGGGTGATACCATCGGCGCGAAATTGTAGGACAGGGGAAATGGCAATCGGGACGAAGAGCGCGTTGGTGGTGATCGGCGAAGAGGCGGCGAGCGTGCGGCTGACGCGGCGCGCTATGGTGCAGCAGTTGCTCGCGGGCGTCGGCGCTGGGGCGGCGTGGCCGCTGGTGGCGGCCTCACATCCGATTCATAGACACCTGATTAGCGGTGCGACTTTCGAAGAAGCAGAGAAGCTCGCAGCGGCGGATTGGAAGCCGCTGGTTCTGGATGCGCAGCAGGATAAGACGCTGGCGGCGCTGGCGGAGAGTATTGTGCCGGGATCGCGGAAGGCGCAGGTGAATCGCTTTATTGATTTGCTCTTGAGCGTGGACACGACTGCGCGCAAGAAAGAATTTGTAGATTCTCTCGCGGCATTCGAAGAGGAGTCGCAGAAACGATTTGGGAACGGATTCGCTTCCCTCGATGCCGGTCAGCAGAATATGCTGCTGACCGATGCGGCGACAACCCCGGCAGGAGAAGATTCAACGGGCGGCGCTATGAAAGAAAATCCCGGCCTCCACACGCATTTCGAGAACTTAAAGGGGTGGATCAGCGGGGCGTATTACTCGTCGGAAGCGGGGATGCGGGAACTGGGATGGACCGGCGACTATGCGTTCGAAAGATTTCCAGGTTGCGAGCATACTGAAGGACATCACTAAGGGGGATTTCATGAGCGAAGTTTCGAATCGTAGAGAATTTCTTCGTGCGGCGGCGGTGACGGGCGCGGGGCTGGCGCTTTCGAACCAGTTGCTAGCCGCGACAAACAAAAAAAAATCGGTGCTGGTGTTCACAAAATCGTCGGGATTCGAACATTCCGTAGTGAAACGCGTTGATGGGCAGCCAAGCATCATGGATGACGTGGTCACCGCGCTGGGTGATAAGCACGGATTCACGGTTGGCGTGACGAAGGACGGACGCATTTTCGATTCGAAAGAGTTTCATTCTTACGCGGCGATGGTTTTTTTCACGACAGGTGATCTGACAACGCTGGGTACCGACGGCAAGCCACCGATGTCTGCAAAGGGCAAACAGACGCTACTGGACACGATCAAGGGCGGAATGGGCTTTGTCGGCGTGCATGCGGCGAGCGATACGTTTCATACACCGCCCGATACGCCAGACCTTGCAAATCGTTACATTGCGCACGGCGAAGGGCAGGATCCCTACCTGAGAATGTTGGGCGCGGAATTCATCATGCACGGGCGGGAGCCACGGCTGCAGGACTCGAACCTCATCGTGAACGATCCGAAGTTTCCGGGGTTAGAAGGCGTAACCTCACCGGTGAGTTTTAATGAAGAGTGGTACTCGCTGAAGGATTTCACTCCGGATCTTCACGTGATTCTTACTCTGGACACTCATGGCATGAAGGGCGAGCCCTACCAGCGCGCACCGTATCCTGTAACGTGGGGCCGGATGCACGGTAAAGGCCGCGTGTTCTACACCGCGATGGGCGACCGTCCGGAAAATTGGAAGAATGATTTCTTTCTGAATGTGCTTGGCGGAGGAATTCGCTGGGCTATCGGAGATGCGAAGGCGCAAGTGGATGTGAACTTGAAGGAAGCTGCGCCGGGCTACGCGGACATTCCGCCAAAGTTTCCTCCAGAAAAGAAATAACTCAATAAGCAGCCGATCGCTCGATCGGAATTACTGAGACTGCAACGATCACATGGGGATCGGTTGGTTGATCCTCGGCTTGACGTACCAGTAGGGCGAATAACCGGAGTGCGGGAAGATCGCGTGGACACAAGTAACGGTCTGCTCGGGATTCTGGGAATCCACTTCATACTCAGTCTTGCCATTCTTTTCCGGGATGGCGAGGACGCGAAGAGTCTTTAGCGATTCGAACGGGTCAGTGGACTTCGGATGGAGCATTCGCACGCGGATGAAAAGATAGTCCCCGCAAAAAACGAGTGCCAGTGCCGCCAGGACCGCAATCAAGATGCGTTTTGCGAAGACGCCAGGCGAATTCACTCTCACACTTCCCTTCCCTGTCCCGATCCGAATGCCGCTGTAAAAATAACAGATGCGCGCGACAAAGTCCGTTGTCACAAATCAAAATAGCCAAAACGCGGCGTTCGAGAGAATCGCCCGTAGAGTATCCAATGCTCATCTTCGGAATGAATATCTTTGAATTGGAAGACAGGTGAGGCACTGCGGTATCCTCGAAACAATGCTCAGCAAAGGCAGGAAGCAGCGATGATGCAGAGTGGCGGAATTCACGCGATCGAACTTGTTCTGGTTCTCTTGCTTCTATTTGTCGTGATATTTGCCTCTCTGGCTAAGAAACTACAGACTCCCTATCCCATCGTACTGGTCATTGCCGGACTACTGTTGAGCTTTATTCCAGGAATCCCTAAAGTCTCGCTGAATCCGGACGTTGTTTTTTTGGTGGTGCTGCCGCCGCTGCTGTACTCGGCTGCATGGCTAACCTCGTGGCGTGATTTCAAGTTCAACCTTGTAAGCATACTCATGCTCGCCTTTGGGCTAGTGGTCTTTACGGTGCTTGGCGTGGCACAGACAGCGCGCTGGGTTTTCGCAGGATTCGATTGGCGGCTGGGTTTCGTTCTCGGTGCGGTGGTCACAACCACGGATGCCATCGCCGCTACGTCTATCGCCAAGCGCGTCGGATTGCCGCAGGACATCGTTGACATCCTCGAAGGCGAGAGCCTAGTGAACGATGCCACTGGTTTGGTCGCGTTGGAATTCGGGGTTGCGATGGTTGTCAGCGGGCATACTCCAACTGCAGGCGCGGGATTCTTGAGGTTGTTCTACCTCATCGTTGTTGGACTTGCGCTCGGCCTGCTCGTTGGCGTCATCGTGGATAGAATCCATAGGTACATCGACGATGCGCCCATCGAAATCACGATGACCCTCCTTGTTCCCTACGTGGTGTACCTGGCGGCGGAGGCCATTCACGCCTCTGGAGTGCTCGCCGTCGTGGTTTGCGGGCTTTTCTTGGGCCGCAAGAGCTCGCAATTTTTCTCGCCAAACGTGCGCATTCAGGCATGGGCTGTGTGGGATGCGCTGACATTTGTGTTGAACGGATTGGTCTTCGTGCTGATCGGGCTGCAATTGCACTTAGTGCTTGCGGGAATCCGCGACTACAGCTTTCGGCAACTGCTGCTCTATGGCGCGCTCTTCAGCCTGCTGGTGATCGTGCTTCGCATGATCTGGATGTTTCCCGGCGCCTACATCGCCAATGTAATCCGAACGCGTCTGCTCCACCAAGACGCGCGCATGCCTTCGGTACGGCAGACCTTCGTGTTGGGCTGGACGGGGATGCGAGGAGTGATAGCGCTGGCGGCAGCAATCTCGCTTCCGGAGGTGCTTGATGATGGAAGCGCCTTTCCGCAGCGTAACCTGATTCTATTTCTGACGTTCAGCGTGATCCTGGTGACGCTGGTTCTGCAAGGTTTGACTCTGCCGCCGCTAATCCGCGCTTTGGGACTCGCGGGTCGTGGAGGCCACGCGTCAGAAGAGGAAGAAGCAAGGAGAGCGATGGTCGCTGCGGCGCTGGCCCATCTCGCAAAAGCACGGACAAAAGACGGATCCGAATTTGCCCGCGTATACAACGACCTGGAACATCGTTACAAGCAGCGCCTTGCGAAATTGACGGGGGAGGACAACGAGGAGATTGGTGCGAACCCAGCGATATACGCGCGCTATCATGCCCTGACGCGTGAGCTGTTGCGAGCCGAGAGGCGGACGGCCGAGAAACTGCGGAACGATGGACGCATCAATGATGAGGTATTGCGAAAGGTCGCACGCGAGCTGGACCTTGCAGAGACGCGACTATCGTTGATGAATTAACTGGAAAATCGAAGAAGCTTTGATGATTTGGTGGAGCCGATGGGATTCGAATCCGCCGGCTGTTTGGAAACAGAGGAGTTTTGCGGTGCAACCTGGCCTTCTGAGCAACTGAAAGGAAAGGGACGGAATTCTTAGTGCCCCCTATTTGCCCTTCAAGAATTCATCATTTCTCAGCGGCTCATAGTAAGAAAAGCACGAGGTCGCACAGCTCAGATTGCTTGACTACTCGGCCAAAGTGAGCGATTTCCAGGCTGGGTTATCCCACGCTTGTCTCGGTTGCTCTTGGGGCGTATGTTTTCTACCGTCCCTCTTTCATACAGTTCAACAGAATCAAGCCTCAAGTTCTCTGAGGTGACCGTCGTCCCCCAAAGGAGGCACGCATGAGCAGCGCCCCGAACACTCCGAACAAAGTACCTCCGACAGATGTGACCCTCAGCACCGGTGAGGGCTCGAGTTCGAGGGGAGCGATCGGCCCTTACAAGCTTCTCCAGAAGCTTGGCGAGGGCGGTATGGGGGAAGTGTGGCTCGCCGAGCAGACTATACCAATCTATCGCACCGTTGCTGTGAAGCTCATCAAGGCTGGTATGGACACAGGCGTCGTGGTGGCACGGTTTGAGTCCGAAAGACAAGCACTGGCGCTCATGGATCACACCAATATCGCCAAAGTCTTTGACGCAGGCTCGACGCCGGAAGGCCGGCCGTACTTCGTGATGGAATACGTTCCGGGGCTGCCCATTACGGAGTATTGCGATAAGCACTGCCTGACGATGAATGAGCGCATGGAATTGTTCATGCAGGTCTGCGCCGGCGTGCAGCACGCGCATCAGAAAGCGATCATTCACCGCGATTTGAAGCCCTCAAACGTGCTCGTGGTGGAGCAGAACGACAAGGCTATTCCGAAGATCATCGATTTCGGCCTAGCGAAAGCAATGGCGCAGCGGCTGACGGATAAGACGTTTTTCACCGAGATCGGTATCCTGGTGGGGACGCCGGAATATATGAGCCCGGAACAGGCGGACCTGAGCCAGCAAAACGTTGACACGCGAACGGACGTGTATTCGCTCGGCGTGATTCTATACGAACTGCTGGTCGGAGCCCTTCCCTTCGACGCAAAAGCTTTGCGCGCCGCGGGTCTCGAGGGAATCCTGCGCGTGATTCGAGAGGAAGAACCACCGAAGCCGAGCACCAAGGTTCGCCTGATGGGAGATAGTTCGGCGGCTTCGGCGGAGAAACGCAAAGAGGAGCCACGGTCGTTTGCGCGGCACCTGCAGGGCGAACTCGATTGGATCATATTGAAGGCGCTGGAAAAGGACCGCGCGCGGCGCTACGGAACGGCGTCCGAATTCTCGGCCGACCTCTCCCGGTATCTACATAACGAGCCGGTGGTGGCGGGTCCCGCGACGGCGGCGTACCGCATACAGAAGTATGCGGCGCGACATCGATTTGGGCTGGGTGCCGCCGCAGTGATGCTGATCCTGTTGGCTGGATTCGCGGTGGCGCAGACCGTCCAGTTGCACCGAACCCGCCAGGAACGGGACCGCGCCAACCGCGAGCGAGACCGGGCCAATCGCATTGCCGAGTTCATGACTGGGATGTTCAGAGTGTCGGACCCGAGCGAGGCGCGAGGGAACAGCATCACGGCACGCGAAGTTCTCGATAAGGCGTCAAGGCAGATCGACAGCGGCCTGTCGCAAGACCCCGACCTTAAGGCCTACTTACTTTTTAACATGGCCAGCGTCCACCGAAACCTCGGTCTCTATTCGATCGCTGAGGATCAGTTGAAGCGCACGATCGAAATTCGTAGCAGAACTCTCGGCTCCAAGAACGCGGAGACGTTGAAGGCGATGGACCACCTCGCATTCGTCCTGTATCGCAAGGGGCAATATCCCCAGGCGGAAACTTTGGAGCGAAGGACGCTCGAAGACGACCGCAAGACACTCGGATCGGATCATCCGGTCACGCTATCGGCGATAAACGATCTCGGCCTGATTCTTCTGGCAGTCGGGCGCCGCGATGAAGCAGAAAAGATAGATCGAGAGGCGGTCGAAGTCGAACGCAGGGTCCTCGGGCCCGATGCTCCGCTTACGCTGAACACCACGAACAACCTCGCGATGGCTTTGCGGCTGCGAGGAAGTTACACCGAAGCGGAGAAAACATTCCGTGACGTCTATGAAGGCCGCAGCCGTGTCCTTGGGCCGGAACACCCGGACACGAGCGCTGCCCGAAACAATCTCGCTCTCGCTTTGGCGGACGAAGGCCGTTTCCCAGAAGCAGAAAAATTGGATCGGGCAACGTTGGAACAAAACATCCATGTTCTCGGACCGGAACATCCGGACACGCTGACTGCGGCGAACAATCTGGCGGATGTGCTGGTCAGCGAAGGCAAATATCCCGAAGCTGAGAAACTGAACCGCGAAACGCTGCAAATCCGTCAGCGGGTGCTCGGGCCACAGCACCCGGACACGCTCATCTCCATGTCGAATCTGGCCAGACTTCTGGTCGGCGAAGGGCATGTTCTGGAAGCTGAGAAACTGATGGCACAGGTCCTCGATGTGCGAAGAAAGGTGCTCGGAGTGGAACATCCGGACACCGTAAAGGCGATGGCTGATCTCGGTGCCGTGCTCGGTGCGGAACACAAATATGCCCAAGCGGAAAAGATCGGACGGGAGGCCCTCGAAATCGGCCGGCGCGTTCTTGGCGAACGAGACCCGAACCTAGCTGGCGTTCTGTATAACCTCGGTGCGCTGGCGGCCATTCGCGGTAAGAACGGTGAGGCGATTTCACTGTTATCGCAGTCCATTGCAGCAGGCCTTCCGCCAGGTGACGCTCTCAACATGCCCCAAGACCCAGACCTAAAACCGCTGCGCGGAGACCCTCGATTCGAGGAGCTGGTGGCCCATGCGAGAGAAGTCGCCACGGCAGCCCAGAAGCCGAAGTAGACATTGATATAGAGATATTGAGCCTTCCGCTCGTTGAGCCGGTGATCGTGCGAAGCGGACGAGTGGTCGGGTACTCGGAACCTATCCTCGCGCCTTCGCACGTGGCTTAATGCCCCCTGAGAAGTTTGTTATCGGATTGAAAAGAAGGAAGTAACTTGGTGGAGCCGATGGGATTCGAACCCACGACCTCCTCGATGCCATCGAGGCGCGCTCCCAACTGCGCCACGGCCCCACCGGAGTGAAACAACTGTTGTTATTTTACATGAGCACCCAGATTCCGTCCATGACAGGACGATACCGGCTTTCTAGTCTCGCCAAGCCCTCGCATGTTTCTCAATTCGTAGCAAACAGTTTCAGTGCTGCATGGGCGCCGCACTTTTGGTACTTGTCATAAGCTTGCGCGGCGCGCGAACGAATCGCTTCGTCGTCTTCGCGGGCGATCCAACCATCGAGAGCTGCCTTCAATGTGTAGGCTTCGGGAACCATTAGGCCGGTCGTCCACAAGAGAGGTTCCGCAACGGTTTGACGAATGTACGGGCCGAAGAAAGACCTGCTGGCACAGGCAAGGACGACAGTGCGCCGGGGCTTGTTCCCTTTCGTTCCTGTTATGGGCGCGACTTGGAAATCCATAAAGGCATCGTGGCCGACGTAAACGACCAGATCCGCTGCTCCGGCGATGGCGAGGGAAACTTCTGCAGCGTTCATCTTGACCGAGAGATTCTCTTTGGTGATACCTGCTGCCGCAGAGAGAAAATCCGTTACGGCCGATTTGATTTCGCTGCCTTCATAAGCGTCGGCGATCAAATACACGTCATTCGCGACGGTCTTAAAAACGCAACGCTCCAGAATCGTGTCTTTCCCCGCGCGACCCGACCAGACAAGTTGCCAATCCTTACTCGCTTTGAAGTAGGTCTTGACGCCGTAGGCGGCGCCCCAATAAAGATTACGTTGCGGATCATGTCCATTGCCGAGAGCCGCCGGAACCGGCACGATGCCCTGATGCTGATTGTCCGCGAGCGCAACGAAAACGTGGACAACCCCCGGCGATGTTTGGCCCACGGATAAATCTGCAAAGAAGAAACCCAGGACCGCAAAGGCCAGCAAGCGCGCGAAGATGAATTTCATTTTCAGAGGCAGTCTTCCGACAGCGATTCTACAGCTGGAATCGAGTTGTGTAAGCAGCCTGTTCGTTTAGAATACCTGCCTATGGCAAAACTGACTTTTTTGGGCGCGGCGGGAAGCGTTACCGGTTCGAGATATCTGGTCGAAGCCGCGGGCAAGCGGCTTCTTGTAGACTGTGGCATTTTCCAAGGCTCGCAGGAATTGCAGGATCGCAACTACAAGCCGCTAACCGTCGATCCTGCAACCATCGATTATCTAGTGCTCACGCATGCGCACCTGGACCACACAGGTTGGCTGCCAGTGCTGGTGAAATCGGGTTATCGCGGGCCGATTTACGCAAATCCGGCGACGATCGATCTGACGAGCATCCTGCTGAAAGATTCCGCGTTTATCCAAACAGAAGACACGCTGCACGCTCGGATTCATCAGGATAGCCGTCACCCACATCCTGAGCCGCTCTACACGCCGGAGGATGTTGATCCCACATTGAAGCTGATCAAGAGCATGCCGCGCAGCGGCGGATTCGACATCAGCCCTGAATTTCACGTGGACTCTTATGACGCTGGACACATTCTGGGATCTTCGAGTCTGGTGCTGACGATTGCCGAAGGCGGCAAGAAAACGGTTGTGCTGTTTTCTGGTGACATCGGAAGATACAACCAACCGATTCTGAATGATCCCACAACGCCGCCATCGAAAGCGGATGTGTTGATCTGCGAATCGACATACGGCGACCGAGAACATCCGGACGGCGACCCCGCGGAACTGCTCTCGCAGATCGTGAACCGCGTGGTGAAGCGCGGCGGCTCCATCGTAATTCCTGCATTTGCCATCGGGCGGACGCAGACGTTCATGTATTACCTGAGGCAGTTGGAGGATCAACAAAGAATCCCGAACGTGCCGGTTTATATAGACAGCCCGATGGCGTTGAGCGCCACGGATTTATATTTGACGCACAAAGAAGATCATGACAAGGACTATGTGGGGGTAGAAGGCAGTGACGGAAAAGGCGATCCACTGAATGTACATGAGTTCCACCTGACGCGTTCGGTGGAGGATTCCAAGGCTATCAATAACGTCAAAACACCCTGCATCATTATCTCGGCAAGCGGAATGGTGAGCGGCGGGCGTGTCCTGCATCACCTTGCGCAACGACTGCCGGATGCGCGCAATGCGGTGATCCTCGCAGGTTTCCAGGCCCAAGGCACACGAGGACGGGCTTTGCAAGAAGGCGCAAAGTCTTTGAATCTCTACGGACAGGCTGTACAGGTAGGAGCGGAAATTGTGGAGATGGGACAATTCTCAGCGCATGCGGGGAAGAGCGAACTATTGCGCTGGCTGACCGCGCTGCCGGCGCCACCTAAGCAGACATACTTGACCCACGGCGAACCAGTGGCTGCTCAAGCGCTGCAAGCAGCCATCGCTGAAAAGCTTCAGTGGAAAGCGGCGGTGGCCCGTTATTTGGATTCCGTCCCCGTGGGCGAATAGTTCCTGGGAGAGCCCCAAATTATTTTCATACAATGAGGAAACTATTTCGGGGCTCACCTCGTCTATACATGCAAGACCACTCGCGGGGTAGGGGGCTAACCACCACAGGGCAACCGACCGTCAGTCTCCTACCCCTAAAAAAAGCCCTGAATCGGTTGAAATCGCACAATTTATCTATAATTTATAAAAAAATAGTGACTATTTAAAGAGGCATCTGCAGAGATTCCCTTGTGCAGACACAATTCCCAAAAAGATTCAAATTCCGGGAGTTATTTAGCGGCGAGTGCTATTCGCTTGGTGGGGGTCTCGCGGGACATGGGCGGGATTTCCGCTAGCTCCAAGCCGGCGACAAACATGGGCGTCGGCGCCACTCGACCCCAGCGGCTCACGTCCCAACGAGCCCGGATGAATTTAGTCTCCGGACGCAGTGAGAGATCGAGGATCATCTTCGTCGTGCCGCGATAAAACTGTTGCGGCAGTTTGAGAAGGGGCTTCTTGGTCCAGGTCTCTCCGTCGGCGGAACCCCAGATCGAGACATCCAGCGATTCCTGTTCTATCTGATCCCAGACGGTGAGCAGACAGAGATAAGTGCGCGTCGGGCTTTCGCTAATGTCAAAAGATTGGCCGTCGGCGCTGGCTTCCATGCGCGTATCGGCGGGAATGAGTTCCAGTTTTGCCGGCATAGTAGATTCTCGCGTGCGAATTCTAGCACAGGGCAACGAAAACCATACGTAGTGAAAAATGGGGCGATCCCCAAGTGGTGTCTTTGTGAATGCTCGAACAACATGCGAAGGCTAAGGAGCCGGCTCGGGTGGTTGAGGTAAATTGGGGATGGCCGCTATTACGGATGGATCGAGTGGCTTCAGCTTTAGCTGATCGGAAAGAAAAGCGAGGCGGTCGCGCCGGGCTTCGGCGTTTAGAGCGTGGGGCGCGTCGTAATCCTTAAACTTTTTGGGTTCACTTACGACCGCCGCGTACTGGCGCGCTCGCTCCGCAGTCAGAAATGTTTCTTGCGACCCATACTGTAGGAATACCGTGGCTGGAGCCGCGTGAGAAACGAACTTCCCGGCATCGGTCCAGGCATACTTGGCCGTAAACGCGTCAACTTTTTCCGGCCCAAGCTTCTGCCGGAATTGTTGGAACTCCACGGTTTTCAGGTCCACTTCATCCGAGAGTCCACCGGCCATCAACACAAATGCCTTGAAACGTTTGTCGATACCGCTTAGAAAACCGCCCACTGTGGCGTCATAACTGTGGCCGACGTAAGCAAGCCGCGCGTGATCCACATCTTTGCGTGCCAGGAGCAGATCAGCTCCTCTGCGCATATCAATGACGGTTTGAACGAGCTCCGCGATCTGCTTATCGCTCAGCGGATCTTTGTCCTGCACGTGACCCGCACGTGCTCCCGGACCAGTCGTAAGCAAGGAAACTACGCCGGAACGCGCGAGTGCGACCGCCTCCTCTAAAAACTCCTTACGGTTGAAGAATTCCGAATTCTGCCAGTACCAATGCCCCCAAAGAACCGCGGCGAAGGGGCCCTTCCCTTCCGGCACAACGAGATACGCGGGGACGCGACCGCCCTTCGGGCTTTCATACGAAATGTCATGAATCGCGACGTTTCCGCGATGCTCCACACCGGCTTCCTGAATGTTCAATGGCGCTTTGGAATCGTAATCGAAGGCGTGGGCCGGATTGATTTCCTGCGCGAAGAGTGGCGTGGCTAAAAGAAAAAATATCGCAGCAGCAGTTTTTCGCATGAGACGTGCCTCCGCCTGCTTAGACGTGCAACTTGGAAAGGCGATCTTCGGCGGCCGCGAGCGTTTCTTCTTTCTTGCAGAAGGTGAAGCGGACCTGTGAGGCGCCGTCGGCAGCGTTATTGTAGAAGCTGGAGCCGGGGACAACAGCGACGCCGATTTTTTCAACGAGAAATTTGGCGAAGCGCACGTCTTTTGTGTCAGCACCGAAACGAACTGGGTCCGGATCGGCGAAACGCGAAATGTCCGTCATGATGTAATACGCGCCACGCGGTTTGAATACCGTGAAGCCGGCTGACGTTAGGATTTTCATCAAGCGTTCGCGTTTGGCGGTATAGGTTGTGGCGAGTTTGTCGTAGTAACCCTGCGCAAAGTGCAGCGCACTCGCGCCGGCTTGCTGTAGCGGCGCGGCAGCACCAACGGTCAGGAAATCGTGCACCTTTCGAATGGGTTGCGTCGGCTCCGGCGGAGCCAGCACCCAGCCCACGCGCCAGCCTGTAACGCTGTACGTTTTCGACAAACCATTGATGACAATCGTGCGGTCGCGCATGCCTTCGATGCACGCCATGGAAATGTGTTCAGCGCCGTCGTAGAGAATGTGCTCGTAGATTTCGTCGGTAATGCAGTAAGCGTTCCAACGGACGCAGAGGTCGCGGATAAACTCCAGCTCGGCCCGCGAGAAAACTTTTCCGGTCGGATTGTTGGGCGTATTCAGAATGATTGCTTTGGTGTGCGGACCAAAGGCAGCAGCAAGTTCCTTTTCGTCGAACGACCAGTCAGGTGTGCGGAGCTTGACGAAGCGCGGCGTCGCTCCGCTCAGAATCGCATCTGGTCCATAATTTTCGTAGTAAGGCTCAAAGACCACGATTTCATCGCCGGGATTGATGATGGCCATCATCGTGGACATCATCGCCTCCGTCGAGCCACAGCAAATAGTGATCTCGCGCTCGGGGTCGTACTTCACGCCCTGAGTGCGTTCGAATTTTTCAACGATGGCGTCGCGCAGCGGCTTCGCACCCCACGTGATGGCGTATTGATTGATGTCATCGGAGATCGCTTTGCGTGCGGCTTCCTTGATTTCCTCCGGTGCCGCAAAATCAGGAAAACCCTGCGACAGATTGACGGCGCCGTGCTTCAGTGCCAGGCGCGTCATTTCGCGAATAACAGACTCGGTGAATTGTTCGGCCTTTGCCGAAAGCATGCGGCGGGAGATTTGCGCCATCGTCGGATCGGAAACAGTCATCGCACCTTCTCAGAAAGCAAAAATGGTATTCCTCGGAGCCTCGCCGCGTGCCCCGTGTTCTTACGAGGAATCAATGCTAGATAAGGATATTCGCTAGCGGGCGTGGCTGGCGGCGGCCTGAATCGCCACGCTCGGCTGCCCGTAAATCATCCGGTAGACGGCGGTATTGCGCAAGACGATTTGCACGTATTCGCGGGTTTCCGTGAAGGGAATGGATTCGACGAGTTCGGGGACCTCTTCGTAATTGCGCTCGGCCTTCCAGGCGGCGATGCGATCTTCGCCGGCGTTGTAAGCGGCGGCCGCGTACTCCAGTCCACCCGTCTGCCGCACCAGACCGGCAATGTAGAGCATGCCAAGTTCAATGTTGTAGTCCGGCTCGAAGAGTTTGTCTTTCGTGTAGCGGACCTTGAGCTGCTTGGCAAGAATTTTCCCGGTTTTCGGAAGCACTTGCATCAAACCGATAGCGTTGGCGTGCGAGACGGCATCTGCCTGAAACGTGGATTCCTGGCGAATTAGACCGGCGGCAAACATGGGATCGAAATCGTTCTTGGCGGCTTCGCGGCGCAATGCAGCCTCATAAGGAAGCGGGAAAAGCGCCTTCCATGCACCAACGGGCAGTTCGTCGATTTTGCGGGAATCAAAACTCGGCACAATAATGCGAGCGTAGGCCATGCCAACGCCGTAGTGGCCTTGATCGAACGCGGCTTGCGCGGCTTCCAACAGAAAACGTGGTGAAGAGGTCGCGAAGTAAGCGTTCTTTAACTCCTGCTCAGCGGAAGAATCGAAAGCAATCGCGCGAAGCGCTTGTGCGCGCGCCCAGCGGTCCGCAGCAGCTACGGGAATCGGTTCATCGAAAGGACGCAGCGCGGGCGGCGGTGGAATTTTTTCCAAGAGCTCCGCGGGATTCTCTTCGCCGGGACCAAGCTTCGCGAGGCGGACCGCCGCGGCATTGCCGAAATATGTTTGTGGGAATCGCTGGACAGCTTTCTGGTAGTAACTGCGTGCGTCCGCGAGTCTATTGTTGCGCTCAGCGTTGCGGCCCAGCCAGTAAATGGCGTCAACGGAATTAGACGTCACCGGATACTTCAATAGAAATGTGGTGAGCCGGTCGTCGGAATCGGCCTGCCGATTCAAATAGGAAACCCAGGCGATGCGCCATTCGCAGTTGAAGGCGTATTTTCCGTTCGGAAAAGTATCCAACACACGCTGGTAGTTGACGACTGCTTGCGAACGCTCGAGTTGCACCCAGTGGTAATTCGCCGCCGCCATCAAGCCTTCTTCGTTCCATCGGCTGACCGGGTAGTTCTGCGCCAGAGTATTCAGCGCCGCAAACATTTCCGTTTCTTTTTTCGCGGAACGATAAGCCTGCGACAGCGCGTACAGCCGCTCGGCATCCACTTCGAGGTCCGGCGTTTTTACCGCCGCGATCAACGAGGGCGATCCCTTCAGCTGTACTCGGCATTCCGCCACGCGAAGCTCCGCTCGCTGGCGCGTCGGATTCACGGGATCCTTGACCATGGTGAGAAGCTTTTCGAATTCCGAGCGTGCTTCTTTCCATTTGTGCGCGTCATAAAAAGCCTGGGCGCGCTGCTCCTGCATTTCGACGCCAGGATAAACGTACTCTTTTCCTAGTGCATGCATCAGCTGCGTCAATGCGGCGCCGGAGGGCTTAGCTTCATCGGCTAGTGGGAACTTGTAGAAGACAGCCTGGTAGTCCTTTGCAGCGCGGGGAAGCTGATGCGCGGCCTGGTAGGCGCGGGCGCGTTCGTAGAGAAGCGTGGGCTTCGACGTGGTTCCCGAATAAGCCTCCAGAGCCTCAATGGCTTCTTGCGCGTGTCCAATCTGGACCGCGGTGGGCGCGAAGGCTTCCAGCAAGGGTTCGCGCATCGCCGTATTCGGGTAGTCGTGCTGAATGGTTTGGAAAACTTTGTAAGCTTCCGCGTTGCGACCCAATTGCCGTTGCGCTTGCCCGGTCCAGTAGAGTGCGTATTCGCGCAGCAGCGTATCGTTCTGCGCTTTCAGCAACCATCCCAGCGCTTGTGCCGTGTGATTCTTCGAATAGTCGTCGTAGCCGAGCGCCAGTGCGGCGCGCGCTCCCCAAGCGTTCGTCGTGTTCTTGACCGCGAAAGCCGAGAGTTTCTGGTACGCGCCGGGAGTGCTTCCGTGCACCGCTCGCGCGAGATCGGAAAGTTCCTTTTGCGCGGCTTCGTCTTCCGGCGTATCAGCAGCGACTTGCGGCGCGGAAGTATCTGCTTTGCACCCGGTCTGGCAAGGCGGCGATTTCGGTTTTTTCGATTTACGTTTGTGCTGCGATGTTTGCGCAGAAATCTCGAACGCACCAGCCAGCAACAAGCTGGCGACGAGCATCCACGCAATCAGTGAGCGCCGCATAGAAGAACACAATGATACGGCATTTTTCGTGGAGCTACAAAAGTGACCCAAAACCGTGTGTCTAGTGATGCCGCGCGGGCGTGGCGTACGGATAATCGCCGAGGGCATGCGCGTCACCATCGGCAAGGATTTCCACCATCCAGCGAAAGAAGTAATCCACTGGGTGATCCATGATCGGTTTGAAGCGGCGGTCGTATTCTCGATGTGCTTTTTCAATGTCGTCTTTCAATCTAACGCAGAGATCTTTGTTTTGGCGGCCGAGGCGCACCTGCTCCGGTCGGAGCATCTTAATATCCTGCATCGAAACTTTGGCAACGCGATTGGCGCGGCGGTGCAATTCCTGCTCTTCGGCGGAAAGTCGGTTGACGTCAAACTCGCCATCCAGATCGGGCTCCGAAGCCATTGCCGCGGCAGTGGGCTCCATTAGCGGGATCGGTTCGGGAGGCAGCTCGAGCTCTGCGGGTTCAAGCTCATCGACAACCTCTTGAACCACACGAGCTGCAGGAGCAGGAGGCGCGGGCGGAGCCACTGCGGCCTTAGGAACAGGCTGCGCGGGCGCCGGACGCTGTGGCGCAGGAGGCGGATCGGGAGCTACCTTCCCAACCAAGTCCGTAATTTGAGCTTCCATCGGGGAACGCGAACCGGAATGCATCGATGAAGCTACGAATCTCGAAAGTACTTCCAGGGTAGCGGCCAGGGAAGCGGCAGAGGCTTGCGCACGGAGCAATGACGGCAGCGCGTTGGTAGGCTTGTTGCTCGCGCATGCGGAGACCACGTCGCGGACGGAATGCCCAAGTTCATCCGCGGTGCGCTGGATGCCTTCGAGATTGTCTCGAAGCGCCCGCACTATTGCTTGTTCCACCGCGCTGGGTTCCTGTGCCATACCGTTTTTCTGGGGCTTTTTGCTCATAATTACCCCGTCCTGCCATTTTGAAAGGTAGGTCCTTTGGAGTCAACGGCCCAGCAGTACCCCTGTGCCCAATTGTTGCTTAACCAGCAGAGCAGGGTCGGTGCGCGGGCTGCAATGAGGCCGTGAACTGCGGTCCTGCAATCCATCGAGGCCAGCGACGCGGAACCGGACAATCCACTTGGCGGCGGTCTTGGCGCTGACGCGGAAGGCGGCGGCCGCCGCCTTCCGCGTGGCCCCCTGCTC
>JBGPDI010000105.1:0-16494 GCA_041482215.1 Candidatus Acidiferrum sp. | reverse complement strand
TCATGTGCCCCGTATCGTGCAGCAGCGCCCCCGCCTCCAGCAGCACTCGCGAATGCCCCGGCAAATGATGCACCGGCTGCAGCTGATCAAACAACAATATGCTCAGCTCCCGCACGTGCTCCGCGTGAGGCTGATCATATTTAAGCCGTCGCGCAAAACTTCGCGTCCCCACCAGTAACTGCCGCGCCATCGCGTTGTAACGATGCGGTTCCTTCCGCGAAAACGCTTCCCGTGCAATCTCCTGCAGCAATCCCTCGCGCACGCCTACACCTGGCAGCGCAAACGTCCGCAAATTCATGTAGCGCCCCAGCGTCAGAAACGTGACCGCCGCCACGCCCATCACATCCGCACGGTCTCTCCGCACCGCGTAAGCCTTCATCCGCTCGCGCACGTCCCGCCGTAAAATATCCGGCAATCGCTCGCGCAACAGCGACAATTCCATCGTCTGCAAACCATTCTGCCGCGGACCCGGCGCCACACTCGCCAGCGTCTCCGCATTTCCTCCCAGCGCTACCGCAATGCTCTCGCCCAGATTCGGCCGCGGCATCAATTTCGATTCCAGCAACGCGCGCACGTACCGCCGCACCTGTTCCGCCTCCGCCGGACGAATTACTCCCGGCAAATCGAGCGTCGTCATCAATCGCACCGTGCCCACCGGCAATTGCGCACTCTGTTCCACGGTGTGATCTCGCAGGATGCTGATCTCCATGCTTCCGCCGCCAAGATCCACGATGCAGCGCGGCGGTGCCTCCGGCCCAAGCGCTGCCAGCACCGCTTCCCGGCCCAGCCGCGATTCCTCCATCGAGCTGATCACTTCCAGCGTAATTCCCGATTTCCGCTTGATGCTACGCACAAATACTTTGCGGTTGCGTGCCTCGCGCGTCGCGCTTGTAGCTACCGCGCGATATCGCGTCACTCCGAACTCATCCATTACTTCGCGGAATTGCTGAAAGGCCTTCGCCGCTTTTTTTGTAATTTCCTCGCTGAACCGCGGCCGCACAAAAACACTTTCCCCCAGCCGCAGCGGAAAACGTTCCATATGCAGAGGTTCAATATCCAGAGCGGAGTACGCGCGCGCCACCGACAGACGCACCGCGTTCGAACCGGCGTAAATCGCGGCGATGTGAACCGGCTCTGACATTTCGTGGGCTATCGCCAGAGATGCGCGAGTGCGGCGGAAGGAGTGTACTTCGACGCGCGAATTCCCAATTGTTCGCCAATGCGAAGCCGCAGTTGCTTGTTCACCACGGGGACGCTGGCCTCACCATCCAGTTCCAGGAAGCTGTGCTTCTTTGCCATCACTTCAAATTCGCGTTTGATCATCGTCTGATAACGAATGAACGACCAGTACAAATCGTGCGAGAGCGACATGTCCCGCCCCGCTTCCCAATAACTGATTGCCTGCGCTTTTTTGAATTCGCGCCCAAACGCCGTCTCCGGCCGCACGTTCAGCCAGAACGTCAAATGCGGCCGCAGCGCCATTGCATAAAGCCCGCTCATGTAATCGCGATTGATTCCCCGCACCACGCCGCGCGCAATCAAGGTGAAAATAAATCGATCCGCCAGCACGATCGTCCCCGAACGCAGTGCGGGCAAGATTCGGTGTTCCACTTGGTCGAAAAAGTCCGTCGCGTACATCAGCGCCAGCGTCAGCCGCGTGGCCGCGTTTTTCGCCAGCAGTTCATCAATGTCGCGCCCCACCAGATTCGAACGCCGCAGTCCGCTCGTCTGCACTGCGAACCCTTCCGATTCCAGCCACTCCTGCAGAAGCGCAATTTGCGTCGACCGCCCCGATCCGTCCATTCCTTCAATCACGACCAAGCTGCCAGTAATTTCGCTGGGATCGAATCCCACTAGCGGCTCGCCAAAAAAATATTGCGATGAAGCTTCCTCCGTCATCACTGCTGCCGGTTTCGCAGCAGGTGCTGGTGGCACAGACGCCACAGTCGGTGTTTCCGCTGGAGGAACCGCCGCTGTTTTCTCTTTTTCTTGATCGGGCATAACTATTCCGTTTCCGGAGCGCGTGGAGCAAAACGTTTGAGATCGATTTTCGATGCCACGATTTCCCGCATCTGTTTCTGCAGTTTATTTACCGGCAAAGTCCCGTCCAGCACCACGAAGTTGTCCGTGTCCACCATCTTGTCGTACTCCTCCAGAATCCGTGCCTGGAACAACCGGAAACTCTCCGCCCGGTCGTACGACATTCCCAAATCCATTCCCGCTTCGTAGTATTTCAATTTCGGCCGCCCGCTCAAGATGCGGTGCACCGCTACTTCTAGCGGCGCGCGAAAATAAAACGTAATGTCCGGAATCGGTGCAAACCGGTAAAGATTTCGCAGCCATCGCGCCGGGCACCCTCGCGCCGCATCCCGCGCAAACGCTGTGTAAATATAGCGATCCGCGAGAACCAGATAGTCGCCCTGCAACAACGGCATAATCTGCCTCTCGCAGCGGTCCGCAAAATCCGCCGCGTGCAGCAACGAAAACGTCGTCGGCGTCAGTAATCGCCGTTGCTTTCCCCGTCGCGTCGCCGATTTCACCAGCGGCGAGGAATTCCACTCCGTAAAATGCAGCCGGTATCCGCCGATTTCCAGCCACCGCTTCAGCAAATAAAGTTGTGTGCTCTTCCCCGACCCGTCCGTGCCTTCCACCACAATCAACGCGCCCGGATACGCGCGACTCGGCACCGGCCGACCTGGTTGCGGAAGTGTGGATTTCGCCGCCTCGCCCCGCGGCACCTTTTGTACTACGTCTTGTGTTTCAGTCATCTTATCGGAGGATCGCCAGTCTGCTCAGGACATTAGCCCTTAATTGTTACAATCGCATTACAACACACGCCGCCACTTCCAGCCAAGCAACTGTCTCACTTCAGCGTATTTGTAGCGCCCGCACCAGCGCCGGAGGCGCAACACAAGTTAGCCCAGCCCGTAAGGGCTGGGAAACCAGCTGTCTTTCTCGCGGCATCAGAACAAACTCAACTTAATATGCAAAAATTTCTTCGGGTTTTGCCTGAAATCCCCAATCAACAACCGCATATCCCCCGTCAAATTTGTCAAATTATCGTAAAGCTTCGGATCCGAAAACATTTTCCCCGCAGTTGAGGAATTGTCATTCAACTTCGCCGTCGCCGTCGCCAGATTCGTACTCGTCTCTCGCAACTTGGTGTAAAGCACATCATCCGTAGCCAACTTCCCAAGCGTGCCCTTCCCCGCGCGCACATCGTCAATCACCGCATTTCCACTGGTAAGCGCCTTCTTCGCCTGGTCGTACAACGACGGGTCATACATCAGTTTCCCGATCGTCCCCTTCTGCGCGCGCACATCCGCCAGAATCACATTTACATTGTCCAATCCTTGGTCCACCTTCGCGTACATCTCATCCGAAGCGACCAGCTTCCCGAGCGTCCCCTGTCCCGCCTGAACGTTCGAAACCATTGCCTCACCCTTAGCTAAAATGCCGTTCAAGTGGTTGTACGCCTGTTCGTCCGTCAACAATTTTCCCAGCGATCCCTTCCCTTCCTTCACGCCCTGAATCAAATCCCGTATTTCGTCCGAGAGCGCATTCAAATTCCCCAGCACCTCCGCGCTTCTTTCCACCACTTCTTTCATGGCCTTCTCTTCCGTCCCGGGAACGACCGCGTCTTCATTCAATCGCGTTCCAGTAAAACCGCGCGTGATGTTCACGTAGCGATTGCCTAACAGTCCCTCCGTCACCAGACTGGCCGCGGAATCCGTCAGAATGTCATCCTGATATCGCTTGTCAATGTGCATCATCACTTCGATGTTTTTGTTTTTCTCCAGCGCCTTGCCTGGCGTCCGCGGCAACAGCCGGACCGATTCCACGTTTCCGACTTCCACTCCGTCCACCCGTACCGGCGCCCCGTTAGCCAACCCCGATACCTCCGGCAGATATGTCTTCAGCCGGTATTTCGGGCCTAAAGTTCCTCCGCCCGTAACATAGAAAATCCCCGCCCCCAGCACGAAGAGCCCTACCAACACGAAGAGGCCAACGCGCAATTCCGCCCAAGTAAGTTGTTTTCGACGCGCCATCGTTGCTTTCCTCCCTCGCTAACGTGAATCAGACTACTCTAAAATCACACCAGAAAACGCTTCAGATAATCGTCTTCAGAGTCCGCAATCTCTCCGGGTTCACCCTCGAAATAGATCTCCCCGTCCCGGTAAACCAGGAAGCGCGTCTTGGCAGCGTTCGCAGCCCCCTCGCCGATTCCATTCTGCGTATTTGGAACAACCCGTTTCGTTTGCGGGTCGAAATGAAAATGCGCCAACGCAAAACCGTCCTGCAAACGATGCGTCGCCAGCAGCGCCGTCACTCCATACACGTCGCGCAGGCGCAGAATCAGCGTGATGATTGTCTGCGACGTCACTGGGTCGAGTCCTGCCGTCGGTGAATCGTACAACACGATCGGCGGATGATTGATCAGCGCCCTCGCAATGGACACGCGCCGCTTCATTCCTCCCGATAGTTCAGAAGGAAGCAGATCCAGCGTGTGCTCCAATTCAACGAATCGCAAGACTTCCAAAACTCTCGCCTCAATCTCTTCTTCCGCCACGTGTTCTTCGCGAAGCCGGTACGCCACATTTTCTGCCACCGACATCGAGTCGAAAAGCGCGCCTTCTTGAAATACAAATCCAATCTTCTGGCGAAACGCCAGCAACTCTCTTTCTTTCATCTCCGAGACTTGATTCCCGAGCACGACGACGCGGCCCTTGCTCGGCGCAAGCAATCCCGCGGCCATCTTCAATGTGAGCGTTTTTCCCGTTCCCGTTTCACCCAGCAGGATCAGCGTCTCTCTCTCCTGCACCTGGAACGTCACTCCACGCAAAATTGGGCCTTCGTCGAACCCCATCCATACGTCTTTGAACGCTATGGCCGGTTCGAATGCTGCCCCTTCTTTTGTCGGCGGGCTCATGGAGCTATTCGGGATTATAGCGGCAAATCCGCCGCGCGTCGGAGAGGAAACGTCCCAGGAGATTCCAACGCCTGGGCTTCTGCATTAGAAAATTTTATTGGAGAGATATAGCGAAAGTTTCGTCAAAAACGCATCGGCCACAATGATCAGCACCGAGCCGAGCACCGCCGCCTGCGTCGTGGCGCGCCCGACTCCCTGCGTGCCACCCCGAACGGTCAGCCCCTTGTAGCACCCAATTGTGGAGAGAATAAAACCAAACACCACCGACTTCGAAAATCCCTGCATTAGGTATGCGAAATCCAGCGCATCAATCGCGCGCCGCCAGAACTCCACTGCGCTCAAACGCAGCGTAAAAACGGAAGCCACGCAACCTCCCATCAGGCCGATGAAATCCATCATCCCCGTCAACAAGGGGAGCATGAGCAGCGCGGCAAGCAACCGCGGCGTGACCAGTTTGCGGTTGGGATCCGTTCCCATCGCGCGCATCGCGTCCACTTGTTCCGTGACCACCATCGAACCCAGCTCCGACGCAATTCCCGTCGCGCACCGGCCCGTTACCAGTAATCCCGCGAATGCTGGTCCCAGTTCGCTCACCAGCGCAATGGAGACCACGTCTCCCGTCAGCGAAGTTTGCCCGAATCGCGCAAACTCCGATCCCGTTTGCAACACCATCACCGCCCCGATAAAAAAACCGGAAAGCAGGATGATCGGCAGCGATCCGGCGCCGATAAAATCCATCTGTTCCAACATGTCTTGAAAGTAGTGCGGACTTGTGAAGATATTGCTAAATGCATGCCCAGACATCAATGCGTAGTCCTGAACGGACGCCACCGCCCGTTTGGCCGCATCCCCCAATACCGCAATGGGGGATGCGGATTCTTCCTGCTCTGTCTGGCGACCGGTTACCTGAAGTGGAGTGTCTGCCACGAGTACCTGTTCGTGTCTACTTTCCGCTACGTACTTCTCCGCATAACCGCACGCCGAAAGCCTAACTGTGCAGCAACTGCCCGTCAAGTCAGCGATTCAGTCCTTCCCCCTCGAAGTAAATTCAAACGCATGCTGGTATTCTTTGGTGCCTATGAGCTCGCGCATTGCAAGTCTCGATCACATCCAGATTGCCGCTCCGGCAGGATGCGAATCCGCCGCGCGCGAATTCTTTGGTTCACTTCTCGGCATGCGTGAGATTGAAAAGCCAGCGCCGCTCCGTACGCGCGGCGGTTGCTGGTTTGAATGCGGCACCCAGCAACTTCACATCGGAGTCGAGGCGGATTTTCGTCCCGCGCGTAAAGCTCATCCGGCGTTTGTCGCTACCGATCTCGAGGAATTGCGCGAGGCTCTTCGAGCTGGCGGCGTCAAAATTGTGGACGACACTTCCATCCCCGGAACTCGGCGTTTTTTTTCCGATGATCCCTGGGGAAACCGCCTCGAATTTATCGCCAAGAATTCCTGATGGAATTTATTCGTAACGCAACGCGACCATCGGGTCGACGCGCATGGCGCGGCGCGCGGGAATGTAGCAGGCGAAAAGCGCAACTCCGGAAAGCAGAATCGCGACGCCGGCGAACGTTATTGGATCGGTGGCGTTGACGCCATAAATTAATGTAGTGATGAGCCGCGTTAAACCAAACGCCGCAGCGAGTCCAATCGCGACACCGATAAGAGTGATCCGCATGCCTTCGCCGAGAACCATTCGCAAGACGTCACTGCGCGAGGCGCCGAGCGCGACTCGCACTCCGATTTCGTGAGTGCGCTGGCTCGTCAGGTAAGAAATCACGCCGTAGATTCCGACGGAAGAAAGAACCAGTGCTAGCGCGGAAAACGCGCTCAACAAGAACATTGTCAGCCGCTGCGTGGAAATCGAGCGCGCAACGATTTCCTCCATGGGCCGAATGTCGTAGAGGACAGCGGTGCTCTCTACTTTTTCGGCGGCTTGGCGAATGGAATTGGCAACATCCGTTGCTCCGTTTGCCGTGCGCGCGACGTAACCGGTTCCGTTCGCCAGCAGTGGCCAGAATTGATTGGGCACCTGCCACACTGGCAAATAAATTTGCGCCTGCAATTCCGGATTTGCTTTCGAGCCGAGTCCCCAGTGCTCGACGTGGCCGACAACGCCAACGATTTCAGGTTTTATCTCGAAGAGTCCGAGGTTCAAATGTTTTCCGATGGGATCCTGATTCGGAAAATATTTGCGCGCGAAAGTGGCGTCGATCAATACCACCATGGGACTGTGTTCGTCGTCGCGTTCGTTCAATGCACGGCCACGCTCCACGGGAATTTTCATCGCATCGTGGTAGCCGGGATTTACGAGATAAAAAAGCGCGAACGGCATTTCGTTGTCGCTCGCTGGCCTGGCCTGTCCCTCGAGCCAGAACGGAATTTCGGAATCTCCGGTCATCGGTACCGAGCCGCCAATCATGGAGACGGTTTCGATCCCGCGAATACTCTGGAGTTGGCGCAAGGTCTCGCGATACTTCGCGCGCAGCTGGTCCGCTGTCGGCTCGGAGTTGAAACTCGACGAGATTGCGAACGTAAGAACGTTGTGCGGATCGAATCCGGGATTGATATTGCCCAGCGCGGTGAGCGTGCGAATCATTAATCCCGCGCCGATCAAAAGAACTACAGCCATGGCCATTTCGACAACGATGAAAATGTTCTGCGTGCGATGACGGGCTCCGCTCCCACCGCGTCCGCCTTCCTTCAAAGTTTCGTGTGTATCGGGGCGCATCAATTTGAGCGCGGGAATCAATCCAAAAACAACGCCAGTCAAAACGGAAATGCCCAGCGTGTAAAAGAGGACGTGAGAATCGAGAGTGATTTCTTCCGAGCGTGGAACGGTGTTGCCCAAGGTTGCAATCAAAACCCGCACGCCAAACTTTGCCAGTACCAGGCCGATGCAGCCGCCGGCGATTCCAAGCAAAACACTTTCCGTGAGCAATTGGCGAATCACACGCGCGGGACTGGCGCCTAGCGCGGCGCGAATCGCAAATTCGCGGGCGCGGCCGGTCGAGCGCGCGAGAAGAAGATTGGCGACGTTGGCGCACGCGATCAACAAAACAAAACTGACGGCGCCGAGCAACACCAGCAAGATTCCCTTCACGTTGCCGACGACGTCGGTCTTCAGCGGAATCAACGTGGCGCCCATGCCCTTGTCGGCTTCGGGATAGGCGACGGCGAGATTCGCCGCGACGCGCTTCATTTCCGCGCGGGCTTGTTCGATGGTGACGCCCGGTTTCAGCCGCCCGATCATATTCGTGCCCATGCCGATGCGGCGGTCGAGAAAACTCGAATCGGTCCACTGACCGATGGGGACATACACATCGGTGGCACTCAAGCCGGTGATGCGGCTGGGAGCTACACCTATGATGGTGTAGGACTTGCCGTTCAGAAGAATGCTTTTGCCCAAAACGTCCTGCGCCGACGCGAACTTGCGCTTCCACAGGCCGTCGCCGAGGATTGTTACCGGTCCGGCTCCGGGCTTGTCTTCCTCGGGACGAAACGAGCGGCCGAGCAGCGGCTGCATGCCGAGGACGGGCATGAACTCCGCGGAAATCATGTGAATGTGCACGCGCTGGGGCTCGCCTGCGCCGACCATGTTGTAGTCGTCGCCCCGGAAACCGCCCAGCTGCATGAACGAGTGATTCTCCTTCTGCCAGTCGAGAAAGTTGGGATAGGAGATGGAGTTTTGCTCGGACGAGGGCGAGCTCGCGTAGACGGCAACGAGTTCGTCGGGATTGGCGAACGGCAGCGGATTGAGGAGCACGCCGTTGACGACGGAGAAGAGAGCGGTGTTCGCGCCGATGCCCAGAGCGAGGGTCAAGATGGCGATAGCAGTGAAGCCGGGATTCTTTGCCAGGACACGTAAACCGTAGCGGATGTCTTGCAGGAAGCTGGTCATGGTTCCCCCTCAGGGTACACACCGGTGGGTGTGGGCCGTCTGGAGGTAGAAACGAGAAGAGCAGTCCTTTTGTTTCCTGAAAGTTGGAGGGAAAAGGCAAATATAACGCAGAGACGCAGAGGGCACAGAGTTTGGATGAGGAAGCCAAAGCAGGGGCACGATGTATCGTGCCCCTACGGGAGAGGTGGCGGGAGTGTTGATCGGCGTGTCCCTTCCGGTGCTTTGGAGAAATGATCATGAGCGGGTTTCCCCGCTGATAGGGTTTAAGCCGGGGACGTCCCAGATGACGGTGCGGTCCTTTTGGGGGGCGTCTGCAAGTTGGAGAAAGTTTTCGCGGTCGATGGCGCGGTGGGAGTGGAGGAGTTGGTTGGTGATGTAGCCGAGGACGGAGGCGCGGCGAGGGGAGATGCGTCCTTTGGTGACGAGGACGAGGAGGCGAGCGAGGAATTGGCGGATGTCGGCGCCGGCTGCGAATTCGGAAAGTCCGGGGAGGAGTTCGGCGGAGAGGTCTTCGTAGTCGTGTTGAGACGACTCGGATGCGGCGGCAATCTGAGCGTGGCGGAAACAGAGATGGGAGCTGGCGTCCAGGATGGGCAGACGGCAGCGGGTACCGTCGGCGGTGAAGTGGCGGCAACGGGCGGCACCCTTCGCTACGCTGTGGGTAGAGCGAGGATGCTTGGTGGAGGTGGGCTTAGCTGATGCGAGAGCCATGAGTTGTTCCTTTCTGGGAACTGAGGGGGTACACCCTCCGTGGTGATAAAAATAATGCGTAACGAATTGAATGCAAAGGGGATGGAGAGTTGCCGTTGTGTAGGTATGGCTGTAAGGGGTTGGAAGCAAAGGAGATAGAAGCGGTGAAGCAAACAAAGGAGTTGGTGGGAGATACAGAGGGCTTAACGCTGAGACACGGAGGGCGCAGGGAGGGACGGCGAGGACAGGATCGATAATTCACGACACATGGTAGCATGATTTAAATAATATGTCAATTATTATTGTGGTACTGGTATTCATCGAATGCCATGCTTTGTTCGAAAGATTTTGCAAGGGAAAGAGAACAAAGGAGTAGAGCTCACTGTGTGTTTGTGCAAAACGTCAGGACCCGCGGAATGAGGAGGGCCAGAGTAAGGGGGGAACGTCAAAAGCCCCAGGTGAAAAATCGTCACCTGGGGCACCCGGCAGCGCCTCCTGCTGTCAATCGTATGCCTGCTAGGTGCCGCAGTCTGCGCAGTAGGAATCTACTTATGTCGCTTGTGGCCAGAGCAGTGGCAAGCCGGTTTTGTTTTTGTTCTGTTCGGCTTACTGGTATTGGCTCCAATAACGATTAAGGAAATTCAATCCCGCCGAAGGTCGCTGGCGCAATCCTCAACTCCCGATTAGTCGCATACCTGTGCAGTCGCGTTACCGGATATATGAAGTATTGCTCCTCATGGCGAGGTGAGTGGCGGCTTTAGCCTGGCCGCGAGTCGAAAAAGGCGCTGAAGGCAAACTAGAAATATGAAACTAGAATTCGGAAGAGAAGGGTCGGGATGAGGCGCGGATGGGTGGAGATGTGTCGCGCGTGCAGAGGCAGTTGTGAGTTTTTAGTTGTTAGTTTTTAGTTGAGGAAGAACCGATAAGAGCGGGCAGGCCAAGAACCGTGCCCCTACGAAAGAAGTGTGGCGCGCCTACGGCGCTTGAAAATTTCGCTACTTCCCTTCCCAGCCTTTACGGGCTCGGCTAACTTCTGCCGCGCCTCCGGTGCTGGGGAATTACCACGCGGGCGGTTCAGGGTGTGAAGAGGCGGAGTTTGGTTCGGACAGCGAGTGAGATGGGAAACAGCAGAGTGCCGGGGAGCGGGCTAATCGTTGCGATCAGCCCGCTTTTCATTCCCATTCGCGACGTGGTCCTGAGGGGGCGCATGTCGCGGTGGGAGTGCCCGGTCATACTAAAGAGATATCACGCGCCGTTTTTTGTGTCTGTCTCATTTCAGACATGTGGGGGCGAGAAGAAACAAACTAGAAACTAGAAGGCAGAAAGAGAAGAGGAAGAGAGATTTCTCACATCCGCAGGCCGACGCATTCGCAGGAGCGAATGCGGGGGAAAGAGTCGGCCTGCTCCGTTCGAAATGACGGGTGGTGTGTGTGCGGGATCGGGGCGCAGCCCGCCGCGGCGGGCGCCCCTATAAGGAAGAAGAAACATGCGGCAGAGGGGCGGTCGCGCGGGGGTGTACCGGGTTTTGGTTTTTTGGCATCGGATTTGGGAGGAGGGACGGAGATGCCATTTGTACGGATTTTTCTACGGACGGCGACGACGCCGGAATATCGCAAAGCACTGGGAGATGGCGTTCATCGCGCAATGGTGGAAGCGATTGCGATTCCGGCGGACGATCATTTTCAGGTGATCAGTGAGCATGCAGCGGGCGATTTGATTTATGACCCGCAATATCTGGGAGTGCAGCGATCGGATCGCGTCGTGTTTGTGCAAATTACGATGAGTGCGGGGCGCAAGCCGCAGCAAAAGAGAAAGCTCTTCAAGCGCATGGCGGAAATTCTGGAAGAGACGGCGGGATTGCGGAGACAGGACCTGTTGGTGAACGTGGTTGAAACGGTGTGGGAAAATTGGTCGTTTGGGAATGGCGATGCGCAGTATATGGATTCGTGAATGCAGTTTTTAGTTTTTAGTTGTTAGTTGAGGAGGGACGGAAGTGACGAAAGAAGAGGCTTGGAAGCTTGCGAATGCATGGGTAGCGGCATGGAACGCTCATGACCTGGACTCGATCATGACCCACTATGAGGATGCAGTGGAGCTGACTTCGCCGGTGGCCGCGCGGCTTTTGGGGGCGGCGGACGGCAAAGTGGTGGGAAAGGCAAACTTGCGAGCGTACTTTCAGCGCGGGCTCGCGGCGTTCCCGGAGCTGCGCTTTCAATTGGAGGAAGTGCTCTGGGGCATGAACAGCGTGGTCCTGTACTACACGAATCATAGAGGGACGCGCACGGCGGAGTTCATGGAGGTGTCCGCGACGGGGAAAGTGGTGCGGGTGGTGGCGAATTACAATGGGTAATTGTGTGGCGGATGAGGCGCTGCGGGAGAAAGCGAAGAGAGATTTCTCACATCCGCAGGCCGACGCATTCGCAGGAGCGAATGCGGGGAAAAAATCGGCCTGCTCCGTTCGAAATGACGGGACGGATCTGGATCGGGATCGGAGGGCGCAGCGATGCTGCGCCCCTACAATGAAAGAAGTGTGTCGCGTTAACCACGCTCGGGGAATTTGGAACAGATGGAGAGTTCAGGCGGCGGAGCTGTGGCCGGCGCGCTGGAGGACGCCGAGGTAGGCGGTCCAGGGGCCGACGGCTTCGCGGTATTGGTGGGCCATGACGCGGGAGAGTTGGTGGAGATGCGTTAGGTCATGGGCGGCCCAGGTGGCGAGGAGTTGCGAGAGAGTGACGGGGCCGAAGGCGGGATGGCGTCCGCGCAGGTCGAGCTGGTCGGGGCGGAGATTGAGGGCGCGGAGTTCGGCGAGGTTTTCTGCGCGCACGCGAGCGAATTCATCCAAAACATGCGGCAAGGATTTGATTTTGATTTCGCGTTCGTGTCCCTGGCGATTGAAGGGATCGAACGCTCTGGTTTCGCCAAATTGCAGGAGGATTTTTACGCGCGGCATCCAGTCGGTACGTTCACAGTGGATGAGGTGGGCGACGATGTCGAACGGGGTCCAGGTGTTTGGGCCTTCGTTGGCGAAGGCTAAGGAGTCGGGGAGATTGCGGAGGAACGAGTTGAGGGTGGCGGGAGTGCGGGTTAGGAGGGCGATGGTTTCGGGTAGGTTGTGGGGCATGAGTAACCTCGATTCGTTGAGAAGAATTTGTGGCGAGTGGGATTGTAGCGGATGCGGGAAGAGTGTAGGCGGGCCAAATTGGTGAGGCGACAGACGCCAATCGGGAGATTGGCGTTCCCGGGTCGCGTTAGTGAGGTTAACACGGCGATTGTGCCAGTGGATCGAAGGGCACGATGTATCGTGCCCCTACAAGGGCGATGCGGTTAGCCGACGGCGTCAATCAATTTTAGGGAGGCGGCGTCGGGATTTTGGCAGACGTGGCAGGTGTCGTCGAGGATCATGGTGGGGGCGGTGGCGGAATCGAAGGCCGGCCATTTGGGGAGGCCGGGGTGGTTGGGGTCGCCGTGGCGGGCGAAGTTGAGCCACGCGGTGCTGACTTTGTAGGCGAGGGCTTGAGCGCGAGGGCCTCCGCCGGTCATGGTTTCGCAGCGTTCGGTGTTGTCGAAGACGAAGGCAATGTCGGAGCAATGGAAGGCCATGGGGCGGCCGTCGAGGACGGGCGTTTGCCAGGTGAGCCAGTAAAGATAGGCGGGAGCTTTGGACTGAGCGGCTTTGCGTTGGGCTTGCTTGACGGCGGTGCCGCGAACGCTGGAGGCCATGATGATGGAGTAGAGGTCGAAAGGACGGGCTTGGGGAGATTCGGCGCGGAAGGTGGCGATGACTTCTTTGGTGTGTTCGCCGAAACGCTCGGAGAGCTGCTGGGCGAGTTGAGCGTCGGTCATCGAGAATGCATCGGGGCGATCAGTGGCGGTGAGGAATTCGTTGAGGACAGAACCAACGAGGAGAGGGACGTCGGCAGAGATGGCAGGCGCTTGCGGGTCGAAGGGATGGGAAGAAAGGATGGAGCCGTCAATGACAGGAGCCCAAGCGAGGACGCGAATGGAGCGATTGTAGTCAGGCGGACCCGGCGGGCGTGGGGCGGCTTTTTGGCGGGCGGCGATGGAGGCGTTGAGAAGGCGCTCGAAAGGGATGGACTGG
Source organism: Candidatus Acidiferrum sp. (assembly GCA_041482215.1). GTDB lineage: Bacteria > Acidobacteriota > Terriglobia > Acidiferrales > UBA7541 > Acidiferrum. The sequence continues at coordinate 2,880 of JBGPDI010000105.1, read as the reverse complement.
ATCTGGGCGGGATCGGACTTGGGGATGGCGAGTTCGTCGAGGACAGCGGCGGCGAGCTTGGTGGACTCGTCCTGAGTGGCGGCTTGGAGGAAGGAACCGCTTTGGACGGCGGCGCGGTGGAAGAGACCCTTCGCGGCGGGCATGGCCATGAGGGCGGTGACTTTGCCGCCGCCGCCGGATTGGCCGAAGATCATGACGTTGGCGGGATCGCCGCCGAAATTGGAAATGTTGTCGCGGACCCATTCGAGAGCGAGGACTTGATCGAGCATGCCGACGTTGGCGGAGACGGCGAATTGTTCGGGGGCGAATTGGGCGAGGTTGAGGAAGCCGAAAGTGTTGAGGCGATGGTTGAGAGTGATGACGACGACATCACCGCGGCGAGCGAGATTTTCGCCGTCGAAGGAAAGCATCTCCTGGCCAGAGCCGGTGGCGAATCCGCCGGGATGGAGCCAGACCATCACGGGGCGCTTACGATGGTCGTTGATGGCGGGCGTCCAGAGATTGACGCGGAGGCAGTCTTCACCGGGCTGGCCGTCGTCCCATTGGAAGAGGAAGGAAGATTCGTCCTGGTGCCAGCCAGCGCGAGGAGGAGTAGGACAAACGCTGCCGTAGTGGAGAGAACTGCGAACGCTGGGCCAAGGGTCGGGCTTTACGGGAGGCATGAAACGATTTTTTCCGGCGGTGGTGGCGCCGTAGGGGATGCCTTTGAAGATGTGGATTTCATTGCGAGTGTAGCCGCGGACTTTGCCAGCAGTGGTTTCGACAACGGATTTTGTGTCGGAAGCGATGATGCGGTCTTGCGAGGATTTTTTCGGGACGGCCTGGGTGGGATCGGGAGCAGGCAGAAGTGGAGTGGCGGTTGCTCCGCCGAGAAGGAGAGCGGCGGATTTCATCCAGGAACGGCGCGTGGTGGGGATTTCTAGTGGCGAGGTGTTCGCGGCGGGCGAGGAATTTTTTCGGGACATGTGCGGGGCTCCTAAATCGAATATTGGAAAGCGATGTGGCGGCAACATAATACGCGCAAATTTGCAGGGAGATGGGCGAAAGTCGGGCGCGCGGCAGAAGTCAAAAGCACACAGCCAGGAATGGCTGTGCCACAAAGGCGAAGAGATGTAGGATACGGTTCGAGCGTTCAGAAAAATGCGGAGTGTAAAATGATGAAGGCGAACAATTATTTGGGGAGTTTGATTTTTTTGGCGTTGGGGTTTGGGGCGCAGGAGGCGGTGGCTCCGGTGCCGGTGGAGAAAGAGCCTCTGCATCATGTGGTGTTGAAGAATGATTCGGTGGTGGTGATCCACCTGACTCTGCCGGCGGGAGAACGGACGCTCTATCACACACATACGCACGATCGGGTGGCGGTGAATCTCTCAAGTACGGCGATCACACAGCAGAAACTGGGTGAAGCGGAGGGCGTGGCTACAACTTCGGCACCGGGAAACTTCTCGGCAATGACGCTGGAGGGAAATGCGTATTCGCATCGGGTACACAACGTGGGGACGAGCGATTTTGATGTGATCGATGTGGAGCTGCAGGAGCGGCCGAAGACGCCGTCGCCGACTACTGCGGCGACAGTGGCGGCGGAAAATCCCAGCGCGCGGATTTATGACTGGAAGCTGGCGCCGGGAGCGACGTCGGCGATGCACACGCATGTGCGGCCTTATCTGATTGTCGCGGTGACGGGATTTATGTTGAAGATGACAGGGCCCGATGGGCAGACGATGACTCACGAAATCAAGAAGGGGGATTTTCATTGGGTGGACACGATGGTGACGCACAGTTTGAGCAACGCGGGGAGTGGTGACGGGCAGATTGTGGAGATTGAGTTGAAGTGAGGAGTTAAGTAGCGTGAAGTGAATGGTGGGTAGTGAGTAGTCTCAGACGGTCTACGAACTGCAAAGATGTGTCGCACCTCCGGCGCTCGGGTTTTTGTTACTTCCCTTCCCAGCACTTACGCGCTGGGCTAACTTGTGGCGCGCCTTCGGCGCTGTTCATCAGCTACGCTCAAGACAAGTTTAGACCGGCCACTACACGAGGAGCAGAAAAGTTAAAAGCGGGCTTACGGATTTGCAGATCGGCTAGTCCTTGTCGTCGTATTCGCGGGGAACATCGTCTTGCGGGACTTCATGGGTGCGAACTTCGCCGGCGTCGTCGTCTCCGGCATCTTGCACCCCCTTCACTACCTCGGCTTCGAACGCGTTTCCTTCTTCGAGCAATTCATCCACACTCTCGGAATCCGCGCCTTCGGCGTTGGACAAGCCCTGCAAATCCCCGGATTGACCACCGGCGCGCGCACCGAGTCCTGCCGGCGCGAAAACGACGGAGTCCACGACTTGGCTTTTTCCGCGAGATTGTTTCTGGACAGGGCGCGCCGTTTTGCGGCGAGTTGTTTTCGCGGCACGCGCCTTCGGTTTCAGCTTCGGCTTTTTCTTCGCGAGCGATTTCTTCGCGGGCCGGAGTTTCTTGGCCGCGGATTTCTTTGCCTTCGAATGTTTCTTCTTGGTGATCGTCTTTTTCGCCATACGCGAAGTGTACCACCGGTCGAGTAGCGAAAGCCCGGAACCAAATCGTTTCACGCCAGTGAGAAAGCGGGCTTGCGTGAAACTAACGCGACGGCGACAAAGAGTGAAACTGGACGCGCAGCGATGCTGCCGCTACACTCAATGTTTCTGAAAGTGTAAGTGCAAGCGTGGAATTGCGAGAGGACTCGGAGAGTAATGCTTCGTTTCTATACAGCGGGGGAATCGCACGGGCAAGCGCTGCTGGCGTTTGTTTCGGGGTTGCCGGCGCAGATGCCGGTGGACCTGAAATTCATAAATCATGAGCTGCGGCGGCGGCAACTTGGTTATGGGCGCGGTGGGCGGCAGAAAATTGAGAAGGATA
>JBGPDI010000104.1:0-16520 GCA_041482215.1 Candidatus Acidiferrum sp. | reverse complement strand
AGTTTCAACAGGCACGCCTGAGCAGCCGATTATCCAGCCGACGCAGTTTGATCCTGAAGACGAGTATCGCCCGGAACCTGAGCCTGAAGCGCTTCCGCCAGTTTGGATGGATGGGAGCTTCCGGATTGGGATTCATACGTCCATTGGGGGAAGCTATCTGAATGCACTGGAATCGGCGCGGAAACTGGGTTGCAATGCGCTACAGATTTTCTCGGCGAGTCCGCGGATGTGGCAAGGTGGTTCGGCGCGGATTGCGGAAGTAGACGGGCAGGCGTTTCGAGCGCGGCGCGATGAGCTGCGGCTTGGACCGCTGGTGATTCATGCAAATTATCTGATCAACTTGGCGTCGGAACAGCGGATGCTGCAGACGCGGTCGATCCAAGCGTTTCACGACGAGATTGTGCGGGCGATGGCGCTGGGGGCGGACTTTCTGGTGGTGCATCCGGGGGCGCGAGGAGAAGCTACATCGGCGCAGGCCATTTCTACAATTATTGAGTCGGTGAAGCAGGCATCGAAGCGGGCGCCGATGGGCGGACTGCGAATCCTGATTGAAAATACGGCGGGGATGGGAACGGCGGTGGGGGCACGGCTAGAAGAAGTCGGAGAGATTCTTGCGGGCTTGCGCAACTTGCCTGTAGAGGTTTGCCTGGATACGGCGCACCTCTTTGCGGCGGGATACGACATCAAGACGGAGAAAGGTCTGGCTTCGACGATAGGGCAGATTGAGGGAACCATCGGGCTGGAGAACGTTCCGGTGTTTCATGTGAATGATTCGAAGATTGAGCTAGGCGGTCGCGTAGACCGGCACGAGCATATCGGTAAGGGAAAGATTGGTGCCGAGGCGTTTGCGAGGATTTTGCGGCATCCGCGATTTGGAACGGCGGGGCCGGAAGGATTGACGGGGCGAGCGTTTGTGGCCGAGACGCCGATCGATGAACCGGGAGATGACCGGAGGAACGTAGCGGCATTATGGGAATTGGCGGGATTGAGCGAGCAAGCGCCGGAAGCGGAGAAGGGATTCTCGATGCTGACGGCGGCATTGCAAAAGAGAATTTCTGTTCACAGAAAAGCGGAGAAGAAGAGAAAAGATAACGCAGAGACGCAGAGTTCGCAGAGATTCGCAGAGAAGAAGGCACCAAAGCAGAAGAGCGGAGTGAAGAAGAGCAAAACGAAAAAGAAGATTAAGGCAAAGAAAAAGAGGGGATAAGGCGGCGTGGCGGAGCAGAACACATCAGAGAACCCGCAACATGGCGCGCAAACCGGCGCGACTGGGACTGGGTCGGGATACGAACCGCAAAAAATTGAAGTGAAGTGGCAGAAGCGCTGGGCGGATGCGCGCGTATTCGAATCGGAAGCGGACCCTTCGAAACCGAAATATTATGTCCTGGAAATGCTGCCGTACCCCAGCGGGACGCTGCACATGGGCCACATGCGCAACTACACGATCGGGGACGTGGTTGCGCGCGTAAAGCGCATGCGCGGATTTAACGTGATGCATCCGATGGGCTGGGATGCGTTTGGCCTGCCGGCGGAAAACGCGGCGATCAAGAACAATACTCACCCTCGCGAGTGGACCAACAAGAACATTGCGGAAATTAAGCGCGGACTGCGACGCTTTGGGTTCAGCTACGACTGGCGGCGCGAGATTTCGACTTGCGAGCCGGAGTATTACCGCTGGAATCAGTGGTTTTTTCTGCGCATGCTGGAGCGCGGGCTGGCGTACCGGAAAAAGAGCCGAGTCAACTGGTGTCCCAAGTGCTGCACGGTGCTGGCGAACGAGCAGGTCGTGAACGGGGGTTACTGCTGGCGTCATGAAGACACGCGAGTGGAATCGCGGGAGATCAAGCAATGGTTCCTAAAGACCACCGCGTACGCAGACCAGTTGCTGGATGATTTGAAAGAGCTCGAGGGCACATGGCCAGAGCGCGTCATCGTGATGCAAAGCAATTGGATAGGGAAGTCCCAGGGCGCGAAGGTGAAGTTTGCGATGGCGGACGTGACTGGAGCGGAAGCGATTGAAGTTTTCACCACGCGCATTGACACCATTTATGGGGCGTCGGCGCTGATTCTGGCGGCGGGGTATCCGCTCGTCGCGAAACTGTTGGAAGGTTTCGCGGGGAAAGCGGAGGCGGAAGCGAGCCTCGCGAAGATGCGGCAGACTTCGGTGAAGACCGAAGATCTGGCGACGATGGAGAAAGAAGGATTCTTCACCGGGCGATACGCCATGAATCCGTTTAGCGGAGAGAAGATTCCGATTTGGGTTGGGAATTTTGTGCTGATGGAATATGGCACGGGCGCGATCATGGCGGTGCCGGCGCATGATGAGAGGGATTTTGAGTTTTGCACGAAGTATGGCTTGCCGAAACCCGTTGTGGTTGTGCCGCAAACCCAAGACTCAACCTCGAAAAACGAGGGTGGAGCACCCGCGGCGCCGAAGACTGCGGAAGCCGATGGGGTGTTCACGGAGTTTGGAGTCAGCGTAAATTCGGGGCCGTACAGTGGGATGGAGAGCGCAACGGCGATTGCGAAGATGGCGGCGTTCGCGGAACAAAAGGGATTTGGGCGAGCAGAAACTATTTTTCGGTTGAAGGATTGGGGAATTTCGCGCCAGCGCTACTGGGGCACGCCGATTCCGGTGGTCTATTGTGAGAAGGATGGAATGGTAGCCGTGCCGGATAAAGATTTGCCGGTGCTGCTGCCGCCGAATCCAAAGCTGACGGGGATGGGTGAATCGCCACTGGCGTCTACGCCGGAATTCGTCAACACGACTTGCCCGAAATGCGGCGGTCCCGCGAAGCGAGAAGCCGATACGATGGATACGTTCGTGGATTCATCGTGGTATTTCTACCGATACGCCGATGCACACAATGACAAAGCGCCTTACGACTCGGCAAAAGTAGCCTATTGGTTTCCGATTGACCAGTACATCGGTGGAATTACCCACGCGATTTTACACCTGTTGTATTCGCGGTTCTGGTGCAAGGTGATGCGCGATTTGGGTCTGATCACGCACAACGAACCGGCGGCGCGGTTGTTTACGCAGGGCATGGTGCAAAAGGGTGGCGTGACCATGTCGAAATCGAAGGGAAATTTGGTGGGCGCAGAGGATATGGCGCAGAAGTACGGGGCGGATACGGGGCGGCTGTACACCCTGTTCGCGGCTCCGCCGGAAAAGGATTTGGAGTGGAGCGAGGAGAGCATTGAAGGTTCGTGGAGGTTTCTGAATCGCGTGTACCGGCTGGTGGAGCGGCATGCGAAGGCGCTGCGCGAAGTGAAAAGCGGCGGCGTGGATGCCGCGGAAGCAACAGCGAAAGAGAGAACTCTGCTGCGCAAGGTTCACCAAACATTGCGGCGTGTGACGATCGATTTCGAGACTCGCTGGCATTTCAATTCGGCGATTGCGCTGATTATGGAGTTGACCAACGAGATTTATGCGCAAGAGCCGCTGGAAGAAGGCGCGCGGCCGGAAGTTCGCAAGGAAGTGCTGGAATTGTTGACGCTGATGCTGGCACCAATGACGCCGCACCTTTCCGAAGAGCTCTGGGAGATGCTGGGGCACACAGATGGATTGTGGATGGCGAGCTGGCCGGCGTTTGATCAGGACTTGGCGCGCGACGATGAGGTTGAAATTCCCGTGCAGGTGAATGGGCGACTGCGGGGCAGAGTGAAAGTAGCCGCGGGGGCCGGAGAGGAAGAGGTGGTGAAACTTGCGTTGGCAGACACCGGGATTGCTGCGCTCGTCTCTGGTAAACGAATGGTGAAACGAATTTTTGTGCCGGACAGACTTTTGAATTTCGTCGTGGCTTAGAACGGGCTGGGCGAGCCCAGCCCCTACAACTATTGTGGAGGGGGCATGATGGAGAGCGGGGCAAAGTTGGCGACGGAGCGAGAGCAGGGAGGCAGGATGAAGGCGGAACTCGGCGGTGTGGTGGTTCTGGACTTCGGCGGACAGTACACGCAACTGATTGCGCGCCGGATCCGCGAACAACAGGTGTTCTCCGCCGTTTTGCCGTGCACGTCATCGATCGAAGAGATTCGAAAGCTCGCGCCTGCGGGGATTGTTTTGTCGGGCGGGCCGAGCTCGGTTTATGACGTGGATGCTCCGAAGTGCGATCCGAAGGTGTTGGCGCTGGGGATTCCGGTGCTGGGGATTTGCTACGGAATGCAATGGATCGCGCACGCGCTGGGCGGAAAAGTGGAGAAGGCGGAACGCCGCGAATATGGGCGGGCACACTTAAAGGTGGATTGCGGGCCCGGCTCGCAAGAATCGGAATTGTTCGCGGGAGTACCGGAGGCACTGCGCATCTGGAATAGCCATGGGGATAACGTAAGAACGCTGCCTGAGGGATTTCGTGCGACGGGGCACACCGATAACGCAATCGCGGCTCTAGAGGATGCAAAGCGGAAGATTTATGCGGTGCAATTCCACGTGGAAGTGAATCACACCGATCGCGGGACGGAACTGTTGCGGAATTTTCTGTTCCGAGTGTGCAAGGCGGAACCGAAGTGGAGTGGCGCGGCGTTTATCGAGGAGACGACTGCCGCGATTCGGGAAAAGGTTGGAAATAAGTGGGCTATCTGCGGGCTAAGCGGCGGCGTGGATTCCACTGTAGCGGCGGTGCTGGTGCATCGCGCGATGGGGACGCGGCTGACGAACATTTTCGTGAACACGGGGATGCTGCGGAAGAACGAATTTGAAGAGACGCTAGAGATGCTGCGCGACCGATTGAAATTGCATGTGATTGGAGTGGATGCTTCGGAGCGCTTTCTGAACCAGCTAAAAGGAGTCACCGATCCGGAGGAAAAACGGAAGCGAATCGGCAGGGAATTCATCGCGGTTTTTGCGGAGGAAGCGCAGAAGCTGCAAGCCGGGGAAGCACATGGCGAAATCGGGTTCCTGGTGCAGGGGACGCTGTATCCCGACGTGATCGAGTCGGTGTCGGTGAAGGGGCCTTCCGCCACGATTAAGACGCACCATAACGTGGGTGGCCTGCCGGAGAAGATGCCGTTTGCCCTGATTGAGCCGCTAAGAGATCTGTTTAAGGACGAGGTAAGGCGAATCGGGAAGAACCTCGGCCTGCCAAATGAAATCCTGGTGAAACATCCGTTTCCGGGGCCGGGATTGGCGGTACGATTGCTTGGCGAAATTACCCGTCCACAGTTGGTAACTCTGCAGGATGCCGACTCGATCGTGGTGGAGGAGATTCGGCGGGCGGGGCTGTATGAGAAAGTCTGGCAAGCATTTGCGGTACTGTTGCCCGTTCGAAGCGTGGGAGTGATGGGGGATGGACGGACTTACGGCCTGACGGTGGCGGTGCGAGTGGTGGAGTCTGATGATGCCATGACGGCGGACTGGGTACGGCTGCCTGGGGAAGTACTAGAGCGCATCTCGACCCGCATCGTCAATGAAGTGACGGGCGTGACGCGGGTGGTCTATGATATTAGTTCTAAACCACCTAGCACGATTGAGTGGGAATAGTCTTGCAACGTGGCTCCTGCCTAACCGGGGGGAGCGAGTTGGGAAACCTGAGAAGGCAAACTTGCTGAGGGAAAGAAAAAGGCCGCACAGTGGATATGCGCGGCCTTTGCCTTAAAATGTTCTAATGATACAGAACGGTGACAACCGCGGAGGTCTGGTCGCTGGACTAGCGGTTGGCCATTTTCTGGGCCATGTAAAGAATGAGCTTCCGATCGCCATCCTCTACTTTGCTCAGCAAGCGGCGAAGCTTGTTGAGAAAGCGTGCATCTTTGCCGACGCTACCCCAGGCGATGTCGTCAGACGATTTACGCTTGGGAAGATTCGGCAACTGCGGCGGTTCCTCACCGTCATAAAAGAGTTGATAGAGTGGGCACTCGAGAGCGCGAGCCAACTTTTCAAGCGTTTCGATGGCCGGGACAGTATGACCATTCTCTACGCGGGAAATATAACAACGAAGCAGGCCGGTGCGTTTCTCGATGTCGCCCTGGGAGAGTTTCTTTTCTTCGCGGAGTGCGCGAAGGCGGTCACCAATAATCATGAAGATATTATTCCATGTAGGTAAGAGGGGAAGCAAGCTAAAAGTTTTGGAGGAAGAAGTGAAACATATGATGCAGGTTCAAGCAAACCGGAGATAATGGCCGTAACCAAACGCTCATGGCACGCGTCCCAAAAGTGGAGCCCTTGGAGCCTCCCCCCTCTGTGGGGAGTGCGATGGGGCGCGTTGTGAAGGCGGTTGGTGCAACGGACGACCGCGAGTTGGTTCGCAGGGCGCAGGGAGAGGACCAAGAGGCTTTTGAGGAACTGATCCGGCGACACCAGCACAGAGTATTTGCGGTGGCCGGCGGGATTCTTCGGCGGCGCGAGGACGTGGAGGATATCGCGCAGCAGGTTTTTGTGAAGGCGTATTTCTCGCTGAAGCGGTTTGATCAGCGGGCGGCATTCAGCACCTGGTTGTACAAAATTACGGTGAATGAGTGCTGGGACTTGTTGAGGAAGAAGAAAGTTCGGCCGCTGGTGTATGAGTCGGACCTGAGCGAGGAGCAGGCCAAGCAGGTGATGACATCGGGGGAGAAAGCGAACCCCGGGCCGGATATCAGCGAGCGACTGGAATCGCGGGAACGCGTAGAGAAATTGCTGGAAGGATTGGACGAGCGGGACAGGATGATGCTGATCTTGAAGGAAGTAGAAGGGTTTTCGATCGAAGAGATTGCGGAAGTGTTGGACCTGAACGGCAATACGGTGAAGGTGCGGCTCTTCCGAGCGCGGCGGCGGGTAGTAAGCCAGGCAAAGAAGAGTGGGAATTGAAGACGAGAGCAAGGGCAGTGAGGAGGCGGGTATGTTTAACCTGCTGAAAAAGAGTGATGAAAAGTGCAGGATGCTGCGGGATTTGCTGGAGGAATCCGTGGCTGCTCGTCCTGACGCGGTGCGCATCGAAGAGCTGAATGAGGGATGGCTTCCGGCGCAGCGTGCCCACATGTCTCAATGCTCGAAGTGTCAAGAAGCGGCGCTGGATATTCTGGCGACGCGGAAGATCTTTGCGGGCGTTGCATCTTACGGGGAGATGGAGAGGCCGTGGTTTGCGAAGCGGGTGATGGCAGGCATCGCGGCGCGAGAGCGGGAACTATGCGAGGTGACGCGCACCTGGATGGCGGTGCCAAAGTTTGCTTCGCGGCTGGCTATGGCTGCGGCAGCGATTCTTCTCGTAGCGAGCACGTGGATATTTGAAAGGCCGTCAACCGCGCCGACCAAGCAGCCGACAGCTACGGCGGGTCAGGAATATCTATTTGAGGCGCCGCCCCCGCCCATGAATCAGGATGATGTTCTCATTAGCATGGCGGAGCAAAATCAATGAGCGAGACGTCGGCAACGCGCAAGGCAGCCCTATGGGTCGGCTTAGTTTTCTTGCTCGGAGCGGCGCTTGGCGGGATGCTCGGGTATGTATTCGCGCATCGCGTGAGTGCGGCGGCCCCGGCACAAATGACCGACGCGCAAAGGAAGGCGCAAAAGGTGCAGCGCTTAACGCAGGAACTGGATCTAAGCGCAGACCAGCAGAGGCAGCTCGACGAGATCTTCACCAGCGTGCAGGCGCAATACAAGGCAATTCATCAATCAACCGATCCGCAGATTAATGAAGCCAGACAGAAGGGGCGGGAGCGGATTCGGGCGATCCTTACGCCAGAGCAAAAGCCGAAGTTCGAGGATTTTCTGAGGCGGCTGGACGAAGAAAGAAAGAGAAACGAACAGCATTAATTAAGAGCGGTGGCGTGAGGCGGCTAGATTTTGACGATCAGTTTGCCAGTATTGCCGCCGGTGAAGAGCATGTTGATAGCGTCGGGCGCTTTTTCCAATCCTTCGACGATGGTTTCTCGGTCCTTTAATTTTCCGAACATTTTCCACTGACCCAGCTGCGTTGCGGCTTCCATGAAGCGCGACGCGTAATCCAGGATGATGAAGCCCTGGACGCGGAGGCGCTTGACCAGGATGTTGCCGAGACTGGCGAGGGCGGGATCTTCCTTGGTGTAGCCGGAGATGAGGCCGCAAAGAACGACGCGACCGTGAAGATTCATGCGGTTCAAAACTTCCTGCATGATTTCGCCGCCGACGTTTTCAAAATCGATGTCAATGCCATTGGGGGTGGCCGCGGCGAGTTTTTCCTTCCAGTCCGGGTGCTTGTAGTTGATGGCGGCGTCGAAGCCGAGGTCTTTGGTGATCCAGGCGCATTTTTCGTCGGTGCCGGCGATGCCCACGACGCGGCAGCCGTGAATCTTTCCAATTTGCCCGGCGATACTTCCGGTGGCACCGGCGGCGGCGGAAACGACCAGCGTTTCGCCTTTCTTGGGTGCGGCAATTTCCATTCCGAAAAATGCGGTCAAACCGTTGATGCCAAGTACGCCGAGAAAGACGGTGTCCGAGACAAAGGGGATCTTGGGAAGTTTTTGGAAGAAACGTTTTTCGGAGCTGTCGATGATTACGTATTCCTGGAGGCCGGTGAGTCCGGTGACGCGGTCGCCTTTCTTGTAATCGGGGTGGCGGGAATCGATGATTTCCGCGAAACCGCCCGCGCGCATGACTTCGCCGATGGCGACTGCGGGAAGGTAAGTGTCGGCGACCATCCAGAGGCGCATCGTCGGATCTATAGAAAGATATTTGACCTTGGCAAGGGCTTGGCCGTCTTTTAGTTCAGGCACTGGAGCTTCCGATAGCTGGAGTTCGCCAGGGGCGAGAAGACCTTTCGGACGGGATTGCAGACGAAGCTGGCGATTGGTGACGGACACTTTAAAAGGGGATGTCTTCGTCGGAGATCTCTGGGCCGGCGGGGGCTTGGCCTCCACCGCCGGCTCCGTAGGAATCGTCGGCGGGTGCGGCGTGGGATTCGAAGTCGTCGCCGCCGCTGGAGCGCGCGGAAGAGCCACCTTCTCTGCCTGCGGCGGCGCCATCGGCGCGGCCACCGAGCATGCGGAAATTCGTGGCGACAATCTCAAAGCTGGTGCGCTTCTGGCCTTCTTTGTCCTGCCATTCGCGGGACTGGATGCGGCCCTCAATGAAAATGAGGGAACCTTTTTTCAGATATTGCTGGGCGATTTCGGCTTGTTTGCCCAAGACGACTATCTTGTGCCACTCCGTGCGCTTCTGGCGCTCGCCATTCTTGTCTTTGTAGGTTTCATCGGTGGCGACGGAAAAATTTGCGACGGCTTGGCCGCCGCCGGTGTAGCGCGTTTCGGGATCGCGGCCCAAGCGGCCGACGAGAATCACTTTATTGACTGACATGGAACTCTCCCTGAGACCGCGACGATAACACGCGAGAAGAGAAAAGGGAAATGAGGGGGGAGAAAGGGAATTGATGGACGCAGACTCATGGCTGCGCGACAGGCAGACCCGCGAATTGACAATTGGTGTAGAGCATCCTAACGTTCACTCGTCGTTCTGCCGAATGGAGGATTTTATCGTGCACAGAAAGAAAATTGTATGGTTGGCGGCCCTGAGTTGCGCGTTCGTCTTGCTATTCACGGCAAGGAATGGCGTTCGAGCCGAGCAATCAAGTGCGCCAGTTGCGGCTCCGGTCGGAATTTTCGAAAACCATGGAGACATAGGGACGGTTCTTCATGCTGGCTCAGTGGAATACGATGCTGCGAAGGGAACATATTCGATGGCGGCCAGCGGCGAAAATATGTGGTTTACGAAGGACGCCTTTCAGTTCGTGTGGAAAAAAGTGTCGGGCGACGTGACACTGATGGCAGACATTTCTTTTATTGGCACAAGTGCGGCGGAGCATCGCAAGGCGGTGCTGATGGTGCGGCAGAGCCTGGATGCGGATTCGTCGTACGCGGATGTTACGCTGCACGGCAACGGGATGACAGCGCTGCAAACGCGCGATGAGAAAGGCGCACTGACGCACGAAATCCAGGCGGTTACGTGGTCGCCGAAACGGCTGAAGATTGAAAAGCGCGGCGCATTCTTCACCATGTGGCTGGCGTACGAAGACGGTATATTCCGACTGGCCAGCGGGTCCGCGCGGATGGAATTCAAAGAGCCGTTTTACGTGGGGATCGGTTTGTGCAGCCATGATAAGGATGTCGTGGAGAAGGCGGTGTTCTCGAATGTTGAGTTGAAGACGGCCGCGCCTGCACCCGATTCGGCGCCAACACTGTACAGCATGCTGGAAGTCATCACGGTGAATTCCACGGACCGGACGGCGATTTATGTTGCTCCCGAGCGATTCGAGGCGCCCAACTGGATGCCGGATGGTAAGAACCTGCTCTTCAATCGAAACGGGCGCATGGAGAAGATTCCTGCGACCGGCGGGGCCACGCAAGTTATAGACACGGGATTTGCTGTGCGCTGTAACAACGATCACGGGATTTCGCCGGACGGAACGCAGCTGGTGATCAGCGACCAGTCGCAAGAGGAGCACAAGTCGTTGGTCTACATCGTGCCGATCGCAGGGGGTAATCCGAGACGGATCACGCAGAAGTCTCCTTCGTACTGGCATGGATGGGCACCGGATGGAAAGACGCTGGCGTTTGTTGGAGAGCGAAATGGCGATTTCGATATCTATGCGATTCCGGCTACAGGCGGCGAGGAAAAGCAACTAACCACGGCCAAGGGATTGGACGATGGACCGGAGTATTCGCCGGATGGGAAGTACATCTATTTCAACTCGGTGCGCACGGGGCACATGCAGATCTGGCGGATGCTAGCGGACGGGAGCGAGCAGGAGCAGGTGACGTTTGGTGCAGAGAACGACTGGTTTCCTCACCTGTCGCCAGATGGGCAGCAAATGGTTTTTATCTCCTTTGATCCCAGCGTGACAGGCCACCCGGAGAACAAGGACGTGACGCTGCGCATGATGTCGGTGAAGGACAGGAAGATTACGGTGCTGGCGAAGTTGTTTGGAGGGCAGGGAACAATTAATGTGCCGTCATGGTCGCCGGATGGGACTAAATTTGCGTTCGTCAGCTATCAACTAGTGCCGAAGGAGAACGTCGGGAAGTAGCAGTAGAGTGCGCTCCACAGGCATTGAAGAGTTATTGTGGTGAAACAAAAAGGCACCGCGACGGTGAGCGTCGTGGTGCCTTTTTGCGAGAGTGCTTCCGTTACCTGGAAGCGTGAAGAATCTCGATGGCTTCCTCGGCGTGGTGATGAGCACGGTCGATGTGGCCAAGAGCGCGCTGCTGGAGCCCCTGGGCGAAACCATTGTCTTCTTCACGGGCGATATCGTTGTGAGCTTTATCGAGAAGTTCGATGGCGCGGTGGAGACGGCCGGGCCAGTCGAGATGAGCGTCAACCGCGGGATGGTAGTTGAGATCCTTGCCGTCATCGATAGCGGCTTTCTTAATTTCGTTGATGGCGTCGTTAATTTCGTGGATGGCTTTCTTTTCCTGATCACGGAGCTCGCCATGATCGGGGCGATCGAGATGAGCGCGAGCGTCGCGAAGGTCAGTCAGAGCGTGAAGATAGGCTGGATGTCGTCCCTGGGCGGAGGCGGAGTTGGCGCTGAAAGCAAATAGCAGCGCGAAAACCGCAACCGTCACTGCGAGCTTTAGCACAGATCTCATAAGTTGGTTTCTCCCTGAGAAGATTTTTCCGTGGCGCGAAGCATCCCCAATGCGAACGGGAAAAAACCACTCGCGCAACGTCTATAAAATTTAACACCGGCGTGTGCTGATAGTTTCGAATCCGGCAGCAGAGGAGCGTACCGGTGACCTGACCATTGGAACAGGGTGCGAAGAAGCGGTGACTACGAATTTCCCTGGCAAACCTTAAGTAAAACCTCGATAAAAGCGTTGTCCTGTGCGCGGATGGGACCCCGTAGCACATTGGGAACGCGCGCGAGACGCAGCGTTGTGTGAGCGAAACGCGCGGTTTACTCTGAATAGGCATTCATTCAGGTGTTCCGGTTCAGGGGAAATGCTGCGGTGACGCAGGGGCCGGCCCACGGAAACAGGACTCATCATGTCGGAACCCTTCCGTCCCTATGAAAAGCTTGTAGAGATCACCGTCTTTGGGAAGAAGTTTCAGGTCCCGGAACGCAATTCGCTATTGCGCTGCTTCCAATTCATCAGCCCGGAGACGATTCCGTATGGGCGCTTCTGCTGGAATCAAGATTGCCAGTATTGCCGCGTGACTTGCCAACTGCCGGACGAGGACGAAGGGCACGAGATGCTGAGCTGCAAGTTCATCGTGATGCCCGGGATGGAGGTGACGGAAATGAGCCAGGAACTGAAGTGGTGCCTGCGCTCGAAGCTGCCATCGGACACGCCGGTTTCTTCTTAGGTTTTTAGTCCTCAGCATTCGTGCACCTCTGCTCCTTGCTCAAAAAAAGACTTCGCGAGGAAAGCAACTTTTTGCCAGGTCATGGGTTTATGCGGACATACAGAAGTACGATCGCACGGCGGTGGTTGTGCGACGCCAGAACCCAAGAACCATCCCCGGCGCGGACCCGCCGCTGTGTATTTTTGAATTGGCGAGGCCGCGTGGCCTTGTTCCTCGAACAATCGCTGCGGTGAGATGAAAGTCGGCGATTTGCTCTCTTTAAGGCAATCCACTACATTCTAAATGCGGGCCGGGCTTAAGCCCGGCCTCTGCAAATGCTTGCCACTGATGACAAATCCAATTAATTTGCCGTGTGACGGGTGCGGACGGGCTGCGTCAGCGGAACATATCGCGCGAAGGCTGCAGCGGCTGGAATGGACTACGCGCTACCGCCCGGTGCACATCAATACGCTACTGCTAGGGGCTTTTTCTCCCTGGGAGGACAAGGATTTTCTTTATTGTCCCAGTGAAGAATTTGGCGGGGAAGCGGCGCAGTTGCTGGATGCGCTGGGGATTGCGAGGGCAGGAAAAACGGCCGAGGTAGTGCATGCGGAGTTTCAGCGGGGAGGATACTTTCTGACCCACGTGCTGGAATGCCCGCCTGGGAATGAAGGGGAAAGCAAATCCGCTGTTACGGACTTGCTGGAAAAGCGACTCGATCCTGTTGCTAGAAGGATTCGACGGTCGTTGAAACCAAAGCGAGTGGTGCTGATTTCGCTCGGGCTGGCGCCGATCCTTGAGAAGATCGTAGCGTTGGAACTGGGTTGTCCGGTTGTTTTGGATGATGGAAGACTCTTCGAACTTGAAGAACCTGCGCCGGAAAATTCTGCTGCGCGCTTGCGAGCCGCGCTGGCAGGGACCTCAGGGGTCTGAACCGTGGAACAGGGGCGGCAGTGGCCAGTTGGACGACAGGAATTGGTACTCGAACCAGGTAGACCGCTTTCCTAAGTGTGCTAGAATCATGCGCATCGACGGGTTAAGGGCGCTGTAGGAGTACCACCGTGAAAAAGCAGGCAAAATTTGGCGTAGGAATCAGCGTAATCGTAGTCGCGCTTGGATTTCTGGCATGGCTTGGCTACGGGGAAAGCAAGACTTACTACCACACCATTGCTGAACTGCAGACCTTGAATGCCTCGGCAAAATCTCAACGTATGCGCATTGGCGGAACGGTCGCACCTGGAAGTATTCGCCGTCTCGCTGGCCGCGTTGATTTTGTGCTTGAGGGTGAAGGGAAGACCCTTCCCATCAGCTACATTGGCAGCGATCCGCTGCCGGATACTTTTGTTGACAAGTCCCAAGCCCTGGTGGAGGGCCGCCCCAGCGATGACGGCCGGTTTGTGGCTGAGCGCGTACAAGCGAAATGCGCGTCCAAGTATGAAGCCGACCCAGGAGGCAAAGTGGGTGCGGCGCCCAGTTCACCCCAGCGAAGCGGTACGTAGGGCACCCGGGGTCGCCGGGGGAGAGGCGGGATCTTTGTGGATGTATTCGGTTCGTTTGCACTCGTCCTAGCGTTTATCTGCGCGGTGTATGCGTTCGTCGGGGGGATTGCGGCGATCATCACGCGCCACCCGCTGCTCATCAAGAGTACGCGGCAGGCCGGAATGGCCACCTGCTGTTTGATTTTCCTCGCCACATTCAGCCTTGAGTATCTCTTTTTCAGCGATAACTTTTCCGTTGGATACGTGGTAGCGCACAGCAATCGCGACTTATCTACTTTTTACAAAGTTGCAGCGTTGTGGTCGGGGCAGGAAGGTTCGCTATTGTTCTGGAGCTTCTTGCTGGCGATTTATGTTTTTTCGGTGCTGGTCACCTACCGGAACAAGAATGGCGAGTTGATGCCGTACGTCGGGGTGGTCCTGGCCGGCGTGCAAATTTTCTTTCTGACACTGAACAATTTTGTGGAGAGCCCGTTCAAGGCGCTGGCGGTGCCGGGGGCGAACGGCGCGATGGATCTAGTGGCGCGAGCTGACGGCAATGGCTTGACGCCACTGCTGCAATATCCGGAGATGGTGATCCATCCGCCCAATCTATATTCCGGTTACACGGGATTCACGATTCCATTTGCGTTTGCGCTGGGCGCGTTGCTGGCACGGTATCCGGGTGAGAAGTGGATTCACCTGACGCGCAAGTGGACGATGATTGCTTGGATGTTTCAGTCCATGGGAATTTTGCTGGGCGCGCACTGGGCTTATGCGGTGCTGGGTTGGGGCGGATATTGGGGCTGGGACCCGGTAGAGAATGCGTCGCTGCTGCCGTGGCTGACGGGCACGGCGTTCCTGCACTCGGTGATGATGCAGGAAAAGCGCGGGATGATGAAGGTGTGGAATGTTTGGCTGGTGTTCTGCACATTTCTGCTATGCATCCTGGGGACATTCTTAACGCGAAGCGGAGTGGTTAGCTCTGTGCATGCGTTCGCGAACTCCAGCATCGGCAATTGGTTCGTGGGATTCATGGGAATTATCCTGCTGGTGTGTTTCGGCGCGTATTTCAAGAACCGCGACTATTTGAAAAGTGAGAACCAGCTTGATTCGATTGTTTCGCGTGAATCGAGCTTCCTTTTCAATAATTTACTGCTGTTGGTGGCCTGCGTGGCGGTGCTTTCTGGGACGCTCTTCCCGGTTTTTTCGGAGTGGTTCACTGGAGATCGCATCAGCGTAGGGGCGCCATTCTTTAATAAGGTGAATATTCCGATCGGGTTACTGCTGCTGTTTCTGACGGGAGTGGGGCCTCTGCTGGCGTGGCGGAAGACTTCGACAGAAAGCCTGAAGCGAAATTTCGGCTGGCCTTTGGGAATTGGGATGGTCGGAGGCGTGATTGGCTTTGCGTTGGGATTCCGTCAGTTTTATTCGTTGATTTGCCTGATCTTGTGCGTGTTCGTTGCGGCTACGGTGATATTGGAGTTTTATCGAGGCGCGCGGGTGATTCGTTCACGATCTGGTGCGTCGTTCGCGGCATCGGCGATTGATCTGACGATGCGCAATACGCGGCGATACGGCGGCTACATCGTCCATATGGGCATGGTGTTCGTTTTCATCGGGATCGCAGGTACGGCATTCAACCGGGACATTCAGAAAGATATGCAGACTGGGCAGTCAATGCAGATCGGGCCGTACAAGCTGGTCCTGCAAGGCTTTGACACCAAGGCGGAAAAAAATTACACGGCGCAGCGGATGATTGTGGAAGTGTTGCGGGACAATAAGCCGATGATGATGCTTTACCCGGAGAAGCGGCGGTTCAATACCACCGTGGAGAACGGAACGATGGTGGCGATTTATTCGACACTGAAGGAAGACTTGTATGTGGTGTACGCGGGGCAGAGTCCGGAGACGCAGCTTCCGGTGATGCACGTGTTTCTGAATCCGCTGGTGAAGTGGATCTGGTTCGGTGGCGTGGTGGTGGTTTTTGGCACACTGGTGGCGTTAATGCCGAATCGCCGCGCGGTGCTGGTGTTGTCAGGAGCGCAGCAGCCAGTGGGGCAGGCATTGGCGCAGGGACTTACCCCAGCGGTCACGATGCGAGAGGGCCATGATTAGAGCGCGTCGGTTGGTTGCGATTGTTGCGCTGGGGATCATCGCGAGCGTGCCGTTGGTGATCGTTCCGGTCGGGGCACAGGATCTTTCCGATCGTGCGAAGCAAATTGGCGGCAAGTTCATGTGCATGTGTAGCTGCAACCAAGTGCTGACGCAATGCAACCACGTTGGATGCACCACGTCTGCAGCGATGCTCAAAGAATTGAATCAGAGCCTGGCGCGCGGCGGGTCGGAAGATGCCATAACACAAATGTTCGTGCAGGAATTCGGTACCAAGGTGTATGCCGAACCTCCGAAATCAGGGTTCAGCCTGGTGGCGTGGGCGTTGCCGAGTATTTATCTGTTCGTGGGTACTTGCCTTGTCGTGTTCGTGATTTCCAGGTGGAGAAAGCGCCCTGTACAAGAGACTGTGCACGCTGGAGCTCCTGCGGGAATTTCCGCTGAGCTTTTTGAGCGCGCCAGGGCGCAGGCCGCGCGCGAGACTCAAGATTAAATGGTGTCCCTCTTAAACACGCTAGCTATATTTGTGATTGGCCCTACGGATTGGGCGGTGCTGGGCGCGTGCCTGGCGCTAGCGCTTGCCGTGGTGTTGTTCATTTTTTACATTCAGCCGGACGCTTCGGACCTTGCGCCGCATCGGACAAAACTGGATCAATTGCTGGAACGTCGGGACACCATCTACGACAATTTGCGCGACT
>JBGPDI010000103.1:0-16560 GCA_041482215.1 Candidatus Acidiferrum sp. | reverse complement strand
TGGAGATGATGGTTTCCTCGTCGCCGCCGAAGTCGTCGCCGAACTTGGCAGGATTGCCATTTTTGTTGAGCACGGCAATGGCATCTTCGTAGCTGATGCGCGGGAACGGGGGCTTCACGTTTTCGAGCTTGGTAACGTCACGCTTTAGCGTTTCGAGCTCGCGGGATTTGTTTTTCAGCACGCCTTGCACGATGGCGCTAACGAGGCTTTCGCCGAGCGACATAGCCTCTTCAAATTCTACATACGCGGCTTCGGGCTCGAGCATCCAGAATTCGGTAAGGTGCCGGCGAGTCTTGGATTTTTCCGCGCGAAACGTGGGGCCAAAAGTGTAGACCTTGCCGAGCGCCATGGCGATAGCTTCGGCATAGAGCTGGCCGCTTTGCGTCAGGTAGGCTTTTTGATCGTCGATGTAATTCACTTCGAAGAGAGTCGAGGTGCCTTCGCACGCGGCAGGGGTAAACATCGGCGCGTCGGCGAGGGTGTAACCTTGTCCGTCCATGAATTCGCGCGCGGCGCGGATGGCTTCGGCACGAACGCGGAGGATGGCGGCCTGGCGGGGCGTTCGAATCCAGAGATGGCGTTGATCGAGCAGAAAATCGACGCCGTGCTCTTTCAGCTGGATGGGAAACGGCGTGCTCTCGGAAACTTTCTGGACGATTTGGATCTTGGTGACGCCGATTTCGTAGCCGCCCGGCGCCCGTTTCTCCGCACGAATTTTTCCGGTGACGATAACGCTCGATTCCTGCGTCAGGCCCTTGAGCGATCCGAACGCCTCCGGATTCTCCTTGAGCGCGCAGACACCCTGGATGATGCCCGATCCATCGCGAAAAATCGGAAAGAGCAATTTGCCCGACTCACGAAGATTGTAGAGCCAGCCCTTCAGAGTGACTTCCTGGCCGTCGTACTTGCCTGCCTGCTCGATGGTGATAACTGTCATCTCTCCGTCTTTCTGGTGGTGTATGCCGTTCCTATGTCCATGCCTCTTCGAAACGGTCCATGGCCTGGTGGGCAGAGGCGAGTAGATCGGCGGCGTGGGGTGCTTCGGGGCCGGTCTTTTCTTTCAACTCCAGGATTAGTGGCAGGTTCGCTGTGGGCGCGGTCTTCAGAAGCTTGATGGCGGCGGGCCAGTCGATGGTGCCTTCGTAGGGCGGGAGGTGCTCGTCCTTGTCGCCGTGGTTGTCGTGTAGATGAACGGACGAGACGAGTTCGCGCAAGGGTGCAAAACTTTTCTCGATGCGCTCGGCTTCGGGCAATTCGGCAAGATACGCATGGCCAATATCAAAATTGAAGCGGAGTCCGGTCAGACGCGTTTCGTCGACGAATGCACGAAGATAAGCGGGATTGCCCATTTCGCTGGTGGTGTTTTCCACGCAAATCGTGACGCCCGCATGATGCGCGTGCAGAATCAGGTGCTCAAGCGTACTGAAAGCCGCGTCGCGTTTGCGCTGATCAGCCATTTCACGCGAGCCGCCCATGTGTACGATGAGTCGCGCGTAGGGCAAGTCGTCGGCGACGTCAATGACGCGCTTCAGTTCGTCCATCGCCTCGATGCGCCGAACGCGCTCAACTTCGCAAATGGAGAGCGGCATTCCGCTTTCGCGCATGGCGCTAGTGTCGCGGCTGGTTGGCGCGTGCAGCGAAACCAGTTGCAAGTGGTGCTGCTCGAGCGCGCCGGCCATCGCGCGAATTTCCGGTTTCATCGAGTATTCGAAATGGCTGCGCGTGCAAAATATTTCAACGCCCTGGAAGCCCGCGGCTGCAATTTGCCCAAGAATTTCGGGCGTCAGTTTTCGCGATACGAAAGGGTACGTGGATAGGAGTCTCTGCATAATCCAGTCGAAAGCTTCTTCTTTTAGTATCCCACGGCCACGCCGTCATGGCGCGGATCGGCTGCACCCAATCGGTCACCCGTAGCGGGATCAACAGCTATAGCGTTGACCAGCCCCATTTGGCCCACGCGATAGGTGGCGTGGCCGCGCGCGTTCAACGCTGACTCGAAACTGTTGGGGAAGGCGCTCTCCATCAGGATGCGGTCCGGTAGCCACTGGTGGTGGAAACGAGGCGCATTGATGGCCGCCTGCGGCTCCATGCCAAGGTGCATCCAATTCAAAACGCTCAAGAGCGTCGCGGAAATGATGGTTGGTCCGCCCGGAGAGCCGGTTACAAAACTAAGTTTGCCGTCGCGTAGCAGAATTGTCGGCGTCATGGAACTGAGTGGCCGGTGACCCGGCGCGATGGCGTTGGCTTCGGATTGAATTAGGTCGAAGAGAGCATTCGGCACGCCGGGCTGCGTTGTGAAGTCATCCATCTCATCGTTCAGAAGAAAGCCCGCCGAGCTGGTGGCGTGAGAGCCATAGCTATCGTTTAACGTAAAGGTGCTGGCGACGGCATTGCCAGCCGAATCCACGACGGAGAAATGAGTGGTGTGCGGACCCTCGCCAAGACTTACAAGAGTTTGCGGGCTCGTCGTGTTGCTTGCGGAGATTCCGCATACGTGCGGGATGCCGGCCTTAATGATCTTGCTCGATGACGCGTGTTGGGTATCGATTGTTGTGAATAGTTCCTTGGCGTAGCAAGGATCTGTTAGGCCGGCGACGGGCACGTTGGAATAATCAGGATCGGCGAGATACGCAGCGCGATCCGCGAAGACGCGGCGCATGACCTCAGCAACCATATGAACGCTTTCGACGTCGTCCCAGCCTTTGAGCGTCACGCCCTGCAACATGTTCAGGGCCTCGATCACCGCGACGCCTCCGGAGCTGGGGGGCGGGGAAGTCAGAACTTCCCATTTGTGGCCATTGCTTTCGTATTTGGCGCGCAGCACTTCGCGTATTTTCGGCTGGTAATTGGCAAGGTCCTCGAGAGTGATGAGTCCACCAAGCCGTGACATATCGTCGACCAGCATGCGAGCAGTTTCGCCGCTGTAAAAACCCGCGGCGCCGTTCTTGGCGATGCGCTTAAGAGTCGCCGCGAGTTCCGGCTGACGGAGCGTATCTCCCGGCTTAAACATTTTTCCGTCGTTCAAGAAAATTCGCCGGCTGGTGGGGAAACGCTGCAGAACCTTGCTCTCCTCTTCGAATTCCTGCGCGAGCCTCTTGTTGATGGGAAAGCCATTTTCAGCCAGACGTATGGCCGGAGCCATAACATCGGCAAGTTTCAAGGAGCCATAAGTCTTAAGCGCGAGTGCGAGGCCGGCAACCGTCCCGGGCACGGCCACAGAACGGTACCCGATGACCGAGGCTTCCGGGTCAAGCTTGCCGTCTTTGTTGATGTACATGTCGCGAGTGGCTTTGCCCGGAGCGGTTTCGCGATAGTCGAAGAAACTTGTCTTGCCATCCGCCAGGCGGACCAGCATAAAACCGCCACCGCCAATATTGCCCGCCGCTGGCTCGACGACCGCCAGCGCAAATGCCACCGCGACGGCCGCGTCCACTGCGTTACCGCCGTTCTTGAGGATTTCCACTCCGGCCTTCGAGCCAAGCTCCTCGTCCGTCGCGACCATGCCGTGCGAAGCGCGGACGGCCTGCTTCGGCCAAGTATCAGGTATCGACGAGTGGGGGCGGTACTCGGTCGCTGTCTGCGCCCGCAACACCGGAGCTAGCAGAAGCGCGCCGGCGAACAAGACGAAGAGGGACATGAAGGCTCTGTCTGAGTGACGCATCATAGAGAAGAGACACTAAGTGATTCGCAGGATAGCGTCAAGACGAGCCGATTCGGGAGCCGCCGCCGGAAGCGATTCTATGCCGTGCGATACGAAGGGAATTGCAACAACTAATCTTCGCTGAGGAAATCGACAGTGGGTGGGCCGGACAAGAGACCGGCTTTCGTGCCGCGGGAGATCAACTCTTTCACCGCTTGTTTGCCTTTTTCGCCGTAGCCCAGCGTCCACTTGTTCACGTACATGCCGACAAATTTGTCAGCCAGTTCGGTGTCCATATCGCGTGCGAATTGCATGGCATAATTCAGCGCCTCCTCGCGATGTTCGAGGCCATAGGAAACGCTCTCGCGAATCGTCTTGGCGATTCGGCGGCCTAGTTGCGGACCGAGTGCCCGGCGCACGGCGTTGCCCCCGAGCGGAAGAGGCAAGCCAGTCTGTTCCTGCCACCAAATCCCCAGGTCCACAACTTTGTGCAGTCCGAGTGACGGGAAGAAGAGTTGTCCCTCATGAATGAGTAAGCCGGCTTCGACGAGATTGCTCTGAACGGCTTCGATGATCTTGTCAAAGGGCATGACCACCGGCTCAAAATCTGGCTCAAAAAGTTTGAGCGTGAGGTAAGCCGAAGTCTTCAATCCGGGCACGCCCACACGCTTGCCGGCAAGCTCAGTTGGTTTAAGAGATTTTGTAGAAACCACGATGGGGCCGTAGCCTTCGCCAAAGCTCGCACCGCAGTCGAGCAGAATGTATTTGTCGCGAAGAGTTGGGTAGGCAGCAAAACTGATCGCGGTGACGTCGTAAGTTTCGGTGAGCGCCGCTTCGTTTAGCGACTGAATATCCGAGAGGATGTGCGTGTACTTATAACCCGGGGTGGCGAGCTTGTGCGTCGCCAGCGCGTAAAACATAAAGGCATCGTCGGAATCCGGGGAATGTGCGAGCTTAATCTCGACAGGTTCTTTTTCGGTTTGTGAGGCTGTCTGTTGGCCGGGCATGGGATAGCTCGTTTCCTTTTCAGATGCAACACCGGCCGAGCCGGGTGATTCCTCGCTCAACCGCGACGCGGTTGGCTTCGCACCGGCGTTGGTTCCTCCCAAAGAGACTATCCCGCGTAGGAGAGGGTCTACCAGAGACAAACGGGAGAAAACTTGCGCGTCGCAGGGGCGTGCATGGCGCAGGGCCGGACAATTTTGCAAGCCAAAGCCTAACATATCGATGCTCCGCGAACAATTGGAGGTGGGCACGGGAAGAGTGGCTGGAGCTTGGCCTTAACAGAAGAGGAAATCCAAAATCTCCAGGCAAAGAGTGCGTTTCTTATCCATTAAAACGATATAATCCACGAACTTTGGCGAGAATTTGGCCTTTCTTCGAAGCAATGCGGTTTTCATCACCCGAGGTTCATCCGTTATGAAGAACATAAAGTTTGCATGGTGGCAATTGCCAGGACGAAGCGGCACCTCGCTTGTGCTCCTAGTTTTCATGTCGTGTTTCGGAGCAGCCGCAATGGCACAGACAATCCGGGTGAATACTATGCCCGCGCGTGCAATCAAATTCGATCCAGACCAGGCATTGGGCAGTTCCATGGACATCCTGCAGGTCAGCCAGGTGGATACGGTTTACAGCGAGCCAATCCTGAAGGAGTCTCTCTCGGCCGGCTGGGGGCCGATCAGTTATCGGCAGAACACGGAACTGACCATCGCCGCGTGGCATTGGAATCCGAACGGAACGTGGAGCGATGCCACCCATCAAAGCGGCTATTTTACAGGGAGCGCAGAGCCGAAAGAATTTCTGCGCCACTCTTTCGGATATTCGTTGCCACATCGCGGCAGCACGCGAAGCGACGCCGCACAGGGGAAGTACTCGCGGCTGACTGACGGTGATCCCGCGACGTACTGGAAGAGCAATCCGTACCTGACAAAAAAATTTACCGGCGAAGAGGATTCGCACAACCCGCAATGGATCGTGATTGATTTCGGCACGTCTCAGGAGATAGACGCGATTCGAATTGCGTGGGCGAATCCCTACGCGCGGAAATACGAAGTGCAGTATTGGGTTGGAGAGGATGCGTTCGAACGTCGGACGGCAGGTGTGTGGACTCTTTTCCCCGGCGGAGAGGTCCAAGACGGAAAAGGAGGAACGGCCGCGCTGAAATTGGCGGACGCGCCCGTAAAAACTCGCTACCTCCGCATCTGGATGTGGGAATCGTCGAACACTTGCGATACGCATGGAAGCGATGACTCGCGCAATTGCGCGGGATACGCTGTGAGCGAACTTTACGCAGGAAATTTTACGGTGAGCGGCGAATTCATCGACATCATCGCCCACGCGCCCGGGCAAAATCAAACGGCCGCCTTCGTTTCCTCGACGGATCCCTGGCACACGGCTGCGGATATCGAACCGAGCCGCGTCCAGACCGGCTTCGATCTCTTTTTCACCAGCGGGATTACCAACAAATTGCCGGCCATGATTCCGACTTCGCTGCTCTACGGCACGCCGGAAGATTCAGCGGCTGAAATCGCCTACATCGAGAAGCGCGGCTATCCAGTTTCCTATGTGGAAATTGGCGAAGAGCCGGATGGTAAAAATACTTCCCCAGAGGATTATGGAGCGTTGTATTTGCAGTGGGCGACTGCCTTTCATCGCGTCGATCCCAAGCTAAAGCTCGGCGGCCCGGTCTTCGAAGGCGTAAATGAAGACATCAAAGTTTGGCCGGATGCGCAGGGAAGAACCTCGTGGATGGGGCGCTTCATCGATTATTTGAAAGAACGCGGCCGGCTGCAAGACCTCACGTTTGTTTCCTTCGAGCACTATCCGTTTCCACCGTGCGAAATCAACTGGACGGATTTGTACCGCGAGCCTGAACTGGTGAAGCACATCCTGCAGGTCTGGCGTGAGGATGGCGTGCCGGAAAATGTGCCGCTGATGATCACCGAGAGCAACGTCTCCTGGGCGCTGACGCAGCCGATGGCCGACACGTTCGCGGCGTTGTGGCTTGCCGACAATGCCGGATCCTTTCTCGCCAGCGGCGGCGCGGCGTTCTACCACTCACCCATTCAGCCGGAGCCGCTACGCTCCGGTTGCCGTGGATTCAGCACTTACGGAAACTTTGTGGCCAACGAGAAACTAGAGATTCGCCAGCATGCGTCGCAGTATTTCGCGAGCCAGCTAATCAACCTGGAATGGGTGAAACACGGCGCTGGCGTTCATCAATTGTTTCCCGCGGATGCTGACGTGAAGGACGACGCTGGACACGTGCTGGTAACGGCGTACGCAGCGAAGCGGCCGGAGGGCGAATGGTCGCTGATGCTCATCAATAAAGATCAATCGAACGCGCATGCGGTGAAGATTGAGTTTGCAGATGCGGACGGCAAACAAACCCAGTACTTCACAGGGCCAGTGACGATGGTGACGTTTGGTGCCGAACAATATGTGTGGCATCCCGATGGAGCGAAGAGCCACGCCGACCCGGATGGCCCGCCGGGGAGGAAAACTCTCAACGTGAAGAGCGGGGACCCGGTAGCGCTGCCCAAAGCATCGGTAACAGTGTTGCGGGGCAAGATCGATCGGTAGGAGTAGAAAAAAAGGGAAATCAGACTTGAGAGTCTGGCTCCCACGATGAC
The DNA here is from genome assembly GCA_041482215.1 of Candidatus Acidiferrum sp. Classification (GTDB taxonomy): domain Bacteria; phylum Acidobacteriota; class Terriglobia; order Acidiferrales; family UBA7541; genus Acidiferrum. The sequence goes on along the minus strand of JBGPDI010000103.1, from coordinate 9,288 downwards.
TCGAAAGCGCGAAATCGCGTTGCAATGGGATTAGGATTTATAGCGCCGACACCATGCGTGCGATGGCGTCGTCAAAGGAAGCCGTGCCATCCAGGTAGGGTTGCCAGAATCGTTGCAGAAGCTTGAGATAGTCGCTCCAGCCGCGCTGGTAGAGCCCCTCGCGAAGGGCATAGGGGGTATAACCGCCGCCAGGCACGGCGCCGTCTTTCTCACCAGCCGTCGTTCCAGAAGTATCAAGCACGGGGCGAAGGACTTCACCTGTCGTATAAAAAACAAGCGCGTGCCACAGGTCGCGGGGAATGGCTTTGTCGCGCTGACGGCATTCGCGAATGATGGCCGCTTGCACGGGCTCGGCGATGCTGTGCGAGGACTCATGGAAAAGTACCTCGAGCGCTTCCGTCCCTTGATTGCGCGAGTCCAGGCTGGAGATGGTGACACGCAAGGGATCAGTTGTCGTGTATGCACCGGCCCAGTTGGCATACCCGCTGACGTCCACGCGAATTTTTTGCCGTGGCCAGCGCGTCTGGTAAATATCCGCAAGCCGTTCCGATAATCCGACTCCCTGTTCGCGCACGAGAGGAGCGACACGCGCAATCCACCGGCGGTTGGCGCGATCATGCTCCGGCCAGAGATGCGCCCGGTATACTGGCGCCGCCGATTCCAGCACCTGCGTCAGCTTCGTCGGCAAACCGGCGTCGCAAAATTTTCTTTTTCTGCCGGAGAGTTCGTCGCAATCCTCAAAATCACCAAGCTGATCTTTCAACTGGCTAAGGTCAGTGGAAAACAGCAGGTCCTTCGAGGCATAGTTCGCAACGTAGTAGGCGACGGCATCATCCCAAATGTGTTGCTCCGCAGTTGTCAGAGCTGGCTTGGCATCCGGCGCCGCCTTCAAAGTTGGTCCAGGCGATCTACCGCTTTTGTCCGTTGCGTCGGTGCCGGTTCGCCGCCTGGCATCGTGGTAAAGCGTGTGATGCAGATTGAACCAAAAGCCGCTATGAAGCTCAAAGACCGGAAGCGGCCCATACGATGAACTGTTTTGGGGCCTTGCCGCCGTTCGAGTAGGTACGAGCGGAGAAGCAGCAAGCAGGAGCAAAAGAAATCGCGTTGTCACTATGCGACGCATGTCGAATCGCACGATAGTATCGTCAAGTCTCCCTCGCACACAAATCGGTGCCGAGTGCGAATGACACTCCCGATTTGGAAGCAATCGCGATATCATCCCCGCGCGAACCGTTCGCCCGCGAGGCCCCATGAAAAGAATGTTTCCATTGACTGCGCTGCTGATCGTGATGCTCTTGCCCGCAGTGCTACAAGCACAACAAACTCCAGCGTTGCCGGCGCTGAAGCAGGAAGCCGTCGCCGAAGTGGACAACCTGCAGACGCTCACGCAACAGATCGTCGACGAAATCTTCAGCTTCAGCGAACTCGGTTTCCAAGAGTTCGAAACTTCGCGCTACGTCACCGGGATCCTGGAGAAAAACGGTTTTCATGTGGAACGCGGAATCGCGGGGATTCCGACGGCGTGGGTGGCGACTTTCGGCAGCGGGAAACCGGTGATCGCCTTTATTACCGATATCGATTGCATCCCGCGCGCTTCGCAGAAACCTGGCGTGGCCTATCACGACCCAATGATTAATGGAGCGCCGGGGCACGGCGAAGGGCACAACTCCGGCATGGCGGTTAACGTCACCGCGGCGCTAGTGCTAAAAAAACTCATGGACAAGAATCATCTCGCTGGCACGATCCGTTTGCTTCCAGGAGTTGCGGAAGAAATTCTCGGATCGAAAGCCTTCTATGTCCGTGCCGGTTTGTTCAAGGATGTTGACCTGGTGTTGGGCGCGCACGTCGAATCGGAGTTCTCGACTTCTTACGGCACCGGGAATGGTGAATGGAGTGGGCTGGTATCTGTGCAGTACTTTTTCCATGGCAAAGCAGCGCACGCCGCATCGGCGCCTTGGCAGGGACGCAGCGCTCTTGACGCTGTTTCGCTGATGAATGCCGGATGGGAATTCCGTCGAGAACATCTGCGGCTGCAGCAGCGCTCGCACTACATTGTGCTCAATGGCGGTGATCAGCCCAACGTCGTCCCATCAGAAGCCGCCGCGTGGTATTACTACCGCGAACTCGACTATCCACACATCAAGGAACTCTACGAAATTGGGAACACCATGGCGCAAGCCGCCACAATGATGACCGGCACGACCGTGGATCATAAGCTGGTGGGTTCGGCTTGGCCCCCGTTCTTCAACAAGGTGATCGCCGAAGCGCAGCAAAAAAATATGGACGCTGTCGGCATGCCGAAGTGGAGCGAGGCGGACCAGACGCTTGCCAAGGCGTTGCAAAAGGAGATCGGCGCAAAAGTGGAAGGCTTGAAAGAAAAAATTGAGCCACTTTCCGAACCTGCCAAAAATCCTACGGGAGGAGGATCGGACGATGTCGGTGATATCTCCTGGATTGTTCCCATGGTGTATCTGATGTATCCGGCAAACATTCCGAACCTACCGGGACATAGTTGGCAAAATGCTGTTGCGATGGCCACTCCGATTGCACATAAAGGCTCGACAGCAGGCGCCAAAGTGCAGGCCATGACCGCACTCGATTTTCTGTTGCAGCCGGAACTCGTCAAGCAAGCGTGGGAATGTTTTCGAAGCGTCCAGACGAAGGAAGTTCACTACGAAACGTTTCTGGCCCCGGAAGACAAGCCCGCGATTGAAATGAACAAAGAGAAAATGGAAAAGTTTGCGCCGCAACTGAAGAAGTTTTATTACGACCCCGCAAAGTATAAGACTTATCTGGAACAGCTCGGGATTAAATACCCGACCGTCAAGGCACAACCCTAGCGATTCGTTGGAACGAACTCTCTGCTATCGCAACTTGCTCTGCGCATCGAGCCAGCCGTGTTACTCCACCTTAGGATCTATTTCGCTGCCGACGGCCCCATGCCGGTCCGCCGCGTGCAAGCCGCTGTTCGAATCGCGAAAAAACGATCGCATTCCGGTTCGCCCGTACTGCAGCGGAGTTGCAGCCAACTCATATTTCGCAGGCGCTCCAAGTGTGCTTGCGCCGACGATCACATAGCGAATGGCGTAACCGTTCTTCATGCCGTTCGCCAAATCGGAATCAATGAGTCCCGCAGCCTCGCCATTCGCCGCGCCGTGCAGTGGCGGGCCTAGATTCGCGAGCGACTCCGGCAAGCGCAAGTATTTATTTCGAAAGGCTTCGACCGCCTCGGCAACTTTCTTCACCGCTTCGAGTGCACTTTGCTCCGCCGTGTCCATCTGTTCCGCGTCCCATTCCACTTCCAGCGCGGGTAGATCCAGAAAGAGCACGCCCACCGACAGCAGCTTCCATTCCCCATCCTCGCGCACCAGCCCCATAGTCACTTGATGAACGCTCGCTCCGGTCGTGTCGGTCATCTCGCGGAGCTCCAAGGGGACCAACGCAATATTTTCGCGGACGTCCGCGCCGCCAATCTGCATCTCCGTGGTGACGTCCGGTGTTTGGCAGCGAACAATGGGGCGCCCTGCAGGATTCGCCGTCGCCGAGGCCTTGCCCGGCTCATTCAGCAAGACAAAGCGCTTCATCAACGCAACGCGCGCCGGCGGCGTCATACGGGAAAAAGCCTCCTTGTTGCGATTGGTCAGAAAGTGGGCAAACTCGATTTGATTCTGCGAACAAGCGGCGGAGAGCACACTTTTTAGTGCGGCGCTCGGCCCACTCCCGGTCATGAGTTCGTTCGGCGCGACCGCTGAACTTCCGCCCGGCTTCGAACTGGACTCCTGTGCGAAGCAACTCGCGGCGATCAGCAGAACGCCGCCGCCCAGAAACACAAAGCGCATTCGGTTCATTTTTCTATAAAAATTCACATCAATCCTTCGCCACGCTCAATATCGCGGCCAGATTCTGCGTAAAGCTCGAACGCGGCAGCACCTCATCGCATCCCGCCGCCTGCGCTTGCGCAGCAAGCTCCTTTTGCACGTGTGACAGGAACCCCACCACGCGAACATCTTTCCGCGATAATCGCAATTTTTCAATCGCCTGAATTGGCTGGCTCCGCGCATTCAAGTCCACGATGACGAGCTTTGGTTCGCTCTCCATGAGCCCCATCAACGCCTCGCCATTCGTCGCCACTTTCACTTCCACGCCAAGTTGCTTGGCGGTCTCCGCCAACTTCATCTGGAAAAACAGATCATCCATCAGCGCTACAACTCTTCCCATCCCGCCCCGCCTCTTTTCAAACTCTCCGAAATCTCTGCCTCGCTATTATGCGCTCGTTCTTCCCATCACTGCCCGCTCCCCGGTAAGATGCAACTTTGAACCAAAACGATGAGCTCTCATCCCGAAGACGCCCGTATCGCCGCTTCCGGCCCCCGTGACGTTACTCTCTACACGCGCCCCGGGTGCCATCTCTGCGATGAGGCCAAAGCCGCGCTCGCCCCTCTATTGCGCGAGTTTGATGCCGTTCTCTGGGAGGTTAATGTAGACGACGATCCGATCTTGAAGGAGCGTTACGGTTGGGATATTCCGGTGATCTTCATCGGCCACAGAAAAGCGGCCAAGCATCGAGTAGATCTGGAACAATTCCGTCGCCAGCTCCAGGACGCTGGAGCAGGCTGAATTTTTCAGCAAACTGTTCGCGAAGGAAATCCGTCGACCCTAGTGCCCGCCGACCTCTTCATGCGCCCCGACGGTTTCGTCTGGCACGTCGCCTTTGCGGCCCTTGACGCGGTCATAAACGCTGACTTGGCTGACCGAACCGAGCGCTTCATTGTAAAACGTGGGAACTCCCAGCGCTGTCCGCAGTTCCTCATTAAACTTCCGCAGATTCTGCAGATGTGTAGCCAACGCCGGCAGTTTCAGCCCTTCGTCGGTAAGCAAAAATTTCTGATAACCCGCGTCCCACAGCCGCGTGAACTGCCCTTTCAGCATAACCGTAGGGATAATCGTCATCTGGTAGAGCTCGTCCGTGCCCTTGCGAAACTCCGCTCCGCTGCCGTACTTTTCCACGCGCACTACCCCGCGTGTGCTGCCCACGGCAAACCCAAGCGCCGCAAGACTCTCAATCGCTTTTGGCGAAAACCGCTCTTCGACATTCCACATGGTCTCTTCAGAGTAATGAACCGCGGCTTCTCTGTAAAGCCCGCCATATCTCTGGGCTAGGTTCGTGCATCCAATTCGGAGTAAACTGGTCGGATATCTTCGCTACTTCTTACGGGCGCGAAGATATTCCATCAACGAGGTCATGGCCACTTTAAGGCACATCGGCGCATCTCCCAGCGAATCAACGGCTCAGCCGGATCGCGTGGGCGAATCCCTGCTCGACCGCATCGGCAATACCCCGCTGCTCCGTCTGGAACGGGTGGGCGGCCAATTCTCCAGTGTCGAATTTTGCGCCAAAGCCGAATGGTTTAACCCAGGCGGCTCCGTCAAGGACCGCCCCGCACTCAGCATGATTCAGTCCGGCCTCGCCAGCGGGGCTCTGCGCCCCGGCAAGACCATCATTGACGCCACCAGCGGCAACACCGGCATCGCCTACGCCATGATCGGCGCGGCACTCGGTTTTCCCGTACAACTTTGCCTGCCGGACAGCGCTTCTCACGAGCGCAAACGGATCCTCGCGGCCTTCGGTGCGGAACTCGTCATCACTCCCGGCGATGAAGGCACCGACGGCGCCATCCGCAAAGTGCGCCAGATCGTCTCCGCAAATCCCGAAAAATACTTTTATCCCGACCAGTACAGCAATCCCGCGAATTGGCAAGCTCACTATCGCACCACTGCCGCCGAAATCTGGGAGCAAACTTCCGGCCGCATCACGCATTTCGTCGCCGGGCTCGGCACCAGCGGCACGTTTGTGGGAACCACGCGGCGACTCAAGGAACTCAATCCCGCAATCCGTTGCATCAGCCTTCAGCCTGACGCTTCCTTTCACGGACTGGAGGGTTGGAAGCACATGGAGACGGCGATCCGCCCGGCGATTTACGACGACACTCTCGCCGATGAAAATTTGCCTGTCTCCACCGAAGAGTCATATCGTTTGGTGAAGCGCATCGCGCGCGAAGAAGGTTTGCTCGTCAGCCCCAGCGCAGCGGCCGCGTTGCTGGGTTGCTTCCGGATCGCGGAGAGAATTTCGAAGAACACAAACGCCGTAATCGTCACCGTTTTTGCGGATTCGGCTGCGAAGTACCTGAACGAACGTTTCTGGGACGAAGAATAAGTTATGCCTGGCGCGTACACACTTTGGATCAGCGGCAATCTCGCGGAGAAGATTCGCGCACATGGTGCTGAGACTTATCCACACGAATGCTGCGGCGCCCTTTTGGGTCGTGATCGCGACGAAACGGATAGCAGTGATTCTCAAGCACCCGGGGGTTCCAGCGCAAGACCAACACGGGAAGTCCTAGGCCTTTTTCCGCTAGTGAATCGGCGCGACGATTCACCCCGCAATCGTTTCTCGGTCACGTCGGAAGACGTCATGTCCGCGGAAAAAGCGGCTCGTGAGCAAAACCTGGAGGTCGTCGGCTGGTATCATTCGCATCCCGATCATCCCGCGCGGCCGAGCGAGTACGACCGCGATCACGCTTGGCCCTGGTATAGCTACATCATTGTCAGCGTGCAAAACGGCGCGCCGCAGAACATGACCTCCTGGCGCCTGAACGACGACCGCGCGGAGTTTTCACCGGAAGGAATTGAGATTCGCCATCGCGCCGCAGTCCAGGCCGGAGGCTCCATCAGGACGGAGAACTGAAATGCCTGTGAAAGTAATGATTCCATCTCCGCTTCGCCCCTACGCGGGCAAGCGCGATTCGGCCGAATTCAATGCCCGCACCGTCGGCGAAGCCCTTGGCCACCTCACCACGGAATTCGCGGAACTGCGCAAGCATCTCTTTACCGACGATGGCAAGCTACGCAGCTTCGTCAATGTTTACGTGAACGACGAGGACATTCGCTATCTCGCGAAAGAGAACACGCCCACGAAGGACGGCGATACCATAAGCATCATTCCGTCCATCGCCGGTGGTTGTAATTAGTAGCTGCGACCGCAGTTAGATTTGTCATTCCGGGCCCGCCGCTGCGGGAGGAATCTCTCGTCGCTTTTTGTTTTTGCTATTCGAATTGAACCTGAAGGAGTAGAGAATCGCAATGGCCACCACTACACAGCCGCAGACCGGCGCAAAACCGGCTACGAGCCTTTCGAACGAAGAAATCCTTCGCTACAGCCGCCATCTCATCATGCCGGAAGTCGGTATGGAGGGGCAGCTCAAACTGAAAAACGCGAAAGTTCTACTCATCGGCACAGGCGGGCTAGGCGCTCCGCTGGGTTTGTATCTCGCAGCCGCAGGCGTCGGCAAACTCGGTCTCGTTGATTTTGATGTCGTTGACTTCACCAATCTCCAGCGCCAGGTTACCTTCGGCACCACCGACGTCGGCAAACCAAAGAGCGAAGCTGCGCGCGCGCGCCTCTCGAATCTCAATCCCGCCATTGAGATCCAGTCGTTCGAAACGCAGTTGACCAGCGCCAACGCTCTCGAGCTCTTCAAGGACTTCGACGTCATCGTGGATGGCACCGATAATTTCCCCACTCGCTACCTGGTCAACGACGCCTGCATTTTGCTCGGCAAGCCAAATGTTTACGGCTCGATCTTCCGTTTTGAAGGCCAAGCCACTGTTTTCGGCATGCCCGATGGCCCGTGCTACCGCTGCCTCTATCCCGAGCCACCTCCGCCAGGGCTTGTGCCATCTTGCGCGGAAGGTGGTGTCCTTGGCGTTTTGCCAGGCATCGTAGGCTCTATCCAGGCGATGGAAACCATCAAGCTAATCCTCGGCCGCGGCGAAAACCTCATCGGGCGCCTGCTGCTCTTCGATGCACTCGCGATGAAGTTTCGCGAGCTCAAGCTCCGCAAAAATCCCAGCTGCCCGGTGTGCGGCACAAATCCTACGATCACCAAGCTGATCGATTACTACGAATTCTGCGGCGTTCGCGGTGAAGAAGCCCCCGGCCCGTCCGTGCAAGTTCCGGAGATTACTCCACGCGAATTAAGAGCCCGTCTCGACCATGGAGATGATTTGTTCATTCTCGATGTGCGCGAGCCACACGAATATCAGATCTGCAATCTCAAGGGACACTTGATTCCGTTAGGTGAGCTGACGAGGCGCGTTCACGAACTGGATTCTTCCCGCGAGATCGTGGCCCATTGCCGCAGCGGCAAGCGCTCCGCAGAGGCCGTGGACTTCTTGCGCAAAGCCGGCTTCCGCAAAATACTCAACCTGAAAGGTGGCATCCTCGCCTGGTCCGACGAGGTCGATCCTTCCGTCCCAAAATATTGACCCATCTGGATCTGTTTGACTCTGAGTTTCGCGATCAACGCGCCGGGCACTTTTGAATGATTCATCGTTTGTGCTTGTCGCCTCACTGGACTATGGGCATACTCGTTTACTACTCAGGAGAATAAATGGCGGCCACGAAGATTACGGTCAATCATAACGGTTCGATCCGCGTCGAAGGCGATTTTGAGATCTTCGATCCTGAGGGCAAGCCCTTCGGCTTGGCCGGACGCACCACCGTCGGTCTCTGCCGCTGCGGGCACTCTGCCAACAAACCTTTTTGCGATGGCTCGCACAAAACCTGTGGTTTCGCGGATCCCGTGGCCGCCCGTGAGCTTCCACCGCCAAAGCCCAAGTTCTAGAGCCCCTCAACGACCCCCTCTCAACTGTTTCAATGCATGAGACAGTCTCAGCCTGAGACAGTCTCGAAATTTCCTTTGATACTGGCCATAAGCCCGGTAACTCTAACGAAACAAAAATGATACTGCGCAAATCCGCAGAAATTCGAGGTATTTCCGCGTCTCGCCTCGCTACATCTCTCCTCGGTCCTTTCGAAGCCCACCAATAAGTAATTCATTTTCAATATTTTACGGATCCGAATTTTCGGTCAGAAAAGGTCACAAACTTGCATTCAATGGGAGTTGGTAGCTTTTCTTCGGCAATTGGGGGTTTTTGTGGGGGGTTGGGCCAATATCATCGGGTTTCTCCGCAGCGACCGCAACCCGGTCACCGCGCTGAACACCCAGAAACGTGTCCTGATTGCCTCCAGAGCAGCGGTCCTCATTTTCTTTCTCGCGGTGCTCTTCTACCTCCGGCAGACTAGCGTGGCCGGTTCCCCGCAAGCCTATCTATATCTTGAAGTTGGCGGTACCCTACTCAGTTTCTGCTACGCCGCGAATGCCTTGGTTCGTTTCCGCGGCACCCACGATCGCACCGCGTTGATCCTGGCTTTCGGCTTTGTGCTCT
>JBGPDI010000102.1:0-16582 GCA_041482215.1 Candidatus Acidiferrum sp. | reverse complement strand
TGCTCGACGAGCCGACGAACAACCTGGACCTTGATTCCGTGCACTGGCTGCAGCGATATCTTTGCGAATTCGAAGGTGTGCTGATCGTGATTTCGCACGACCGCCACTTCCTCAATAGCGTTTGCACATACACGGCGGACATCGACTACGAAACGATCATCATGTACGTCGGCGGATACGACGATATGGTGATGGCCAAGACGCAGATTCGTGGCCGCATCGAAGCGGACAACGCCAATCGCGAGAAAAAAATCGCCCAGCTGCAGGACTTTATCGCGCGATTTTCCGCCGGCACGCGTTCCGCACAAGCTACTTCGCGCAAGAAAGAAGTCGAGCGCTTGCAGACGGCGGAGCTGGCCAGAAGCAACATCGCCCGGCCGTACATTAAGTTTGATATGAAGCGGAATTCGGGGCGCCATCCGCTGGAAATTCGTAGCGTTGAGAAGTCCTACGATGATTTGAAGGTGATCCCGAAATTTTCGGCAAGCGTGGTGCGCGGCGAAAAAATTGCGCTCATGGGCCGCAACGGCGCGGGCAAGACTACCTTGTTGAAGTCGTTGGTTCGCAACGCGCCGGGATTCATTGACGACAAGGACCAGCAGTTTCCGATCGATGGCGGCGAAGTGCGCTGGGGCCACGAGGTCGCGGTGGGCTACTTCGCGCAAGATCACGGCGAATCCATCACCAAGGGCATGACCGCGATCGACTGGCTCTGGCAGTACGATCCAGCCGCTTCGCAGCAGGAGCTACGCGGATTGATGGGGCAGATGCTTTTCAGCGGAGAAGATGCGCTGAAGCCCACGCGCGCGCTTTCTGGCGGCGAATCCGCGCGGCTGATTTTTTGCCGGCTGATGCTGCAGAAGCCGAATTTCCTGGTGCTCGACGAACCGACGAACCACCTCGACCTGGAATCCATCAACGCGCTGAACATTGCACTACAGCGCTACGACGGAACCGTGCTGCTGGTCACGCACGACCACGATGTCATTGACGAAGTCGCGACGCGCATCTGGCATTTCCATGGCGGCAAAGTCGAGGACTTCAAAGGGCCTTACGAAGAATACGCGGCTTACGAAGAAGCGAGAGCCGCACAAAGCGCCGCTTCGACGGCGCGCCCGGGCAGTCCGCGCTCTGCTGTTTCTTCATAACGCGCGTCCCGCGGCCGCACCCGAGGCCCACGCCCATTGAAAATTGAATCCGCCCAGATGCCCAGTGACGTCGACGACTTCGCCGATAAAAAATAACCCCCTCACCTTCAGACACTCCATCGTCTTGCTCGATAGTTCGCTGGTATCCACACCGCCGGCAGTCACCTCGGCTTTTTCGTAGCCCTCGGTGTCGGCAGGCTTGATCACCCATTCGTGGATCTGTTTTTCCAGTTTTGCCAAGGAATCGTTGTCCCATGCTGCCGGAACATTGTTTTCCAGCCAGCGTTCGGCGAATCGCTTCGGCAGAATTCCCAGAAACGCTTTTTGCGCCGCCGCCATATTGCGAATTTTCGATGAGCGAATCGCTGTCGCAATCTCTCGCTCCGGGGCTAGATCGATTCGAATCGGTTGCCCCTTTTCCCAGTAAGACGAAATCTGCAGTATTGCCGGCCCGCTCAACCCGCGATGCGTGATCAGCATTTTTTCGCGGAATACATGCTGATTTGCGCTCGCGACCACCTCCGCAGAAACGCCTGCCAAATCGCAGTAGCGGCTGCGATCTTTGCCGGCAAGCACAAACGGCACCAGCCCGGGCTTCGTCTCCACGATCTTCAATCCGAATTGGCGCGCCAGTTCGTAGCCAAAAGATGTCGCTCCCATTTTGGGGATGGAAAGGCCGCCCGTAGCAACGACAAGTGTGGGCACACGAAATTCATCTGATTCGGTATGCACCACGAATTCCGTGGCGCGCTCGACTTTTCGGATTTGGCTCTGTGTGAAAATCTGCACTCCGGCGGCACGGCACTCCGATTCCAGCATTCCCGTAATGTCCCGCGCGGAGCGATCGCAGAAAAGTTGGCCGAGCGTTTTCTCGTGGTAAGGAATGCGGTGTTTTTCTACCAACGCAATGAAATCAGCGGGGGTGTAGCGAGCTAAGGCCGACTTCGCAAAGTGTTCATTGGCGGAAATGAAATTTTCCGGCTGGCAATAAATGTTGGTGAAATTGCACCGCCCGCCGCCAGAGATCAGAATCTTCTTGCCGATTTGCTCGGCATGTTCAAGCACAGCTACGCGGCGGCCCCGTTTCCCGGCCTTGATCGCGCAAAAAAGTCCCGCCGCCCCACCGCCAAGGACAATGGCATCAAATTGGCGCGTCAAAATTGAATCTCACTGAAGCCTGAAGAGACCGTCGGCCGGATTTCCGCTGCCATGACTGTAAAGGTTAAACTATGTGGAGGAGAAGACCGAGAAATTTGCCTCCCATCATCAGCGCGCAAGGGTTGTCGAAGAGATACGGCGTCGCGCCGCTCTTCCAGAATATTTCATTCACCGTCTCCGAAGGCGATCGCATCGGTGTAATCGGCCCGAATGGCTCTGGCAAATCCACGCTCCTGGAGATGCTAATCGGGCGCGTAAAACCGGACAGCGGCGACGTGGCGATTCGCAAGGGCACGCGGTTAAGTTACGTCGCGCAAATCTCGGAGTTTGCGCCCGGCGTAACGGTGCGTTCCGTCATCGAGAGCGCACTGGAACGCACGGCAATTCCCGAGGCGGAGCGTGTCGCGCGACTTCCAGAGACGCTGGGCCGCGCTGGCTTCACGGATCTAGATGTGCAAGCCGCAACTCTTTCCGGCGGCTGGCGCAAACGCCTTGCGATTGCCGAAGCTTTGGTCCAGGCCCCCGACATCTTGCTCCTCGACGAGCCAACCAATCATCTCGATCTTGCTGGAATTCAGTGGCTCGAATCTGTTCTTCGCAATGCCGCGTTTGCCTGCGTGGTGGTCAGTCACGATCGTTATTTCCTGGAAAACGTCGCGAACGAAATGGTGGAGCTAAGTCGCGTCTATGAAGATGGCGCACTCCGCGTAAACGGAAACTACAGCACATTCCTGGAGGCGAAAGAAGATTACCTGCACGCACAGAAAAAGCGCCAGGAGTCGCTGGAAAACCGCGTTCACACTGAACTCGAATGGCTGCGCCGAGGCCCTAAAGCCCGCGCCACCAAAGCCAAGGCGCGCATTGATAAAGCGCATGAAATGATTGGCGAACTCGCGGAGATGAATGCCCGCAGCCGCACTTCCAGTGCCGAAATCGATTTCTCCGCGACGAATCGAAAGACGAAACAGCTCATAACTCTCGACGGTGTCTCCTACGGCGTTGGTAACCGCGCGCTTTTCAAAAACATTCATTTCAGCGTTACATCTGGAATGCGTGTGGGACTCGTAGGGCCAAACGGTAGCGGCAAAACCACGCTGCTCCGGCTCATGCGCGGAGACATCAAGCCGGAAATTGGAAAAATTCGCAGGGCCGATGGTTTGCGCATCGTCTACTTTGACCAGAACCGGCAACTCGATCCGGACATCACGTTGCGCCGGGCTTTAGCGCCGGACAGCGACGCGGTGATTTATCAGGAGCGGATCATCCACGTAGCCGCGTGGGCCGAACGATTTCTGTTTTCCGCGGAGAGTCTGAACCAGCGCGTCGGGCGGCTATCCGGCGGAGAGCGCGCACGTGTCCTGATTGCTCAACTTATGCTGCAACCTGCGGATGTTCTTCTGCTCGATGAGCCTACCAACGATCTCGATATCCCCACGCTCGAAATTCTGGAAGAGAGCCTGCTCGAATATCCGGGCGCCCTGGTGCTGGTTACGCACGATCGCTTCATGCTCGATCGCGTCTCCACTGTCGTAGTTGGACTCGATGGCTTAGGCACGGCGGAGCGTTTCGCTGATTACTCACAATGGGAAACCTGGCAGCGCGCCCAGTTGTCCCTGGCTACGGTGAAATCTGTCAACGGAGACCGGAAGGCTCGTCCGGCCGGCGACGAGGCCCCGCGTGCCGCAACAAAAAAGAAACTCTCCTATGTCGAAGCCCGCGAATTCGCGGCCATGGAAAGCCGCATCAGCGAGGCGGAGTTGCTCCTTCACGCGAAGCGTTCTGCACTCGAAGATCCAGCCGTCACCAGCGATCGGGTAAGTTTGCAAAATGCGTGCAATCAGTTGGACGAAGCCCAGAAATCCGTAGATGCTCTCTACGCGCGCTGGGCCGAACTCGAACACAAGCAAGGGTGACCATGACGAAAACGTCGGGTTTCTTTTGCAACATGGACGCCCTCACCAGTTCGGATCGGGAACGCCACAAGCAACTCCTCCTGAAACTGGAAGCGGCCCGGATGGAGATTCAAGAATTGCCCAATGGCTATTCGTTTCGCTTACGAAGCGAATTGGTTTCCTTGGCGGAAGCAGCGGAATGGATTTCTTACGAAAGCAAATGCTGCCCATTCTTCGATTTTGAAATTTTATTGGAGCGCGATAACGGCCCACTCTGGTTGAGGCTGAGAGGAAAAGAAGGAATCAAACCCTTCATCCGCGCCGAATTCAGGATTCGCTAGTTTCGCCTTCCATGTCCTGCGGCTATTACTTGCCGCCGAGCAGGCTCTTCCATCGTACCCAAGCGTCAGCACGCGCCTTCTTGTCGGCATCTTTTGCATCGGGTGCTTCGCCTGCGCGCATAAAGCCGTGTCCCGCGCCATCATAGGTTACCGGCTCGAAAGTTTTGCCCGCGGCCTTCATCTCAGTAATCGCGTCAGGAATCATCGCGCCAATGCGCGCGTCGTTTCCCGCAAAAAATCCATAGACCGGCGCCTTGATGCGCACCATCGCATCTTTCTCCGGCGGTCCGCCGTAAAAAACAAAAGCGGCGGCCAGATCGCCGCGGTTTGTCGCAAACCGGAAGGTTTGACTTCCGCCCCAGCAAAAGCCGCCCACAAAAAGTTTGCCGTTCGAAGCAGGAATCTTGAGTGCGTAGTTCGCCGCGGCATTCAAGTCCTCGGTCACCTGATCAGGATTCAAATGGCTAACGGCTTCCATCGTTTTACCCTCGGCAAAATCGCTGCTGCGGCCGCCGTTCGGTCCCATCCCCGAAAGCAAATCGGGAGCAACCGCGATGTAGCCCGCCGCCGCAACCTCATCCGCGAGCTCCTGGACCCAGTCTGACATGCCAAAGATCTCGTGGATGATCAGGACGACAGGAGTTTTACCCTTTGATTCTGGGTAGACCACGAAAGTCTCCACCGACCGTCCGTTGTGTTTCAGCGTCACCCACTCGCTGTGCCGCGGTGATTTTGCGAGCGCCGCTTTGGCCCAATCCTGCGCCGAAGCAAATGGCGCGGCAAAAAGAATAAGAAGAGCAATCAATGTGCTGCGTTTCATGGCGTGGTTTCTCCCTCAGTGAAGATCGCTGGACGGGCACGAACAGTGAAGCGTTCGCGCAGGACGACAGGCATTCTAATGCCGCGCCCGAATACCCGCAAGTCTGAGCAATGGACAACAATGGGTCAGTTTCCGATTATGGGAATAATCATGAGTTAGCCCGCGACTGCCAAGGCCGAGAACAAATGGGCAGGGGATTGCCCAGCCATTGTCCCCAAACGATCATGGAATCACATCGCCCTTTGTGTTCCAAATTGGACAGACTGAGCCCGGTTTCTATGCGACCATGGGGGGAGACGCCCATGCAGACTGAGCGAGAAGAGCTCCGGGAAGCCGCCCTAGCCGATGTCAAGAAGGAGATGGCGATGCCGCCAATGGCCCAATCCGCGCGGCATGCAATATCTCATCAGAATCGGCGGAGCAATCAACCCATGAGCCCCAGCATAAAGGCTCCTCCCAAGATTTCATTCGACTTGGCCGGGGTGGTCACGTTAGATAAAAACTTTGCAACAGGAAGAACAATTTTCTCTCAAGGCGATATCGCCAAGACGGTCATGCACATTCAGAGTGGCCGCGTGAAACTCTCAGTGACCTCCAAGACTGACAAGGAGGCAATTGTCGCCATTCTCGGGCCTGGTGAATTTCTTGGTGAGGCGTGCCTTGGAAGTCAGGATATTCGTATTAGGACCGCCACCGCGATTGCACCCACGACTCTTCAAGTCATTGAAAGAAACGAGATGATCCGAGCGCTCCGCGCCAACAATGCGCTCTCTTACTGTTTCCTGTCTTATCTGATTTCGCGCAATATTCGGATCGAAGAGGATTTTATAGGCCAGGTTTCTCAGTCCAGCGAGAGGCGACTCGCCCGAGTTCTTCTTCTGCTCGCTGGGAAGGGAAATCAACGCAAGCTGCACAGATTTGCCGGAATATCGCAAGGGACCCTGGCAACGATGATCGGCACTACACGCGCGCGCGTCAACTTTTTCATGAATAGGTTCAGGAGGCGCGGGTTCATCAAATACCATGGCCCTCTCGACGCGAACGGCGGGATACGCATTAACACCTCCCTTTTAGCTAAGGCTTTTTGCGAATAGCTAGCCGGGATTTTTTCTTGGCCTTGGGTGCTCGGCGCAGACGTGAGATGCAAACTCCTTGTCGAGGAGCTGTCCAAACT
The DNA here is from genome assembly GCA_041482215.1 of Candidatus Acidiferrum sp. Classification (GTDB taxonomy): domain Bacteria; phylum Acidobacteriota; class Terriglobia; order Acidiferrales; family UBA7541; genus Acidiferrum. The sequence goes on along the minus strand of JBGPDI010000102.1, from coordinate 10,049 downwards.
CCGTCTTCATCTCGTCGACAGATTTGCCAACGAGCGGCCATGAAGGGCTGAACACCCATGCGCATTCGCTGCAAGCCCAGCCCTGAAAATTCTGGCTTTCGACCCACTCCAGTTTTCGACCCATCGGCTCCATGGCCACCTCGCGATTTGACACGGTTAAGCTTTTTCAAAAGACGGCGAAGCATTGGCCTTCGATGGCACTGCGGCGACAAAAGCCGCTCTTCCTTGCCTTGAGCGAAGTTCCGCTTTAGTCGCCGCTTCTGAACACACATCAAACCGACTTGGATTCAAAAGGTCTGAAGGTTACCGATAGCCGAGGATTGCTGTCTGTTGGGTATCCAACACTGGCGGGGAACTGCTATCTCAATCCAAGATCAGCCTCGAACTAATAGGCGCTTCCTCTCCGGAGGATACCCGCCGATGCATGCGTTGACACGCTTGCAGGCGTCCGCTACGCTTTTGAGTTTACTTAGCCTGAGTTGTCGCATCTGAGAGGAACGGACAAACCGCCGCATGGCCGAAGAAAAGCTTCCTACCCGCGCACAAGATTTTTCTGAGTGGTACAACCAGTTGGTCCTGAAGGCGCAGCTCGCCGATTACGCGCCTGTCCGCGGCTGCATGATTGTCCGGCCCTATGGATGGGCGCTTTGGGAAAACATCCAACAAGCGCTGGACCGCCGTTTCAAAGCCACTGGCCACCAAAATGTGGCGTTCCCCTTGCTCATTCCACGCAGCTTCATTGATAAGGAAAAGCATCACGTGGAAGGTTTTTCGCCAGAGCTTGCGGTCGTCACCATTGGCGGTGGAGAAGAACTCGCCGAGCCTCTTGTAATCCGTCCCACGTCCGAAACCATCATCGGCCACATGTGGTCAAAGTGGATTCAGTCCTATCGCGACCTGCCTGTGCTGATGAACCAGTGGAATAGTGTGGTGCGCTGGGAATTGCGCACCAAACTCTTCCTTCGCACGCTCGAATTCTACTGGCAGGAAGGCCACACGGCCCACGCCACTCGCGAAGAGGCCGAAGCCGAGACCCTCCAGATGCTGGATACCTACGCCGACTTCGCCATCAACGACGCGGCCATCCCTGTAATACCCGGACGAAAATCGGAAGCTGAAAAATTCGCAGGCGCGCATACCACGTACGCCATCGAAGCCATGATGGGCGACGGCAAAGCCCTGCAAGCGGGAACCTCGCACTTCCTCGGTCAAAACTTCGCCGAAGCCTTCGAAGTCAAATACCTCGACCAGAACGGCCAGTTGCAGCATTGCTGGACCACCTCCTGGGGACTTTCCACGCGGATGATCGGCGCGATTATTATGGTCCACGGCGACGATCAGGGTTTGGTACTGCCACCAAAGCTCGCGCCTTACCAGGTCGTCATCGTCCCAATCTTCAAAACCGACGAAGAAAAAACCGCCGTACTCGATACTGCGAGAAAATTGAAGGCCGAGCTCGCCAAAGCCAGCATCCGCGTCACGCTTGATGAGCGCGAAGGCCAGAGCCCCGGTTGGAAATTCAATGATTGGGAGATGCGCGGAGTCCCTCTGCGCGTAGAACTCGGTCCCAAGGACGTCGCCAAGCAGGCCGCCGTCCTCGCTCGCCGCGATCGGCCGGGCAGGGATGGGAAGATCAGCGCCCCACTGGCCGATCTGCCCGTCACCATCGAGCGAATGCTCGTGGAAATCCAGCAAGCGATTCACGATAAGGCGCTGGCGTTCCGCAAGTCCAACACGCACGATGCGAATACCTACGAAGACCTGAAGAAAGCCGTGGAAAACGGCTTTGCCTTCTCGCCCTGGTGCGGTAGTCCCGGTTGCGAAGCCAAAATTAAGGAAGAAACCCGCGCCACCATGCGCTGCATCCCCCTCGACCAGGAGGGCAGCGGCGGGAAGTGCGTGTACTGCCAGGAGTCCGCTACCGCGCGCGCCATCTTCGCCCGGGCCTATTAGCCCCGTTTCTCTCCGGGAACATGTCCCGCGCCAATTTCTCGACACCCGCCCACCCGGGTGTTAGCTTTATTACATCCAGGAATCGTGCGTTGCCTTTGCCAGCCGCGGCCAGTTTGCGGCGCAGACGGACTAGGGGAGATGAATCTAGTGTATCTGGAAGACATTCGAAATCACCGTGCTCCAGCCCACCGCCGCTCCGAAATTGGCGCAGGCAAGTTGAAGGCCTTTGCATTCTTAGTGGTTCTTTTGCTGCTCATTATTTCCGCGGTCAAAGTCGTGCCGCCCTATTTTGCGGATTATCAGCTTAGCGACAAGATGCAAGAACAGGCCCGCTATGCGGTCGTGAACCACTACGGCGAGGAACAGATCCGAGACAATATTTTCAAGGTCGTGCAGGATTTGGAAATCCCCGTGAAGAAAGAGGCCATCAAGGTGACCTCCAACAACTCACTCGTGACCATCTCCATGGACTACACCGTTCCCGTGGATATCCTTTTTTATCACTTGGACCTCCATTTTACGCCGAGCAGTGCGAATAAGGCCCTCTTCTGAAACAGCTTTGCTGCGGCCGCCCTTTTGCAATTGGTTACCGGCAACCCGGTATCGAGGGACTCCGCCTTTCCCTGAGCGTGGTCTTGCGAGACAATAAGGATTCAGCCCTCGGGAGCTAAGGTTTGCGCATCCGCATCCAAAAAGGATTCTTTACTTCCGCCATCGGGCTGACAATCCTCGGCACCATCTTCGCCATTTTTCTGGCCGCCGGCGGAATCTTCACCTACTACTACGTTAAGTATTCGCACATCATTGATGCCCGGCTGTCCGGTAACGTCCTGCAGAACACCACGCAGATTTTCTCCGCACCGGAACATATCTCCGCCGGCCAAGCCTGGGGACCTGACGATCTGACCGACTATCTCACGCGCGTGGGATACCGCCCGGTGCTGGACGCCAACGCCCTTGGCCAATTCACCGTGCAGAACAACACCGTGGACATCCGCCCCTCGAAACTTTCCTACTTTGCGGGGAACAATGCGCTCGCCGTAAATTTCCGGGGAAAGAGCATTCACTCCATCAAGCCGCTCAGCGGCGGTGGAGACATTGATACCGCCGAAATCGAACCCGAACTCATCACCAATCTTTTCGATAGCGCGCGAGAGAAGCGCCGGCCGGTGCGCTACGAAGATTTGCCCACTATGTTGGTGGACGCGATTTTATCCTCCGAAGACAAGCGCTTCTTCGAGCACGGTGGATTCGATTTTATCCGCATCGTGGGAGCGGCGTGGGCTGACGTGCGGCACACCAGCCAGCATTATCAGGGCGCCAGCACCATTACGATGCAGGTGGCCAGGACCTTCTTTCTTTCGACCGATCGCACCTGGCGGCGCAAGCTCTCCGAAGCCATGATTTCCATCGAGCTCGAGCAGCGCTTCAACAAACAACAAATCTTCGAGCTGTATGCCAATGAAGTCTACCTGGGCAATCGCGGGAGCTTTGGCATTCGCGGTTTCTCCCAGGCCAGCGTCGCTTACTTCGGAAAAGATTTGAGGCAACTGTCGCTGGCGGAATGCGCGTACCTCGCGGGCATTATTCGCGCACCGAACTACTATTCCTCCGCTGACCGCCACCCCGAGCGCGGAGTGCAAGCTCGCGACCGCGTACTCACGCAGATGCTGGAAAACAAATACGTCAATGAAGCGGACGTTCAGGACGCCAAGCGCGCACCTCTGAAGATTATCCGCACCTCAATTTCGGGAAGCGAAGCGCCCTACTTCATCGACATGGTGAAAGACCACCTGTTGGACAAGTATTCCGAAAACGAATTGCTTAGCGAAAATTTCCGCGTCTATACGACTCTTGATCCTGCGCTGCAAAGAGCCGCCGCAGCTGCCGTGGATGCCGGCATGAAAAACGTGGATCTGCTCCTGGCGAAAAAGTATGACAAGTGGAAAAAGGAACTCGCCAAGAAGGGAAGTAACGAGCCGGTTCCACAAGCGCAGGTTGCGCTCGTTGCGCTGGACCCGCGGACTGGGGAGATCAAGGCCGTCATTGGTGGACGTGACTACGGGCAGAGCCAGCTCAATCATGCTCTGGCGCATCGCCAGCCCGGATCGGTCTTTAAGCCGTTTGTCTATGCCGCGGCGTTCGACAATGCCGTTGACGGCGTGCAGCCCGTCATCACGCCTGCCACCACCATTGATGACGAGCCGACCACTTTCGAATTCGATGGCAAGGAATACACGCCCAATAATTATGGCGAAAAATTCATGGGCCGCGTCACCGTCCGCGACGCGCTAACCAATTCTCTCAACGTCGCCACCGTGAAAGTCGCCGAGCTCATCGGCTACGGCCGCGTCGTCCAGGTCGCCCGCAAAATGGGCCTGGGCATGAACATTCAGCCTACCCCCGCGGTGGCTCTCGGCGCCTATGAAATGACGCCAGTGGACGTCGCCGCTGGATACACGACCTTCGCCACCATGGGAACGCGCGCCGAGCCGCAATTTCTGCGCATCGTTGTGAACGCCGATGGCACGCCACTGGAAAAATTCACGCCGCAAACGCACCCGGCGCTGGACTCACGAGTCAGCTATCTCGTCGTCAGCCTGCTGAAAGACGTGCTGAACAAGGGCACTGGAGCTGGCGTTCGCGCGCGTGGTTTCACCCTGCCTGCCGCAGGAAAGACCGGCACATCTCGCGACGGCTGGTTCGCGGGTTTCACGTCGAACCTGCTCTGCGTGATCTGGATTGGCTTTGATGACAATCGCGACCTTGGTCTGCCCGGTGGCACGGTCGCTGCGCCCATCTGGGCGGACTTCATGACCCACGCCACGACCCTGGCGCAGTATCGCGATGTGAAGGATTTCACGATGCCGGATGGAGTGCAATCCGTCCTCATCGACCCTGATACCTTGCAACTCGCCACCGCCAACTGCCCCACGACCCGCGAAGAAGTTTACGTAGCTGGTTCAGCGCCGACCGTCTATTGCGAAGTCCATGGCGGCCAGCATCTTTTGACCTCTACAGGTTCCGTCCTCTCTCGGGTATTTGGTGGCGAACCCAAAGCACCAGAAATCGACGCCAACGGTCAACCCATCCCCTACGATCCCAACCGGCCACCCAATGCAACCGGCCAGGGCCCGGCTGACCCCTCAGCAGCCACCGAAGAAAAGAAAAAGAATCCTTTACAGAAGATTTTTGGTATCTTTGGGGGTAAGAAGAAGGAACCCGACAAGGCTAAACCGCCGAAGCCGGAGAAGGGAGATTCGCCATGACCAGTATTCGAATGGCGTTTCCTGCAAGCGTTCTCCTCCTTACCGTTTCTATCCCATCTTTAGGGCAATCTTTTACTGAGACTCCAACTGCGCCTGTGGTGCCGCGCGCGGTGCAATCGCCGGCGCAGCAGCCGCCACAGTCGCCCGCAGATGCGTCCGTTATCGTCGTAAAGCCCGAGATGACCGATGAGCAGATGGCCGATCTCTATATGGCTCGGAAGGATTTCAGGGAAGCAACCCTCCTTTACAAGCGGCTTGCCGACAAGTATCCCCAGAATCCTGTGTACTTGAATAAGCTGGGGATTGCGCTGCACCAGCAAGAGGCCCTCGGGTTGGCCCTTAAGTATTACGAGCGTGCGTCGAAGGTTGATCCTTCCTACGCCGATGCGCAGAACAACATCGGGACAGTCTGGTATCAGCGGAAGAAATACGGCAAGGCCATTAAGGCATATCAAAAAGCAATCAACATTCGCACCGACATGGCCGTGCTCTACAGCAACCTTGGCTATGCCTACTTTGGCGACAAGCGCTATGAGCAGGCCATCTCGTCATTCCGTCAAGCCCTGGCATTGGATCCGCAATTCTTCGAGCACAATAGTTCGCGAAACGGCTCGGTCCTCCAGGATCGCTCTGTGGGAGACCGTGGGCGATTTTATTTTATGCTCGCGAAGTCGTTCGCAGAAGCCGGCAATCTCGAGCGCTGCGTGATTTATTTGCGGAAAGCGAAAGACGAAGGCTACAAAGATCTCTTGAACGTGAAGTCCGACCCTGCGTTCGCGGCAGTTTTGAATGCGCCGGCGATCCAAGAGGTTCTCGCACCCAAACCACCCGAGAGCACACTGCCATAAGCTATTTCTAATTCATTGATTCTTAAGCTTGTTCTGCACGTCTGATGCGAAACGTGCCTTTGTGTCTGTTACAATGCAACAGACATGAAGCGCCCTTTCTTCAGCGCGCGTTATCTGTTTTTACTCTCCGGCATCGTCATTTTCGGAATCCCTTCGGCTCCCGCGCAACAATCCGCTCCCCCAAACCGAACTGGGCCAGCAGCTGGGTCTCAGCAGGGAATCTTCCTGGTTTTTCCTTTTGAAAATGCAGGCGCATCGCCGCGATTGGATTGGCTCGGCGAGGGTCTTGAAGAGCTAACCATCCAGCGGCTGTCCGGCGCGGGAGAGCAGGTCTATTCCCATGCCGGGCGCCTTGCCGAGCTGGAACGCTACGGCTTGCCGCACTCATCAAAACTCAGCCGTGCGACTATGCTCCATATCGGGGAAGACCTCGACGCCGACTTTGTGGTCTACGGCAGGTTCACGGCCAACGGCACGTCGCTTTCCGTCGAGTCGCGCATCTTAAAGGTAAGTCCTGCGCGATTACTTCCTGCTGTGCGGGAAACCGGTACGCTGGATTCGCTCATGGATTTACATGCGCGATTACTTTGGCGGATGCTTTCCGCGAACGATCGCCATTACGCTTTGAGCCTTGCCGATTTCACCAAGCGTCAGCGTCCCCTTCGCCTCGATGCGTTCGAACATTACATCCGCGGACTGCTGGCCGGCGAAGATGACGCGCGCCTGCGCGAACTACGCGAAGCAGCGCGCCTCGATCCGGAATGGCCGGAGCCGGATTTCGCGCTCGGCGAAGTCTATTTCGCCCGGCGCGATTGCGATTCCGCGCTGACGTGGTTCGCGCGCGTCCCGAAAAAACACGACCGCTACGCGGAAGCAGTTTTCGCCACAGGGGTTTGCCGGCTTCTTCAGAGTCAGCCCGACCACGCGGAGGAGATATTCATTGCGTTGCAGGAAGCCTTGCGCAGCAACATGATCGCTGGCGGAGACTTGCCGGAAATCTTGAACGATCTGGCCATTGCGCGCGCTCGACAGGGCAAGACAGCTGCTGCGCAAACTGATTTTCGCCGCGCCGCTGACCTGGATCCCGACGAAGACGACTATCCGTTCAATCTTGGCTTGCTCGCGATGCAAACAAATGATGCCGCCGCCGCGGCAGGATATTTTCGCGACGCCGCGGAGCGCGAGCCGGATAATCCGGAGGATCGCGCCATGTTGATCCTGGCTCTGGAAAAGGCGGGAAACAAGAACGACGCCGACCAGGAACGCGAATCCGCGAATGAAACATTTGGCCCCAATGGGCTCCCTGCGATTCATCTGGATGCGAAGAACGAGTCCTTGTCGAAGTTGAATCGCATCAAGACCGAACTGGACGTAACGGAACTTCGCGCGGGAATCGAGTCGCCCGAGTCTCCTGCGGCAGCCGCTGCTTCCGCTCCTACAGACGACACTCCTCTCACGCACATTCGGCGAGGACGCCAGGAACTCTCTGCGGGCCACAACGACACTGCGGAAAAAGAATTTCGTACTGTTCTCGCCACCGAACCTGCCAGCCCCGCGGCCCACCTCGGTCTCGCTGAGATTGACCGCCGCCAGGGCAAGAGGGACGATGCCGTGAAGGAATTGCAAGCTTCCCTCGCTGCCCGCGATTCCGCGGTGGTTCGCACAACCCTGGCGAAAATCTACCTCGAGCAAAAAAAGCCCGACCTCGCGCGAGCGGAGATCGAAAAAGCGCTGAAGCTGGCGCCCAACTACACTGAAGCCAAGCAACTGCTCGAACATTTACAGAATTCCAAACCAGGCGACAAAAAACCTGGTGGAGGTGCGCAATGAGCGACTGGCCCCGTAAGATATGGCGCTCCCTCTTTTTCACCCGGTCGAAACTCGCGGCGGCACTCTTTCTTCTTGGTGTCCTGAGTGCGGCCGCGATCTTTTTTCCATTGCCTACCGCCACCGCCGACGAACATCCCTCCAGTCCGTTTGTTCTTGAACTGAGTCTCAATGGCGAGGTGGAACCTATCCTGGCCACCTACATTGATGAAGGCCTCGCCGACGCTGCAAAGCGTCATGCCGCGCTCGTTTTGATCACCATGGATACGCCGGGTGGCCTCAGTGATTCGATGAAAGATATGATCGAGCACATTCTGGCGTCGCCAGTGCCGGTTGCCGTGTATGTTTCGCCGACTGGCGGGCGGGGTGCCTCCGCAGGTTTTTACATCCTCCTCTCCGCGGACATTGCCGCAATGGCGCCGGGCACGCACGCAGGCGCGGCTTCACCGATCATCGTGATCGGGGGATACATCCCGCAAATTGACGAGGTGTACCGCAAGAAAATCAATCAAGACGCGATGGCATTTCTTCGAAGTTTCACGGAACGTCGGGGGCGCAATCCGGAGCTTGCGGAAAAGGGCATCACTGAGTCGAAAGCCTTTACCGAAAAAGAAGCGCTCGACGCAAAAATGATTGATCTGATCGTGAACTCAACCGATGAATTGTTGCGGCAACTGGATGGCCGCACGATTAAACGTTTCGACGGAACGCAAGTGACCCTGGCGCTGAAAAACTCCGTGCGCACATCGTTTGAACTTTCCATGCGCCAGAAATTTCTGGCGCGCATCGTCGAGCCGGACGTTTTTTTTGTCCTGCTCATTCTTGGCGTCCTTGGCCTTTACACCGAGTTTACGCACCCAGGGGTGATCGCTCCCGGCGTGATCGGCGGCATCTGTTTGATTCTGGCACTCTACGCCATGCACTTTCTGCCTGTGAATTTTGCGGGCCTTTTCCTGATTGTACTCTCCCTGGCATTTTTTATACTGGAAGCAAAGGCTCCGAGTCACGGTGTACTGGCTCTCGGCGGAGTAGTGTCCATGTTTCTCGGCGCCCTCTTCTTGATTCGATCTCCGCTCACGTCGGGCGGGGTGAGCCTGGGAGTCGCGCTCGCGGCAACTGTGCCCTTCGGCGTTCTGGCTGTGGTTTTGATGCGCCTTGTGTTGCGCTCCCGCCAGTGGAAATCCGCCACAGGCAAAGAAGAGTTGATTGGAGAACGCGGCGTCGCGATGGCGCAGCTGGACTCTGGCGCCGAGGGTATGATTCGCGTGCATGGTGAACTATGGCGTGCTGAATCTTCGCAGCCCGTTCAAGTAGGCGAGACCGTCAAGGTCCTGCGAGTGGAAGGGCTGAAACTTTACGTCGAGCCGGCCGATGTGGCCGTCCCGGCGGCGAAATAAGAGTTCCTACGTTCAGGAGGAGAACATGGAAATTGGTTTTGTCGGAATCGCTTTGATCGTCGGCTTGGGGCTCATCTGGTTGTGGAATTCGATCTACATCATCAAGGAATGGGAACGCGGTGTCGTCCTTCGTCTCGGACGGCTAATTCCTGAGGCGAAAGGTGCGGGTCTCCGACTGGTCTTTGCTCCCATTGAAAAACTCTACCGCATCAATATGCGACTCGAAACTCTCGACGTTCCGCCACAGGACATCATCACGCGCGACAACGTGTCCGTCAAAGTGAACGCCGTTTGTTATTTTCGAGTGGTCGACGCCAACCTGGCAATGTCTCAGGTCCAGAACTATCAATACGCAACATCGCAGCTAGCGCAGACGACGCTCCGAAGCATTGTCGGCCAGTTTGAGCTTGACGAGATTCTTTCGCAGCGGGACAAGGTAAATGCCAAGCTCCAGATCATACTTGATACTGACACCGAACCCTGGGGCATCAAAGTGTCAAAAGTCGAAGTGAAACAGGTGGACATCCCCGAGCAGATGCAGCGCGCTATCGCGCGTCAGGCGGAAGCCGAACGCGAGCGCCGCGCGAAAATTATTCATGCTGCCGGTGAGTTCGAAGCCTCGCAAAAACTTGCCGATGCCGCTAAAGTTCTCGAAACTCAGCCTTCCGCCATCCAACTCCGCTATCTCCAGACGTTAACCGAGATAGGTGTCGAGAAGAACACAACGATTGTGTTTCCGCTGCCTATCGATATCA
>JBGPDI010000101.1:0-16832 GCA_041482215.1 Candidatus Acidiferrum sp. | reverse complement strand
TTATCTTACAGTAGCTTCTTCTGAGTCCTACCTCTGCTTCGAAGATCGGGTTGCATCATGGTCCGCGCTCAGTCTAGTCGAGGAAAGGAACAACGTCTTGACCATCTACAGGTGCCCCACCCTCAGCTGGCGGGTGGCGCACCCAATTTCCTCATTCTTTCCTTTCGCGAAAACTCGACACAACGGCTACCGAGAAATCGCGCCACCTCAACGGTCCGTCACGAGGGTGCCCTACCCTTTCGATTTTGCTTCATGAAAGGGTGGGTCCTTCTTCTCTTCGATTTTTTCGATTCGCTCGATCCTCGTGGATGAAGATGGATGCGCCGGAATTCGCCGAGGCAAGTTACAGAGGAAAAACCAAGCGAAGAACAGCCCACCCTTTCAAGAACCGAAAGGGTAGGGCACCCTCCTCTATTTACCCCACGGTGAATTCCAGCAATGTTATACTTTCACGGGCGTTGCCACGAAAAAGAAAATTAGGAGAATCCAATGCGCCACCCGCCAAGTTTACTTGGAGTTGGGATGCAACTACGTTCTTCATGTGGAATCCCGGCATAAATAGCAGCAGCATATGGGTGCCAATCGCGCGACGAGAGTGGAGTTTCTATGCCGATGTGACCCAGAACTTGTCAACAAACATCTGGACCGTCCAACCGGACAGCAGTAAATTTGTGGGGGCACCTCAAATAGGCTACTCGCCGACCCAATGGACCGCCGTCGAGTTAAACGGCCATTCAGCCTGCCCGTGAGAACACCATGAGACTAATATACAAAGTCGCTAAGCAGGTTTTGATTTGCACCGTTATTTTTCAAGCCTCGGCTTCTACACTGCCCATTTCAGTGACGGTGCAGCCGACTGCCGGTCCTGTGAAGGCCGGCTCAGAGTTACAGGTCAAGGTCACAACCACGAACACATCCGATCACGAGATTCGCTTTGCGAGGGGGTTCGGGGAGCAAGAGTTTGATTTTGACATCGAGGCCCGAGACGAAAAGGGACAAGCGCCTCCACCGACAGAGACATACCGTCAGATGAAGGACCACCCCTCATCGAGACGGGAAGCTACTCTACATATGTGCTAGAACCCGGTAAATCGTTCGATGACGACTTGGTGGTTACGAAACTCTACAAAATCACGCAGCCCGGCAAATACAAGATCTCTGTGACCCGTGGCCAAAGGCCTATGTGGCAGACCCTCGGAAAGGGTGGAGCGAGGTCCAACTCTATCACTGTGACGGTGACCCCGTAGTAATCGGCAACCTCTGGCTCGACCCGGCAGGTGGCCCGGACAATAAATCCTAAGACGACTTTGGGTGCCCAACACGTCGCGTTTACGTGTGCGGCTTTTGACTTTGATTTTCCTCGCTCGCTTCGTACATCGCCAACCGTTCAACCCGCCCCCCAGCCATTCAACCCTCAATTTCGACCTTTCACTGCAAAGTATTTAGCAACTTGATTAGTCCGTGCTATTCTTTTCTGTGTACATCGAAGCCCATCCCCGCCGATCGCCGAATTACTCTCTTAGCCTAGCCCATATTCCCTCAACCTCAATTCCTTTTCTCGATAAGTCCTTTCCTCTCAATTCTTTTGCCGACCCCCACCCTCTAAACTCTTACGGCTCACTTCTTTACAAAAACATAGGGGGAAGGGGCATCACTCGGAAGTGTGGCGCCTCAGCTAACAACACTGCAAACCCCAATTTCCCGACGCCGATCTATCTTTCCATTCAACAACTTACAAAATGCTCCTCGCGCAACTCCTTTATTTTGAAAATGATCCATTTTGATGGGGGGGGTGTAGGGGGGTGCAAAATGAAATCTCTAAAGAAAGACTTTAACTACGCTGGCATCTTTGAGGAAATGAGCGACTTGCCGCGCCAAACTTTGAACACGCCTCGCGAACTCAACCGGCCAGATGACCGACCCAATCCAGAGCTACTGGCGGTGCCGGTCGTCCGGGGCGGCGGCGATACCCATGCGGCGGAGTTCATCCTGGTAATACTTTTTGTGGAGGACGTCCCACTCTTCGCTGCCTTCGAGGATTTCTTTTTTCTGCGAGGTAATCTTCTTGCGGACTTCCAATTCGATCTTCTCTTCTTCTTTCAACGTGTCAGTAAGAATCTGCACCACCTGCTGTCGGATGGTGTCGCGGTCTTCAACAAATTCCACTTCCGCGCTGTCGACAAGCACTTCCGTAATCTGGTGCGAGAGGCGGATAATTTTTTCGCGCGTGAGACGCATCTTCCCTTTCCCTGTCTAATCCTTGCGAGCCCAAATGCTTTGGACTCGCGTTCTACCGAATTTCCAATTTCAGTTTTCCAATTTCCAGATCGAGGCGGTTCGCATCCTGCCCAATTTCCAATTTCAATTTTCCAGTTTCTATCGCAAGATCAGTTTGCGGTCCCGCGCCAGCTGCTGCTTCACTTTCTTGTACATTTCCTGATACGAGACGCTCGTCCGCCGCATCTCGTCCTGGTGGGCGATCAGGATCTCGCGCACTTCGTCGTTGAGCCGGTCCTCAATGGTGAGTTCTTCCACCATGCGCAGGCGAACTCGATTGGCCACGGCCGGAGCGGCCTTGGTCTCGATCTGCCCGCCTTCGACCAGGCGCTTCACAACTTCGTTAGCCATGAACGCTACGTAATCCCGCAGAAGAAGCATCTCAGAGTGTTTCCTTTATCTGAAAGCAAGAGAGTGAGTTTACTGGCTGCGTGAATAAAGTGCAAGGAAAGGCGCTCGCGAAGGAGGAAAAACATCGAAAACATGGGCTTTTCGATGCATCTGGAAAATTCTCGTTGCGTGTCACATTGCGCGCTACGTTGACGCTTTGCGCCGCTTCCTGTACGATGGTTTTTGTAAGGGCGCTTAGCTCAGCGGTTAGAGCGTTCGGTTTACACCCGAAAGGTCGAAGGTTCAAATCCTTCAGTGCCCACCATTGTGACGCTTCATCCTCCAGCGGGGACGTAGTTCAGTTGGTTAGAACGCTGCCCTGTCACGGCAGAGGTCGCGAGTTCGAGTCTCGTCGTCCCCGCCATATTTTTCAAAGTGTTACCGGACGTGACACCGGAAACTTCACCCCCCTGCCCAACCCATAACTCTTGGTTCACCGCCGGGCTCATTCCAACGGCTGAGCGGAATTCGCCTTGCGCGTCACCTCCTCTTTGCGTCCCGGTCCCGCAAGAGGTCTTGGGAGACAACATTCTTTGCGGATCATCATTCAGGGTGCATGGACGTAAGGTGGAAGCTCAAGGTGCGGACTGTCCAAATAGGAACAGCGGATAAATGGCGGTTTCGGTAACGTCTAAAGCGGATCTCACGACTCAGGAAGGCGTATGGATCTCGAAAATGCTCGGCGACTCTTGGAGTCCATTCCAGATATGGCGAAAGTAGTTGACGTTGGCGGAGGCGCTGCTCCGTTTCCACGAGCGGACTACGTGATTGACGCAATGCCGTTTGCGAACCTTGGCGGGGGCAGCGACGGAAACATCCATGAGAAACTTGGAGTTAAGCCGCGGTATTCCAAGGATCGATGGATCCAAACTGATCTTTGCGACCGGCGCCCTTGGCCAATTGCGGATAAGGCGTTCGATTTTGCTATCTGTTCGCACCTTCTAGAAGACATCCGCGATCCAATATGGGTTTGCTCTGAACTGCGACGGATCGCCAAGGCTGGCTATATTGAGGTGCCATCTAGAGTGGTTGAGCAAACTAAGGGCATAGAGAATCCTCATCATGCTGGCTACTACCACCATCGATGGCTCATCAAAGGAAACCAAAAACGACTGGAATTCCGGCACAAGCCACACGTCCTGCATTCAGTCAAAAATGCTATCGTTACCCACCTTTCGCCAGGCCGGCGCATTAACCCGCAGCACGCAATCGTAACGTTGGGTTGGACAGGTGATTTCGAAGCGGTGGAGGTTCTTGAATTTGACGAAGGGAACGTCATCAACGAGTTGTGCCAGTTCGCCGCCGATGCCCGAGGTTTACCTGATCTGACTGTGAGAGTGCCGGCCCCAATTGTTCAGTCCATTAAACGACGAATTTTCTACTACAGGCTTTGGCTGGGGCAAGCAGGATAGCGGGAGAGGAATTCCATGCACCCGGAAACAGTCAGCGTCATCATTCCCTACTATCGAGCGAGCCACACCATCGCTCGTGCTGTGGAGAGCGCGCTAGGGCAGACGGTTCGTCCGCACGAAATTCTTATCATTGATGACGGGTGCCCGGAGGACGCGGCTACAGCGACCCAACAGTTCGGAACATTCGTGAAGCTGATTCGCAAACCCAACGGTGGTGTGGCGAGTGCACGGAATTTGGGGATCGAACACGCGCAGGGAGAATGGATCGCATTTCTCGACGCGGATGATTACTGGGAACCATCAAAACTCGAGCGCCAACTCTCCTGCTCAGAAGGTGCCGGATTAGTGGGGAGCGAGTGGTTTACGGAAGCCTTTGGTGAGCCGCGTTTCGTGAAGAAGATTGCGGAACCCGAATTCTTCGGCAGAACGTTCACGCCAAGTGAGTCCGAGGCATTTCACGTGGCAATGAACCTGTGGACGAGTGCTGTGCTTGTGCGGCGGAATGCCCTTGGCGCTCAACGCTTCGTTTCAGGATTGGAGCCAGCCGAGGATCGCGATCTTTGGATCAGACTGGTTGCCTCAACTGCCATCTATCTCGTGCCCGAGCCACTTGCCACATACACGCAGTGGCCGACCTCGCTTTCCAATAGCGATTCCGACCGGGATTGCACGAGCATGCTCAAGGTCGTGCATCGCCACGCCGCTGCACTCGGAGTCAGAGGAGTTCGTGAACAAGAGGCGATCATCTATCGCCGCTGGGCAGGCGGGAATCTTTCCCGAGGGAAACCCCGATCCGCGATAAGTCCAGCGGCGCGCAGGCTTGCGATTCAACCAGCATCCCCGCAAGCCTGGTGGATCCTGTGCAAATCGTTGGCACGATCTGTACTCCCGTAGCTTGCGGCCGCCTGGACCGTGACGTTCAGCGAGTCCGAATGATGAGCTGGGCGAGAGGATTACTTCGATGCCCATCTTTGTTACACACCTGCCAGAACATTGTTGCTGATGTTGGCGCGCTCGGCCGCCATGGTTTCCTCCAAGCCGAAAGCGATGCCAACATGCGGTTGCCACCCAATTTCTTTTTCCGCCCTGCTGCAGTCAAATTGCATGAGAGCCAACGCCGACTTGACTCGGTAGATGGAGAGCGGGACTGAGCGTTTTAAAACCTTGGACACAATTTCCAGCCCGGCCGCCAGACCGTATAAGGCGGCTACCGGCACGTGGACCACTTTCGCTTTTTTGGCGTTCTTTAAGATGTAGTCGCGTACAAGTTGGTTCTGGCTGACATGGGTTCGATCTACGATGTGAAACACGCGGCCGTCAAATTTACTGTTCTTGGCGGCCAAGACGATAGCGTTGACCACATCTTCGACGTATACCAAGGGCAACTCGCGAGTGCCATCACCCAGAATGACAAAAAAGTTTCCCATCCTGCGAGCGACTTCGGGCGTTAGTAGCGTCATCCCCGGGCCAAACACCCTTCCGGGTCGAAGGATCACTGCCCGGAGCTGCCGATCGCGAACCGCATCGCGCACTATTTTTTCGGCTTCGGTCTTCGCTTGCGTGTAGTCTCCCCGTTTTGTTGGAGATGGTTCAATTGGCCAATCCTCCGTTACCACGCTAGCGCGCGTCGAAGCCGCCGCGTACAGACAACTAAGAGAGCTGATGTATACCAGGCGCTGCACATGGTGCCAAAGCACGCTATCAACAATATTTTGGGTACCACAGACGGTACCGCGTTCATGATCATGCGCGCTGCCCTTCATGGTCGCGCCCACGTGATAAACAATTTCCGTGCCTGCAACGGCTCGGTCCACAGCCACGGGATCTCCTAAGTCGCCGAGGAAGACTTCGATGTTGGTGTCGTTCAAGAATTCTACGGGGGGCTGCCGTCGAACAAAGATACGAACGCGGTCGCCTTTTTGCAAAAATTGTCGCACCAAATGTCGTCCGATTAAGCCAGTTGCGCCGGTCACCAGAATCTTGGCGCTTCCCTCAGTTTGGAATTGGGTTAGAAATGTGGATTTTGCGGTGTCGGCTTCTTGAGACACGCGGTTCGTCCAATAAACGGCAGAGCGCGCTTGGCTGGCCGATACGGGCATCGATGCGCCCGCCTGCAACGCCTGATAAAACGCAGCTACCAAGGAATGCAGACCGTCGTACTGGACGATCCTCTTGGTCGCGAAACGAGCAATGTTCGCGGGAACCTGTGCACAAATACTGAGCCCCTCGCCTATTGCCTGCAGCGCACGCGCCGGCGCCTTCGGGAGCGGGAGTCGCCGGCTATGAGTCACCCACATCGCGAATAGATTTGCCCGCAACACACCTTCCGTACCTTGCACGACGAACCAGCTTTGCAGCGGTCGTACATTCCAGGAAATCTGGATGTTCGCCGTGCCACGCTGGCATTGCGCTGCCACGCGCCATTCGTCAAACAGGAGGTTGGGGTCACCTCCATATGAGCCGCGATAAGTTGTCACGTCTTCAATTGCGCCCAGGAACGATTCCGCAAGATATAACGCGTGTATGCCCTGGTCTAGGAAAGGGTAACCACCGTTGCGATAGTGGATGGGCAATGGTCCGCCGCGGTATGGCGGATATTCGGAGCTGCGGAAGTAATCGAAACTCAGGGGAACTCCGATCGCTCCCGAACGGACGAGGCGCAGTGCTTTCGAGACGAATCGGTCGTATAGCAGAGAATGATTAACGCAAACGGATTTTTGTGCGGCTGTAGCTGCTGCGGTAATGCAATCAACTTCTTCCGTATTCATTGCCAGGGGTTTTTCAACCAAAACATGGCAGCCGCTGTTAAGCGCTGTAATCGCCAGCTGCGCGTGTGTCTCCGGGGGCGTCAGAATATGAACTACATCAACGCCATGGTTGATCATAGTTTCCATGGTTGGGAAGACGTTCGGCACACTGAACCGAGCAGCCAGGCCCGTAGCGCGAGAAGTTACAAAATCAGTGACGCCCACAAGCTGCGCGTTTGGAACACGTTGAACAGCGCTGGCGTGAAACTCGCTAATATGGCCGGCTCCAACCAATCCGACTCGGAGTTTTGTATCTGGAGGCATTCAGAATTCCCTTCTTATTTAATGAGTATCAAAATCGATTTGTTCCAAACGTGCGATTGGCCTTGTGGAGCTCTCGCAGGTGGCTAATTGAACTACGAAGCGAGCATTCTCGGCCCATGTATGGCGTTCGAAGACGGTCTGCTTCGCCCGTACACCGATTCGAACACGAAGCGCCGGATCTTTGATTAGGCGGAGCAGCGCGATTCTCAGGGCCCCATAGTCCGCATGCGGAAACATGATCCCGGTCACGTTTTCTTCGAGCACGTCGCGCATCGGCCCGAGATCTGGGACAACGCACGGCTTGCCCATCGCCATGAACTCAAACAGGGCAATTGGGGACCCGAAAGCATTGGAATCGGGCAAGACGCAAATGTCCATAGCTTCGATGTAAGCAGGCACGTCTTCCCGGGACACGGGTCCAGAGAAAACCACCGCGCTTTCCATTCCCAATCGACCTGCAGTCTCTTTTAAGTGTTCCAACTCAGGACCGTCACCCACTAGCAATACTTTTGCTTCGATATGCAGGTCGCGAATTTTCTTCACTGCTTCGATCAAAACATCCAGACGATCCCAGCGATAAAACAATCCCACATGACCGATGACTAGTGCGTCTTGTAGACCCAGGCGCGCGCGCAGGGAGCGAATGGGGATTGGGGTTTGGAATCGATTTGGATCAATTGCATTGGGCACGACATGGACGCGTTCGCTTTTGGCGCCGCGCTGTCGAGCTTCGTCCGCAAGCACGCGGGACACGCAGAGAATGTGGTCTGCCCGCGAGAAAATCCACGCGTCGATCCTTCTCGCGAGACGCTCCATGATGAGGCCGCGAGCGCGCTTGAATCCTGCGAGTTCATTCACTTCGAGGACGACTGGCCGCCCCAGCCATTTCCCCAAGAGCACGCCCGTGAACATAAAGTTCGCGTGTCTCTCGTAGAGGATTGCCCTCGGTTGCAGCCACAGTATGGGGAGCAATCGAAATGGGAGAAACAGATTGTAGAGCAGTTCGAAAACTTCAAATGCGAATTGCGGACACTCGCAGCTTATGTATTTCCAAAGGCGTTGGATGCCAACTGCACGATCCCTCTTTCGTAAGAACGGCATCATTCCAGCGGATTTGAGCGGGTCAACACCAGGAGGAGATACCATCGTCACTTCATGTCCATCCGCTTGCAGAGCTTCCACCATGCTGCGAATATGCATGGCCTGGGAACTGCGGCCCATGGTGCGATGGTGATAGATGAATTGCAAAGTTCAAGTCCTCGGAATGTGAGTCAAAACGTGGCGAAACTTTTGCCGCGCGCGCGAAACGGCACTGAGCAATCAGCTGCGTAGAAAACAATTACAGATTTACCTATGACGGCTGGAGTGTGACCATCATTTTAAGTAAAGTGCAGCGCTTGATCGCAAGGAATTAACCGATTGTAGAGGTTCATGTACTCATCAAGCATGCGTTCGGGTCTGAAGTACCGCGTGTAACAGTCGCTGGCCAGCTGCCGCTTTTCAGAGAGTTCTTGCCGTCGGGCAACCGCGTCGCACAAAGCCTGGGCCATGCCTTCTGGATCGGACGATGGTACGAGTGTGACTGCGCCCGACAAACGCGCGATCTCGCTCATACCACCAACATCGGTAACCACGGCTGGCAGCCCAACCGACATGGCTTCCAACAGCGAAACGGGCAAGCCTTCGGTTATCGAAGAACTCACAAAGAGGTCTGCCGCGAGCAGGAATGGCGAAACATCGGCCTGTTCACCAAAAAATGTGACGCATTCATTCAGTCTGAGTTCATCGGTGAGCTTTCGCAAACCGAATTCGAGTGGCCCATCGCCAACTATCCAGAGCCGCACGTCAGGGTGATGCGTACGCACAAGCGAAACGGCCTGCAATAGAGTGCAGTGGTCCTTTAGGGGAGCCAAACGGCCAACGTACAGCAAAGTAAAACCGAATTTTGGCCGGGGAACAGCCTGTATATCCGCGGGCGAGGCGCCGTTATAAATGTGAATGATTTTGTCGCGGGCGGCGAATGGAGCCGCCAGCAAATTGGTTCGTGTGCCTTCACAGACTCCCACGATCCAGTCGCACCAGCGCGAGGCAAGAGCAAATTTCAACTCACGACGTAACTGGTAAGGAGGCTTTACCAAGCCATGCCGGGTTGCGATAACGGTCTTGACGCCTGCAAGACGGGCTGGAACAGCGGCGAGGATTGCCGCGGTAGCATTGTGGCAATGCACCACGTCGGGAGAGGAGCGCTTAAACGCCCGGTACAAAGAGGCCATCAGATAAAAAAACGAGAAAGGAGGGTGGAGAATAACCTCAAAGCCTTCGTCCTGCAGTTCTTCGCCAAGCACCCCAAGCCGATAGAGACAGTGGACTGATGCGATGTGGCCTCGGTCGCGTTGCAATCGGCACAGCGTGGCAGTTAACTTTTCCGCTCCTCCCATTTCCATGCTGTCACCCACATGGGCGATTCGCAGAGGAGAGGTTCGGTCATTCACTGCGCTTGCCGTTGGCGTGGAGCTTGCGGCTTCTATGATGCTATCCATTAAAGTAAGACCTTTTTGAGTTCAACTTGGGACTTCAATAGCCGTTCGCTGTGGAACCAAGAAATCAACTAAGCGCGCGAGCGATGCGCCGACTGGCGTTGGCAGCAAAGCAGAAAGTGCGAGCAGACGCCGCCGATCGTCTTTCTGCAACACCATGAACATCCGACTTGTGACTACGAAAACAATCACTCCAGCGGGCACAGCAATGCTCAACTGCATGAAAGCGCCGATGGGCATCGCCACCACGCCGAGTACAACGGCTGCCATCGCAAGAGTCGCGGCAGAGAGTCTGAGTAAAGCAGGCATGTCAATGCGGACGGGATAGCGCACCAGTACGCGTCCCCAGATAGAGATTGCAGCGAAGGTCTGAGCGATGCCGTTCGCCCAGGCTGCACCAAGTGCGCCGTGGCCTGGTATCAGCGCGAGATCAAGCAGCACGTTGATCAAAGCGGCGGCACAGCCCCACTTCAGGATAAAACCCAGGTCTTCGGCGGAATACAACAGCGTCTGTGCAGGCATCAGTACTGCTCTTGGAATGCTGAGAAGCGCGACTACTATAAAAACTGGTATCGCCGGCAGGTATTGCGACCCATACATAACCCGTATGAAAGGACCACCGATGCAAGCCACGCCGATCAAAATCGGAAGTGCTCCTAGAAGAACATAGGTCGAGGCCTGCGAGGTCATTTTAAAGAGCCGCTCTTTATCGCGTCCGTACTCGGCCATCTGTGTGGCTGAGAGCGCACTGGCAAATGTCTGCGGCATTCGCATGAGCCGGTCAGCCACATTGAAGCAAACCGAAAAAAAAGCCAGTTGGCGGATATCCGGCTGCAGCAATTTCAGGAAAATGACATCGGAGCGATCCCAAATAACGATCTGCAAAATCATCAGCCCAGTGCTCAGGCCGGAAAATGTAAACATTCGCTTGCGAATCTCCGCCGGCAGAGGGACCCAAGGTACAGTCTTCATCGACTTAAAAACCGGGACGATCTTTACGGCCAACTCAGAGGTGCGATAGAGCAATACCCCAGCCGCAATGCCGACCAAGTTCCATCCGAGGAAGAGACTGACTGCCACTGCGAGCACATAGACAATGGCTCCCACCAGGGCACCGCGCGTATTGAGTGCTGCATCCTCGGCAGCGGAGTTTGCCTGTGAGGCCACGAACGTAATCATGTTGGGCACCATGCTCAAAACCAGCAGCGCGGAACAGATGCGATATTCGGGGTTAACAAAAGTGAAGACCGCAATCATGCTTATGACCGCCAAAACTGAAGCAATCGCAGTTTGCGCCCAAAGGTTGTAGAAAAAGACGGCGCGCGCGAGTTCCTTTTTGCCGCCACCAAGGAATTCGCCCATGTATTTGAAAGTTGTGAGCGGAATGCCAAGCGAACCGACAGAACACGTGATGGTAGTCAACCAAAACACAAGGTTGAAGTATCCAAGCCGCGTGGGTCCAATAACTCGCGCGATGACTACCGTCGTTAACAACGTACAAACGAGCGTAATCACCACTTCCAGGCCCATGAAGATGAAGTTGCGCCCGATTACCTTGGCATTGTTGGGGGCGGTTACCTGATTCACGAGGTCCAGCCAATCACATTACGGATGGCCTTTTGTCCATCGCTGATCAGCCGGGCCGACGTCGAAGGAGTTTCTGCGGTCTCGGCGATCATAAAATTAAATGGTCTCAACCCCTGAAGAAATCGTAGACATTCCACTGGGTCGCGTTTGGTGCGGGCCGCGACTCGCGGGTTTGCCTCCACAGTGACCAGACAGGTTCGAGCCGAAGAAATCGTCTCTGCAGCACCTTTCAGGACCTCCAGTTCCCCACCCTCCACGTCAATCTTGATCGCCACGTCGCCGCCTCGCACTCCGAAACCATCGATGGTCACTACTTCCAGCGGCCCATTGCCTGGAACCAGAAAACGCGCATGATCAGAGGCATCATAATCAGGAACCTCCAGCCGGCCGCTGCCCTCGAAGCAGCTTACTGCTTTGGTGATCGCTAGCGATGAAACTTGTAATTGCGACAAATTGCGTTTCATGAACCCGGCTACGTCAGGATTCGGCTCAAAAGCGATGACACGCGTGACGCTGGATGTTTGCGAACACACGAGCGCTGAAAACGTACCAATATCCGCTCCGCAGTCAAACAGAACGACATCGCTCAAAGGGTTCAGCAAGCGACAAAACGAATGAATGAGCCTCCTTTCATAATTTTCAATGTCTCGCCGGTCCCAGCAAGTGTCAGCGCGAAACAGCGGTACGCTGAAATTTACGCCGCGTCCCAATTGATATTGGACAACCACATTGAACAGCCCCAACTGCGCACAGATTCCAACCAGTCGATTGCCACCACGGATCCGCCATCGGGTCATGGTTTTGGCGAGTATCAGGATCAGCGGAGCCCGATTGACGGTTTTCAACTCCAAACACGAGTTTTTGTGCCCCAAGGCTATCGGTTCAGACAGTTCGAGGCCCGCACGCGTTTGAATTGAGATCGGGGTGCAAAGAGATGGTTTCATCGGACGCACTGGAGAGAGTTTAGGAATCTTAGCGAACCAAGGAACTATTGCCGATTAAGCTGGGAAATTGTGACGGCCTCTCGGCCATTCTCTCGCGCCGCTTCGATTACGCGCGGCAATGCCGTTAGTGCAGCATCGTTAGTGCCGTGATAGAGAATGATATCTCCAGAAGAAAGGGACGTTCGATCCAGTTGCGCTTCCACTTCGCCGCTCGAAGCACGATAGTCCTTCAGGTCAACGTTCCACATCACCACTTGCTGCCCAGCCGCCCAAGCGGGGATTAGGCTGCGCAGGGACAGTTTGCCGTGGGGAGGCCGGAATAGTCTGCATTTCACTCCTAAGATATGGTCCAGGACCGAGCGGGTCATGGTGATCTCCTGAGCAGCGCCTGACCAAGAGAGTTGGTTGAAGTACGGGTGGCTATAGGAATGGCTGCCAACCTCGTGCCCTTCTTTTTGCATTCGCTTCACGATGGCGGGATATTGCTCGGCGGCTCCACCTACTACAAAAAACGTAGCCTTAATCTCGTGATCCCGAAGAATATCCAGTATCTGTGGCGTATAGACCGGATCCGGCCCGTCGTCGACGGTGATGGCAATTTGCGCCCGGTCGCGATTTCCATGCGCCAGTAATTGCCGGCCGGGAACAAGGCTGAAGAGTGCCTTTTTGAGTAGCGTGCGCCCTTTTGGGACATGTCCGTTCGCGACTGGTGGGCCATTCTCATGCCACAAATAACTGTCGCTATAGAATTTAGCGACGCTATCCTCAGGCACAAAACCGCGCACCGATTTTTTTTTCGGCTGTCCAGAGAATTGAAGCAGGGCTTCTTGTAGCCCGCGCACATCTCCGTGGTGAACGAAAACGACATTGCTCTGATGTCGGAGTGCTTCTGGAACACGGACTGCCGTCGTAATAATTGGAATGCATGAAGACATGGCTTGCAGAACTAAAAGCGGCACACCATCCTGGAGAGAAACCAGTACATCGCATTCCTGCAGCAATTCACGCGAACTGAATGCGTCAGGTACCCAACGAATGTCAGGAAGTAGACAATGAACTACAGCTTTGCCTGCGAATTGTTGTGTATCCTCCGCGGCAAAGACAACCAGCTTGGCAAGCTGGCCTGTCTGGCGCAGATTCGAAAGTCCGGACAGTAGATGATTGAAAGGGCCATTGGAATCCGGGCCCAACGCAACGCCCACCACAAACTCCGCGGAGCGACGGCGTGATCCCAAGGGGAAGCCCTCTGCCGGACTGGCCGTTACGGCCGACAGTGCAGGTTTTTTAGTTCCAGGTATGTCCAATTCAGTTCGGAACGCCGTAAACGATTTCTGCAACCCTTCGGCTGTTGGCACCAGCTGTTTCCACCCAATAGAAAGTAGCTTGGAGTTGTCGAAGCGATTCCCGCCCCACAAACTTGCCGCCTTGTACGGTGTGAGGATCGCTGGCAACTGGCCTTTTGAATAGCGATGGTACTTCGCGATCATGGAAGCAAGTAGCTGCACACCGAAGTACGGCACGAAAATAGATCGGATCTTTGCGACGTGCTTCTTGTAGGCGCGCAGATATTCCCGGCAGGTTGGCGGGTCACTGTCGAGCACGTTGTAAACCTGCCCGGCTGCGAGTGGATGCGTACCAGCTACCACCAAAGCTTCCGCGCAATTGTCAACATAGCTTAGAGGAAGCAGATTGCTCCCCCCGAAATGCAGCTGCCACTTGCCAATCGTCAACCCAACGCGATTGGAAAAATGACCGCCGCCTGGCCCATAAATGACGCCCGGACGCAGAACCACCAGCTCAAATCCATTACGCTGCTGGTATTCCCAAAATAATTGTTCCTGGCGTAGCTTGGAGTAGGAGTAATGATCACGCCATTCAGGATGCGGTTCGAGATCAGTATGCTCGTCCACTTGTGCCCCGCGGCCAAGGCCAGCCACTCCATATACACTGAATGAACTCACAAGAACGACGCGCACCGGCTTGCGGTCCGCGACGGCATCCAACAGATTTCTGGAAGCAACAACGGAATTGAGGAAAAGATCAGCGGCAGTTCCCTTCTTTCCGGCTGCAAGATGGAAAATCAGTTGAACATCATCTACTGCTCGAGCTGCGTCATCTCGATATTTTAAGTCTCCCACGCAAAACTCAAGCCGAGTGTTCGCATGACGCGCTGACAATGCCTCCAACTTGGGTATATCGGATTGCCGCCGAACATTGCAACGGACATCGGTATAGCCGTGAACCAAGAGGCGTTCAATCAGGGCCGTTCCCAAAAAACCTGCTGCGCCTGTAGCGAGTATTCTCATGCCAGACCCAGTGGGTAAACTTGTGCGGAGATTTCATCCATGATTTGCGATACGCGCAGAATCTCCGGATAAGGGATCGGAACTGGTGTGTCGTGAAGGATGCTCTCGTAAAAAAGCGACAACAGCCGGTTCATTCCTGCGAAGAAATGAAAACGCGATTCGGTGAATTCGCGAACATTGTGAGACGCATTCCGCAGAGACTGCAAGGTGGACTTAAACGGCGGCAACAGCCGGCCGAATGCGCTGGGAATCGCCTGGTTTTCTTCAACCGACATGCTGCGAAGCGTGTAATCAATGTGAGCTGTATTCTTGGTGCCATACAGCCGCAAAAAATGACCTACTGGCCGCGCTTGCGAGCAGAAAGTAAGATACGCAGACACGCCACCGCCAAGCATCATCACGCGGAGTTCATCGAGAACGCCATCGCTGTGGTCATTGTTAGCCTGTCGACGACGATAGGCGCGCGCGATAACCTCCACGGGTTCGTCGGGCAGGAATGGGGTGATCTTGTTAATGGCGTGATCGATGATGTTTTGGAACAACTTGCCTGGTAGTTGATGGACCCAGTGGCGACCGTCAGATAGGAATGCCTTGCCAAATCCGCCGGCCAAGTCGTATCCGTAATAACTCTCGATATGGATTGGGTCGCCTAAATTCCCCTTTGCAACGTACTCCTTTAGAGCCAAAGCGGGCGTTTCGAAGTTATACCAATAGTTGATCGTCATCTTCCGACCCGTTTGTTGCGCGCATTCGATCAGTCGCTGCCCATCGGTCGAGTTCAAGGCAAGGGGCTTCTCGAGAAAAACATGGCAACCTGCCTCAGTAGCCTTTCGCGCTAGAGCCAGGTGAGAGTGTGGCGGAGTCGCAATGTGAATTACGTCCAGCCGATGCTCGGACAGCATTCGATCGAAGTCCGTATACCGGTGCGGAACCGAGTAGCGAACGGCGAGTTGTTCAGCCAAAACCGGCTCGAGGTCGCAAACCGCCAGCACCTGGGCACATCCGAGCTTTTGAATTTCCTCAATGTGACCATCGGCGATTTTCCCGCAGCCAACCATGCCGATATTCAGCATGATGCGCTCTCGATAGCTGCGCAAATTGGTTCGATTTGGCCGGTTTGCACTGCGGCAACGGGATCGCGACGTAGCCGAATGGCTTCGATAGCGAGATACATCTGCCATGCAGAGACAAAATGCACGGAACACCCTCGTCGGGCCGCCTCTTCTACCAACAAGTTGAAGCCCGACTCCAGCACCCCGCCTAATAAGGCAGAGGAGTTCCGTTCTTGGGCTCCATGCGTGAATAACTTAATGAAGCTGTCGGTGCCAATGCGCGGCGATAGGTCCACCCACCGCCGTACGCGATACGGTGTTGCCACGTTGCCAAACCGAAGTTCGCCTGTTTCGAGCCGGGGAAGCAACCGATCTCTCCAGCGCATTCCGAGTGGCCCCGAAACAATGAGCAGGTCCCCCTCGCCGCCGCCGGGTGTAACGGGTACGCCTTCATCATATGATTTCGGCCGATGGGGATCGCCGTTGCAGTAATAAATCGAATTCACCATCCGTGCTTGGGTTGGAGAATCTCCCGACGGCATAGTGAAATCAGCATAACAACCAAGATCACGCAGAATTCGAATTTCATCATTAAGGCCGCACCATCTGCCATCCGGATTCGAATTGTCCAGAGCCCAGTTCCCGTGGATAAAGCCGAACGTCAGTTTCCCATTACGTTTGCGCAACAAACCGTGCTTCCGGTCCAACACACTGCAAAAACTCGTGATCCGGTCGACAAAATTCTGGCGTCCTTCGCCATCATGATGAATATGGACATCCACATCCGCGATACCTTCACGAACCATTTCCGCCAGAGGTTCCAGCAAGGTCGGATGATATTCTTCCTCGGGAAAGAAAAACGTGTATCGAGGTGCATTGCCAACAGAGTCGCGCTTACATCTTTTCGCAATCGCAGGCCATGCTGTCCGCCATAGAGCAACACGCGACTGGGCGGTACTTAAATCAGCGCGCTGCCACTTGGGTTCATAATGGTCGGCTATGGTCACCCATATACGCTTGAGCGGAGGCACAGCGAGCTGCGTAATCTGACGCAGCCGCTGCCTGATATAAGATGGCCCCCAAATTTGCGAATTATGGATTAGCTGCATAGGAATATAGTTGCTGGAGATGAGAGTAGGATTACCGGCTAATTGCAGTGGCGGCTTTGGTAGGCAGCCGCCATTTATCACTTCGTTGTCGCACGGCCAGCTCACAAGTGCGGAGCAATTCCTCAGCAGCTTCATTCCAGCTACGGT
>JBGPDI010000100.1:0-17110 GCA_041482215.1 Candidatus Acidiferrum sp. | reverse complement strand
TTTCTCCTGCGCGCTGGTTACGGCATCGTCACGATGGACGCCCGCGCTCATGGCGCCAGCGAAGGCCCCATGGCCACCTACGGCTGGCTCGAACGCAACGACACCCGCGCCATCATCGACGCACTCCTTGCCACCGAACACGATCGATTTCTTTCCTCTCTAGCCAGTGAGCGCCACTTGCCCGGAGCTGCGCTCCCCGATCCTCCTTCATTCCACATCTTCGCCCTTGGCGAATCCATGGGCGCGGGAATCGTGTTGCAATCCGCAGCTGCTGATCCGCGTATCGAAGCTGTCGTCGCCGAAGCCTCCTTCGCCAATCTTCGCGAAGCGGCTTACGATTACGCCGGTCTCCGAAAATATCCCTGGCTCGGAAAAACTCTCTTTGCTCCTGGAACTTGGACGCTGCTCTATCGCGACGAAAAACTCGCCGGCTTTCCCGTCGCCGAAGTATCGCCCGTAAAAGCAGTCGCTGCCCGCGCATTCCCCGTTCTCCTTATTTGCGATGAACAGGACGTCGCACTGCCGTGCCGCCATTCGGAGATGATTTACGCCGCCGCGCGAGGCCGCAAGGAACTGTGGGTCGTGCCTCGCGCCTTCCACACTGCCGCACTGGGCTTCCAGCCCGAAGAATTCCGCCGCCGCGTCCTCGCTTTCTTCGCGACCGCGGGAACTGATCAACACTCCACGCCCGATTAATTTCATGACGCCGAGCGGCACGAACACTTGACCCTCATCGCAGCGGCGAATAAGCTCTCGCATCGCGCCGTTTCGTGTACTCGGAGGCTGCAATGAATAATATGTTTCGCAGATGTTCTTGTTTTGCGATATTGTCCGGGTTATTTTTTGCATCCGCCGCACGGCCTGACGGCAACAATGGATCCGAGCACGTTTTTTATAACGGCAAGATCTTCACTGCCGAACCCGAACATCCTTATGCCGAAGCCGTAGCGATTCGCGGAGACAGGATTGTAGCCGTTGGCAGTTACGCCGACGTCAGGCAGACCGTCGGAAAAGACGCCGAATCCGTCGACCTGAAAGGCAAAACTCTACTGCCCGGTTTGATTGACAGTCATGCTCATCCCATCGACGGTGGCCTCTCCCTGACCGGCGCTGACGTCGGCGATCAAACCAAGTCCGTGGACCAGCTGGCGGACTTCGTCGCGGCAGCTCAGAAAAGTCGCAGAGGAATGCGCGGCGGCATTCTTTACGTCAGTGGCCTGCCGCTGGCCTTCTGGTCAAAGACGGATGAACTCAACGCCCTATTTAATTCCGGGGTCTACGCGCAGCAGCCTGTGTTTCTCGCGGGAATGGACGGCCACACGGGCTGGGCCAATCGCGCTTTGCTCATCAAGTCCGGCGTGACCAAGGAATTCATCAGCCACCTTTCGGATCTGGAGCGCAGTTACTACGGTGTGGGGCACGATTCCGAACCAAATGGCTTTGCCGTCGACGCCGGCCTGGAAAAGGTTCAGGCGATCGTGCCGGAGCCCACCAAAGAGCAGTACCTCGAAGCAGGACGAGCCGCTGTTCAATACCTTCACAGCATGGGAATAACCGCGTGGCTCGATGCCGTGGTGACCGAGCCTTCTTTATCAGCTTATAAGAGCCTCGCGGAACGCGGCGAATTAACCGCACACGTTGCCGCTTTTCCCGTTGTGAATCCGCGTAACGATCCCGTACAAGAATTGGCCGCGTTTCAGAAATTGCGCGCAAAGTTCGCGGGCGTACCCAATCTTGCGATGCCCGGGATCAAGGTTTTTGCCGATGGAGTCGTGGAGTTTCCTTCGCAGACCGCTGCTCTAACCAAGCCATACAGCAACACCGGGAAATCCGGGGAGCTGCTCTTCAATCCGGCGAGTTTTGCGGTTCTTGTCACTGCCGCGGACAAGCAAGGGCTGATCGTGCATGTGCATGCGTTGGGAGATCTGGCCGTAAAGGAATCCCTGAACGCCATCCAAGCGGCGCGCAAAACGAACGGAGACAGCAGCTTGCCGCACACGCTCACTCATGTTCAGCTCGCCGATCCGGGGGACTTCATTCGCTTTCGGCAGCTCGGCGTTGTCGCGGCCCTGCAACTTTTGTGGGCCGAAGCGAGTGGAGACACCATCGAATTAATGAAGCCCTACCTCGATGCCGCGGTATATCAATGGCAATACCCGGCGCGTTCGCTTCTTGACGCGGGTGCGACAATTTCCGGCGCGAGTGACTGGCCGGTCTCCAGCCCCAACGTGTTTTGGGCCATCTATCAGGCCGAAACGCGCAAGGGACCGGAAGGCGTGCTGGATCCGGAACAGCGCATGCCACGCGCCGCGATGCTGTATGCCTACACACGCAACTCCGCGCGAGCGCTGAATCAACTGGACACCATCGGCACGATCGCACCGGGAAAACAAGCAGACCTGGTTCTCCTGGATCGTGATGTGATGACCGTTCCAGTCGAAGAATTGCGAGACACTAAAGTTCTGTGGACCATGGTGGGCGGTAAAATTGTTTGGACCGCACCGGCGAGCAAAAACAAAGAATCGCGCTAAATCCATTCCAATATTCTTAGCGTGCCGGGGCGAATCTTCTAGCCCTTGAGTTCGTCCCACTGCGGATTGAAGTCTTATGCGTGGCGCGAGAGAACCGAGGCAGACTTTTGCCTTTCCAAGGACTCTGCCCTTCTAGTGGACAGGATGCTGTCGCTCTTCCCACTCCTGGCTCAATCGGCGGACCGTCTCGCGTAATCGCACCGCCAGGGCGGCAATCGTTTCCAGGCGCTGTTCTCCGCCATAGGGGATTTTACCGTCTTTATTTCTATGAACTTCCGCCAACAGCAGTTCCGCGTTCCCCAGAATCCCGGTGAGCGGATTGTTTAGCTCGTGACGGAGCAACTTCCCAAAATCTTCCTCCGACTCTTCAAAGGGCACACGCGCCCTGTCGGCTATTCTCTGTGCCTGCCGCAAGCGGCTCTGAATGCAGCCAAGCGCTGACGGCAGGCACCCTCCATCGCGCTCCACATAGTCGGCCGCACCCGCATCGATCAGCGCCGTCAGTTCGGCACGCCGCTCCGCCGTCCCGATGACCACAACCGGCGCATAAACCGCCAGCAAGGTCACCACTGCGTCAAGCCTCGGCACGATGCCCCGCGGCCCATCGGATTCCGGCAGGATCGCGGCTTCTTCGAGCACGATCACGGCGGGCGCATCATCTTCGAGGATCCGCCGCGCGGCGGCCACGCTGGTCACCGACGCCACACGCAGCCCCGCGATTCTGCTTTCGAACTCCCGCCGTGCCGCGGCGCACAACGCAGCATCGTCACTCACGACCAATATAGTTTGTTCCCGGTTCAACATGAATTCATCCATTCCTTGCTGCATTTTTTCTCGCCAGATCCGCAGACGATCGCTGGCGGTGAGCTTGTGTTTCCAGCACGCTGTGCACCTTTTCCGTCAACTCTTCCACACGGAATGGCTTAGCAACGTGCGGCAACTGGTTGCGTTCCAGAAACTCCCGCGTTTGCGCTGCTATAACGTCTCCGGTGACGAACAAGAATCGCTCTCGCAAGGGATTCCCCGAACGCTCCAAGGATTTATAGAAATGTTGTCCATCGAGACCCGGCATCTTCATGTCGCAAATGACGAGGTCAAAGATCTGCCGTGCCGCGCGCTGCAGAGCTTCGCGGCCGTCCAGCAGCACCTCCACATGCATCCCTTCGTCTTCCAGCACGTCGGCGATCAAACGCGCGACGGTCGGCTCATCCTCTACGACAAGTACGCGCAAGCCTTTTCTGGTTTCGAACACCGGCACGTAGGTATCCTCGTGCCCGCCGGCCGGTGCAATCTCTGGAATCGATTTCTTCCGCGCCTGTGGAGGAAGCCCGCGGGACCCTTGTTGCAAGACTTCCGAAGCCGTTGGAAGCTCGATTTGAAATACTGCTCCACCCATGGGCGGACTGATGACATGAACCTGTCCGCCATGTTCGCGCACTACGCTCAAAACAATCGAAAGCCCCAACCCCGTCCCCTCTCCAGCGGGCTTGGTGGTAAAAAAGGGATCGAAGATTCGCGCCAGGATCGCTTGCGGAATTCCGGGACCATTGTCCGAGACCTCCAGCAACACGCGCCGCTCGCCGATTCTCCGCGTCCGCAGGCTGATCGTTCCGCCCTGCCCTTGCTGCTCGAGGGACTGCTGGGCGTTGCCCACCAGATTCATCAACACCTGCTGCAAATGACCGGGGTCTCCCTCCACGAAGGGGAGCACGGGGTCCAGATCGATCTCCACGCGAATCTTTTCCGCGGCCAGGCTGAAGCGTTGCAGGTCCAGTGCGCGCTGTACGATCTGATTCAAGGACAGCAGCCCGCGCTCTGGCAAAGTTTCCCGCGCATTGAGAAGCAGCTGTCGAAGGATCGTCCCGGCACGCTCGGCCTCCTGATAAATCTGGCGCAATTCCGCACTCCAGCCGGGAACATCCGCGCGCGCCAAAAGCCGGTGTGCGTATCCCATGATGCTCGTCAACGGATTGCTTAGTTCGTGCGCGACACCGCTCACCATCTGGCCGAGCGCCGCGAGTTTTTCCGTCTGCAGGAGCTTTGACTGAAAGGCACGCTGCGCTGTCAGATCGCGGTAAATCTCCACTCGCCCAAGCCGCCGCCCAATGGGATCGAGCACTGGCCTGGCTGATCTTTCCAGGGTCCGCGGGGCGGGGTGCATCATTTGCAATTCCTCACGCACACCCCCTTCGAGTCCCCGCGCCAGTTCGCGCCACCGTTCTGTGAATCGCACCGGATCGGCGGCATGATGTTCGAGGCGCCCGATCAATCCCTCCAGCGTTTTGTATTTCCCAGACTCCTTAGGGGCTAGACCAGCGATCTGTTCGAACCGCGTATTCATCGCCCGAATATTGTCCTCGGCATCAAACAACACGACTCCTTCTTCGAGCCATTCGATGACGTTCTGCAATTCGGTTTCGGCATGGTCTGCCATCCCGGTCGAGCCGCTGCTCACTCGCGGTTCGAGCAAGATCACCGTTGGCTTGCCGTGCAAAGGCCCCGCCTGGCGCAGCCGCACGCCGGCTCCGTTTTGCAATTCCGCCTCAATCGGCTCATGGTTGTCGCTGCGTCTTTCGAGGTATTGATCGACCGACCTCTGCAGCCACGTCTCGACTTGCTCACGTTCATGTCCGCGGAAAAGTTCCGTCAGGTGTGTTTGAGGCGGAATGTCTGGCGCTCGTTGCCCGCCGATCTTGGAGGCCACGCCAGTCAACTCATGGGCACCACGGCTCGCCGCCGCAATTCTCCCAGCCTCATCCAGGAGCAGGACCGGCTCGCTGATGCACTCGAGCAAGTTTTGTTGCCGCATAGCAACCTGCGATTCCTCTGCCTTGCGGCTTCTCTCATGCAGAGCTGTTGCCGCCAATGCTGCTCGCAGCTCTAGCCGTTCAAACGCCGCTAAGGACGCATCGCGACCCGCCAGTCCCACGACCAATGCACCCAGAACCTGGCCTTCCGATTCCAGGGGATAAGCCACAATTCTATCCACCGTCCCATGCGTCCAGCTCAGTTCGGAGGCGTCTCCGGTTACTCGCCTTTCCACAAGTGCACGGCGCCACAAGGTTGCCAGCGGTTCACTCTCGATCGCGCTAGTCCACAACTCATCTCCGCTCCGCCAGTGAAAGTCCAAGAATAAGTTTCCGTCGGCCTGTGGAACCGGATGCCGCAGCGTACCGATAGCCGCGAACGCTGCTCCGGGGCCATCACCGTTTGTGTCCCTCGCTGTGCAACTCTCCGCCAGATTCGAGAGACGCGCATCCGGGGAATTCCCGGTTGCCGATGTCTTCAGGAATCGCCGCACCACGCCAAGGTCTGCGCTTCGCATTTGAGAATTTCTTTGCTCCTCCGCAGACCCCACTGCCAGCGCCAGTTCCGCCGCGACCGATTCCACCCGTCCCCGGGAATACGCAGGGTGTGTTCCATTGCTCCCTGCCAGGATCACTCCCTTCAATTGGTCATTGATCTCAATGGGAACCCACAAAGCATGTCGCAATCCGACTAGCAGCCCGATGATGGGATTCGCGGGAAATGCTTCCAGATCTTGTTCGACGGCGATTCCTCGCAAGAGCAGTTCCTGCGGCAATGGTGGCTCTACCGAAAGGTGAACCCATTCCTGGGGAGTGTCGGCGCTTCCCCGATCCCATACAATTCCGTGAAAAGCGGCAGCCATGTTTTTCTGGCCGTTGGAACTTCGGTCCGCATCGAGCCAGATACCGATGTGGGCGTTCTT
This sequence comes from Candidatus Acidiferrum sp., assembly GCA_041482215.1. Taxonomy (GTDB): domain Bacteria; phylum Acidobacteriota; class Terriglobia; order Acidiferrales; family UBA7541; genus Acidiferrum. The sequence continues at coordinate 10,849 of JBGPDI010000100.1, read as the reverse complement.
GTTTTTTTTCGCGAGCGACTTCTGGGCTTCCAGTAATAATTCTTCGCGAGAAGCGCCATCCAATGCCGCGCGCGGCACTCCTCGCCCGCTTGCTTCTTGCTCTGTTCTTATTCCCCAAATCCCCATTCACGTGCCTCAAACCGGCGGCGCTCCTCCTGCGTCTTCGCAGAAGTCGCACCGGATACGCCATGAAAGATGCAAACTGTCGTAATCGCACTTGCATCAGCAGTTCCATCCATGGGCACCAGTTTCGCCAGTTGAATCAATGACTTAGAGGAGTGAAAGGACCATGAAAAATTCCATGACGAAACTTTGCGCGGCGTTCTTCCCAGAGTGAACTTGTCCGCAGTACGAAACAAAAACGGAGGGAACCGCCCGGCTCATCGGAAAAACAGTAGTCTTGCGTTCGAATGTCCAGTGGTACCAATTCCAAAAATCATCAGCGCTTTCGAAACAATTTGGAGAGCTCTACGGAACTTACTGCTCGGTATGCTCCATGTTGTACTGCTTCAACTTGCGGTACAGCGTGGTCTTCCCAATACCCAGCATGCGCGCCGCGGAGAGCTTATCTCCACTCGTTTCGCGCAGTGTCCGGAGAATCGCGCGCCGTTCCAATTCGTCGAGTGGCAGTATCTCATCTTTCTCCGGTGCTCTTTCGGTGGTGGGGTATTGCAAGTTTGACGGCAGGTCGGCCACATGTAGGATCGGCCCCGAGCCTAACGCCACTGCTCGCTCGATGGCATTTTCCAGTTCGCGCACGTTGCCCGGCCAGTCGTAAGCGATCAACCGGCGCATGGCGTCCTCGGAGATCGTCCGCACCGGCCCCTGAGCGTCGGAGAATTTTTCAAGAAAAGCCGTCACCAGAATGGGGATGTCGCTTTTGCGATCGCGCAGAGCTGGCAGTTTCAGTTGCACCACATTCAACCGGAAATACAGGTCCTGCCGGAACGCCCCGGTGCGGATCGCCGCATCCAGGTCTCTGTTGGTGGCGGCGATAATGCGCACATTAATGTGCCGGCGCTCCGTCGAGCCAACCGGTTTGACCTCGCGCTCTTGCAGCGCGCGCAGCAGCTTGGCCTGCAGGTCCACGGGCATGTCACCAATCTCATCCAGAAAGAGCGTGCCCCCTTGTGCCGCCTCCAGCAATCCCTGCTTGGCCTGCATAGCCCCGGTAAACGCCCCTTTTACATATCCGAACAGCTCCGATTCGATCAGCGTAGGCACCAGCGCCGAGCAATCCACGGGAGCAAATGGCCTGTCCCGTCGTGGCCCAGAAAAGTGAATACTCCGCGCCACGAGTTCCTTTCCCGTTCCGCTTTCTCCTAGGACCAGCACGGGATACTCGTGCTGGCTCACTTTTTCGATTATTTTGTAGACACGCTGCATTTTCATGGAGACGCCGATCAATCCGCCGAATCCCGGACGCGTCCGCAACTGCTCCCGCAAAAGGCGGTTCTCCTGTTGCAACTCCACCGCGCGCGCCACCCGCTCGAGTCTGGTGCGCAGCTCTTCAATGCGGAATGGTTTCGTCACATAGTCAACCGCTCCCATCCGCGTGGCCTCCAGTGCCGATTCGATCGTTCCGTACTGCGTCAATACCACTGCGGCAACTTCCGGATGCAAGTCATGAACCTGTTTCAGCAGCTCGACTCCGTTGATCAGCGGCAGCTTCAAATCCGTCAACAGGATGTCTATCGCCGAATGCTCCAGCACATCCAGCGCCTCTTCCGCCGTAGCCACCATGACGGCTTTCATTCCGCATTGCTCCGACACCGTCGCGCAAGTCTCGCGGATCGATTGTTCGTCGTCCACAATCAAAATGTTCATCGGAAGAACTTCCCGGCGCACCACCACTTCCTCACCTATTGCGGGCATCGTCAAATCCTCCTGCGTGCCGTTTTCAATTGCATCTCAAGTTCCATTTCAGGAAGTCGCACGATTGTACTCATAAATCAATAAATTAGCTATGTTACTACCTACCGGGCAAGTCTCAGTTTGGGCTTCAATCCCGCTTTACCGACTGCCACCATCCCAATTCGGGAAATAGCGTGATTGATATTCAGAAGCGCGCCTATTCAAAAACGAAACGGGCTCCCCGAATCTCTCGGGGAGCCCGTTTCTTGGAACTCGTAGTTTTTACTTCCTAGGCAGAAGTGACGAGCCACTCCTGCCCAAGTTAGCGATTTATTACCGGCAGCTGCTAGGGCTTGGCCTTTTTCGGCGGCGCTGGCGTTGGGGTCGTCTTCTTCTTGGCTGGTTCACCACCACCCCTGCTGAGCAGCGTCAAAGCATCCCTGGAACTGAACGGGAATTTGCGAACCGATTGCTCGCCCGTCGTGCTCAGAGTGACGTCCACGCGCCGGTTACTGGCCAAGCGCACCGTCAGCAGGTTTTTCAGGATCTTCGTTTTTTCGGCCGCACTCAGATCCGGATCCGCTTCGATTTGCGTCTTGACCTCTTCAGACGTCATGTTCTTTTCAAATCCATACGCCTGAGTCTGCACGTGGTCCGCAGGCACGCCCTTTTCAATCAGGTAATTCTTGGTGCGGTCCGCGCGACGCTCGGACAGTTTTATGTTGTACTCCCTGGCTCCGCGAATATCCGCGTGGCCCTGGAGAGTCAGGTGGGCGTCCGGCCGATACTTCAAATATTGCAGGAAGTCGCTCGCCAGTGAATCCAGCGTGGCAGCCTGGCTCGGCTGTAAACCGCCGTCGGGTTTCGCGACCGTCGGCAGCGCCGTTGGGAAGTACACGCTGTGCAGCGCCAGCTTGGCTTCCAGTTGCTTGATCTGTGGAGGCTCTTTCACTTCCACGGTGCCCGAAGCGTCAGCAAGACCGCCGCGTCCGTCATTCACCGCGCATTTTACGGTATAGATTCCAGGTTGCAGGCCGGTGGAGTCGAACTGCACATTAGAACCGCTCCCCACGATCTGTCCGCCCGTCGTCGTGTAGCTGTAGGTCAAAGGATCGTTGTCCGGATCGCTGCCATTGCAGGTAACGCCGGTTTTTTCGCCCGGCATAATCGGGCTGCGCTCAATCGAAAGCGCCGCTGTCGGCGGACGATTGGGCTTCTCTTCCACCTTGATGTCTGCCGCGCACGAAGCAGTCCCGCCTTTGCTGTCGTCCACTTTCACAGTCACGGTGTACGAGCCAACTGCCACGCCGGTCGAATTCCAGCGCGCCTCCGGGCCCGTGCCCTCGACTGCGCCGCCTGTCGCCGTGTAGCCGTAGTTCAGGGGATCATTATCCGGGTCGCTGGCGTTCACATGCACAGCCACGCTCCCACCCGAACCCGCATACACCGAAACCGGATCTACCGAGCAAGCCGCCACTGGAGGATGATTCGGAGGAGGCGGAGGATTGGGGATTCCAAATCGGATCACCAAACCAGTCCCCGCACGGAAGTTGTTTTGCCGCCCAGCAGTGCTGACGCCCGGTCCAGTGACACTGGTCATGAAGTAATCGAGTTGCGCGACTCGCCAAGCCACGTTCTTCGTCAAGGCGAGATCAACACCCCCACCCACCACCATCGCAAACGCGTTCTGGTTACTTATTCCGTTGAGCTCAAAACCAGCTTTTGTTCCGCCCACCATGAATTCACCGAACGGAACCCAGTAGTCAAACTTCCTTAAGTTGAGTCGTGGGCCGACGAGATAGCTCATAAAACTACCCGGCTGCGGGGCGGTATCTCCGGTAAGCGGAGAGGCGTCCCGATTGAAATGGTGGTATCCAAATTCTTCCGTCAGCCCAACCCATCTCGAAAAGTTGTAGGTGAAAGACCCCGTGCCGCCGTGGCTGTTGAAGTTGGAGAAGGGATCTCCCGGCGCAAAATTTACATAAGTGTACATTCCCGTGATTTCGTACCGTGGTACCAGCAGGCCTGGCGCGCGCGTGTCCTTGGCCGCAGGTTGTCCTCCCGGAAACGGTGTCGGTCGCGCCTTAGCCGGTAGCGCAAACGGCCCCTTTACCACGATCACTTTGCTACTCGCCGCGGGACTACTCGGCGCCGCGCTCTTTTCCGTAGACGCAGCCGCACCACTGGTATCACCGCTCGTCCCGCTATTCTTCTCCTGCGCGCACAGTGGCAACGCCAAAAGCGCTCCCATCACCAGCGCTGCACACCAATTCCGCATGACTTTCCTCCTGATCACTTTCCCTCGAATGCCGATTGATTCACACGCCCAGCCACGAAACTTTCGCTGACTTCAGCGCACTCCGTCTGACACCGCCCAGCTTTTCCATTCACCGCGTATTCCCCACAGATACCACCCCACCATGGGTGGAATCACAATCAGTGAAATACCGCAGAAGTCACGGCGTACGGTGCGGTAAGGTTATTCCACAATTCGCCTCCCGCGCAACTATTTCCTCGCTCAATCTCAGCAGAGTCGTGATTCCTCGTGTCTCATGGTTGCTAATTTAATGAACTGGACCCGTCGAGCTGATTCGCCGCCGGGCTTTCAAAAGCACATCCATGGAATCCGGCCGCCCATTCCAGAAATCGAGCCGGATGCGGCCGTCGGAAAGTTGTGTAACGGTCGCGGGAATGGTGCTGGCGGTCAGATACCATCCTGCGGGGAGAACAACGGCGTTGCGAGGCCGGCCCAGGGTGCGGTCAAGGACTAATTCGTCTGCCTCTAAGCGGTAGCTGGCTGGAGCGGTATATGTCTCTGAGATTCTCAGCCGCATGGACTGCCCTTTTTTCACCGCAGGAAATGGAATCACCACGATTTGCGTCGCCGGTTTTACGGGTTCTTCGGATTCGATTTTTGCCGCGGTGAGTTCAGCGCCACTCATCAGGCGCGTCGCAAGTTTTTCACCGGTGTCGAGAATGTACGCTGAAGGATCGGAAACCGTGCTGCCCTCGCGAACGACATTCAAGTATTTGTCCACACCCGGGTGAGACTCGGTGTAATCGTGATACAGGCTGAACGCATGAGTCTCCGGCTGCTGCAGGAAGTAGACGATGTCGCGATCCTGATGTGCACGCTCTGAGAGCCGTTCCTTTTCGGTTTCACCTGCGAACGGCGCTTCCCAACTCACCGTTTGCTTCGGTGAGTGAGGCGCCGCGGCCGGCCCGGTTTGGGCGCCCGGCTTTGCGCGCAGCACCAGCGCTGCTTCACCCGCGCTCGCGTTCATGAAGCTGATGGCGATGCGTCCATCCGGTTGTGACAAAACTTGGGACGGCACGTTGCAGCCCACTAACTCGAATCCTTTGGGCAAGACCACGCTGTTTCGTCTGATGCCCAGTCCGCGATTGAAAACGATGGCGTCGCCCTCGCGGTAATAGCTCTTCGCATCCTTGTACGTCTTGACGATGAGGATGCGGCCTTGCCCTTCCGGTGGAACGGGACGCGCGAGTTGAACCCTGATGTAACTGCCGGAGAGGTCCGCGTCGGGCATCAAGGCGTCCTTGCGAGCCTCCGCGCCACTGACGACTTCGAAGCGCAGCGCCTCGCCGGTCATCGCGTCGTAAACAGCTTCGTCACTCGCGGTGCTCCCTTTGCGGATGGGATTGAAATACGCTTTCGCCCCGGCGGTTGTAGCCGTCACTTCATATGAGATCTTGAAACTCGCCGTCTCCGGCGCGAGCAATTCATAACGTGTGTACTCGTCGGATTCCGTTTGCTGCGCGGCGAGAGGCGCAGGAACAGCCCCAGGCTGCTGTGCGTGGAGGCCTGCACCACAGAAAAGTAAAGTGACGGCTGCAATGGTGATTGGCCTGGTCATGGGGGTTCGCTCCGCCTACTTTGGATAGTGCCGGATGATATGCTCCCACGCGCCTCCTGACAAAACTAATTCTTCGAGTACATTCCCCCGCCCACCCGCCCGCCTAAATCCTTACAATATTTACGGTCGCCATTCGTCTACAGAAGTGGATGGATGGGCCGGTGAGCGTCACCTCGATGATCGAGCAAGACCATCAAATCTCCGAAATCGTCGCGGAAGAACGCTCGCGGCTGCGCAATTTCATACGTCGGCGCGTGCCCGATGCCTCCGACGCCGAGGACATCGTGCAGGAGGTCTTCTACGAACTGGTGAAAGCCAACCGCCTCCTGATGCCTATCGGTCACGTGACCGGCTGGCTTTTTCGCGTCGCGCGCAATCGCATCACGGACCTTTTCCGCAGGAAGAAGCCAGTTACCTTCAGTGACGCAGTGGTCGAGGGCGAAGACGGTGAACTGCTGCGGATCGAAGATCTGTTGCCATCGCCTGATGCCGGGCCGGAAGCGCTCTACTTCCGCAACGTGTTTCTTGATGAATTGGAATTTGCGCTCGACGAACTGCCCGACGAGCAGCGTGAAGCATTCGTCGCTCACGAACTGGAAGGACGCAGCTTCAAGGAGATGGCCGTCGAGACCGGCGTGAGCGTCAACACTCTGCTCTCGCGCAAACGCTACGCGGTGCTTCATCTGCGCGAACGATTGCAAAGCATTTTCGACGAATTTGCGAAGAAATGATACGAAGAATTGAGGAACACAACATGAGAAAGAAAATGATTTGGATGGCTCCACTGGCGATCGCGGCGATGGTGCTTTTCACCTGGATCGGCGGTGAACTGGTAATGCGTTTGTGGAACTGGCTGCTGCCGACGTTGTTCGGATGGCGGCAGATCTCCTTCTGGCAGGGCCTCGGACTACTGGCTCTCTGCCGGATTCTGTTCGGAGGTTTTCGTCTTAGTGGCCATGGCTCTCCCCGCTCCAATATTAGGCGGCGAATTAAAGAGCGCATGGACGCGCGCTGGGAGCGGATGACGCCCGAGGAGCGCGAGAAGTTCCGTCAGAGTTTCCGGGGACGCTGCAGCCCATTCGAGCCGCCCGACACCAAGCCGACGGCGTGAGCGCAGGCGAGTGGTGTCTGGCCGCATTCGCCATCCTCATTGCATAGCGGGTGCCTCAGGTGACGGTTTTTCACCTGGGGCTTTTGACTTTTCCCCGCTTACCTGGTCCGCCCGCACCAGCCAACACCGATACCAGTTCTCCTTGTCTTTCCTTACTAAAAGCTCACCCGGACTTCTCTACTTCCCAAGTTCGTTACTTCATTGTTTCTACGCTAAACTATCCGCCTCTATGAACTCGATCACCACCCTCGACAATCTCTGGATGGGGCGCCCGCACACCATCGCAGCCGCGCTTCTCGAGTCGGACAGCCATCGCGCCATCATCGACCCTGGCCCTGGCTCCACGCTCGAAACTCTGCGGCAATCCCTCCACGTTCGTGGCATCACTATTGGCGATCTCGACGCCATCCTTCTTACCCACATTCATCTGGACCACGCCGGCGCCACCGGCGCGCTCGTCCGCGAAAATCCGCGCCTTACCGTTTATGTCCACTCCAAAGGCGCTCCGCACATGATCGATCCGTCCAAACTTCTCGCCAGCGCCGCTCGCCTTTGGCCCAATGACCTGCAAATCCTTTTTGGCGATGACCTCCCCGTCCCAAAGGAAAGTCTCCGGATCCTCGAAGGTGGCGAGTCCCTTACGCTCGGCACGCGCAAACTCGAAGTCGTCTACACACCCGGCCATGCTTCGCATCACGTCAGCTACTTCGACAAGACGGAAGACGTAGCATTCGTCGGCGATACCACGGGCGTACGCATCGAAGGCAATTCCTTCGTTATGCCCGCCACTCCTCCACCGGACGTGGACCTCGAACTCTGGGACGCTTCCTTCGCGTCCATTCTCGAGCGCAAGCCCGCGCGGCTCTACCTCACGCACTTTGGTTATTCCGATAATCCCGCCGAACACATCTTGTTGTTCCGTGAACGGCTGCATCGCTGGGCCGCACTCACCGCGGAAATCCTGCGCTCCGCCCCCAGCGACACCTCTGCGATGGACTCTTTCATGTCGAAAACGTACGCCGAAATCTCTCAGAATCTTCCCGCCGAAGAAGTGGATCATTACGCCTTCAGCGCAGGACTGAATCTTTCATTTCTGGGCTTCGCGCGCTATCTGCGCAAACGCGTCACAGCCGCTTCGTGAATTGCGTGGAGATTTTTTGTGGAAAGAAAAAAACTTACGAAGTTCTATGCGGTCGTTTCTGAAGAGGAAACCTGTTCAGAACTTGCGGCTGGCTCCGGTGCAGGAGCGGCCAGCGCATCGAGGCGCGCCGAAAGCACTTCGACAAGAAGATCCACTACTCTCTTCGCGCCGCTTCCGTCCGGATCTTTGTCCGGGTTGTACTGCGCCACATCCAGCCCCAGCAGATTCTTGTGTTTCGCAAATTCCATAAACGCGGCGCGCACGTCCTCGTAACGCAACCCATCGCTGCCCGGCACATTCACGGCGGGAAAATCTTCCTGAGCAATCACATCCAAGTCGAGGTGCAGTACAAATTCGCGCGCGTCGGCGTGAACCTGCACGAGCCCTTCATTCGCTGCTTTGCTGCCGCCTTTGGATTGGATATCCGCGGCATGGATGTGCCGCATCGGCGACTTGTTTAAAAATTCCTGCTCCGGCGGATCGAGCCTCTCGATTCCGAAGAGCGTCACATCCGGCTCGCGCACCAGTGGCGCGTCGCTCCAGAAGCGCACCAGTTCCGGCGCACCTTTGCCAATAATGTGCGCCACGACCATTCCATCAATGCGGCCCGATGGCGTGGAAGCCGGTGTATTCAAATCCGCGTCGCGATCGAACCACAGAAGATTCACGTGCTTGTAATAGCGCCGTGTACCTGTAAGCAAGCCGATGACTTGCGCGCAATCACCACTGAGCACCAGCACCAACGCGCCGCTTTTCACCGCGATTTCCGCGCGCGTCTTCAAATCATTCAGGCCGGCAACAATCTCGGCCATATTGCGCGCGCGCCGGTGTTCGTCGTCATCCGCGAAGAGCCGCGGAGCGCAATCGCCGTAGTCCACAACTTCGAAACCCGCCGTCTGCAATTTTTCGATAAGCCCGGCGGCACGCAGGGCCGCTGGCGCTTTCTCGCTTCCCGCGGAGAACGCTGCGGCGCTCGAGGGCGCGCCAATCAGGGCAATCTTCTTCGGCTGACGGACGATTTTGACCGCCAAGGTCTGGCTCCTTGTCTTGTATTCCCCGGTTACCGCGCCAGGGCACTGATGGTCGGAACGTGTAAACCTCAGGCCCGAAATTCTCTACGGCCCTGCTCGGCGTTCCCCTGCCGAGTCCTGCAAACTGCAAACTCTTTAGCGGCGCGGCGCTGGTGCAATTGTCGCCAATTCCGGCGGAAGCGTGAAGCGCACGTCCTCTCGGATCAAATCCAGATCCCGCTGATCCGTAAAGCCAAACTCCGCCAGCCGTTCGCTAACCTGCTCGACGAGCACTTCTGGCGCGGACGCCCCTGCGGTCAAACCCACGCGCGCGACTCCTTCGAGCCACTTCACGTCAATATCCTTCGCCGAGTCGATCAACTGCGCCTTGACGCCGCTGCGCTGCGCCACTTCCACCAGGCGGTTCGAATTCGAACTGTTCGGCGAACCCACCACTAATATCAAATCCACGTCCTTAGCCACTTGCTCGACCGCTTCCTGACGATTTTGTGTGGCATAGCAAATGTCATCGCTCGCCGGCCCTTGGATGAACGGAAATTTCTGTCGCAGCCGCGCCACGATTTCCTGCGTGTCGTAAAGGCTCAGAGTCGTTTGCGTTAGGAACGAAAGCCTATCGGGATTTTCGACTTCGAGTGCGTCCACTGCGGCAACGGAGTCCACCACGATGGTGCTTTCCGGCGCCTCGCCCGAAGTGCCGACAATCTCCTGGTGGTCCCGATGGCCAATCAAAATAATGGTGCGCTTTTCGCGCGCAAACTTCAGCGCCTCCAAGTGAACTTTAGTCACCAGTGGGCAGGTGGCGTCAATCACTTTCAGCGCGCGAGATTTGGCTTCGTCGCGAACCGTCGGCGGCACTCCGTGAGCGCTGAAGACTAGTACTGCGCCGTGCGGTACTTCCTCAATGGCTTCCACAAAAATCGCCCCGCGCCGGCGCAACTGCTCTACCACGTATGTGTTATGGACGATCTCATGATGTACATAGACCGGCGCGCCGTAGGCTTCCAGCGCCAATTCGACGATATCCACTGCGCGTACTACCCCCGCGCAGAAGCCCCGAGGCCTCACCCTCAGCAATACTTTTCCATTCGTTGCAGTCGGCATTGTTGTCCTGAATATATGATTTCCGAAGACTCTATCATACCTCACGCTGCGCTTCTCCCGCATCCCGTTTCCTCTCCACCATCTCAGGATGCAAACATGGCCAAATTGGTCCTCGCTGAAGGTGCAGACTGCCTCTACAATGCGCCACTATGGCGGCGGAAATGGTGGTCACGCCCGTGACATTGGAAGGGCAAAACGTGCGTCTGGAGCCCTTGTCCAAGGTGCATCTGACAGGGCTTGCTCAGGTGGGGCTCGACGAGGAATTGTGGCGCTGGATCCCTGTACCCGTTCGAACGCCTGAAGAAATGGCGGCGCACGTCGAGACGGCGCTGCAGGAGCAGGAGCGCGGCGTATCCCTTCCCTTTGCGATTCTTGAAAGAGCCACGGGGCGGGTGATCGGTAGCACACGCTACGGCAACATTGACCGCACCCATCATCGCGTGGAAATTGGCTGGACCTGGGTGGCACGCGAATGGCAGCGCACCGCCATGAATACGGAAGCGAAATACCTTTTGCTGCGGCACGCGTTCGAAACACTAGGCTGCATGCGCGTCGAGCTAAAGACGGATTCGCTGAACGAGATATCGCGCGCCGCCATCCTGCGCATCGGCGCAAAAGAAGAAGGCATCTTTCGAAACCACATGATCACCTCCAGTGGCCGCATCCGCCATTCCGCCTATTACAGCATCATCGATTCCGAATGGCCCTCCGTGAAAGCGCGCCTCGAATCCAAGCT